>DASUJA010000238.1:0-2977 GCA_036279515.1 Rhodocyclaceae bacterium | reverse complement strand
TCCGCTGGCGCAGTTCAGTCATGTCGTTCTCCTCGTCAATTCGGGAACATTCCCGGATGACAGGATCGAACGACCCTCCCTCAAAATGCAAAACGCGGGGGTGACTCTCGCCACCACCGCGCTAGCGGTTTAGTTCAACGTCACTTATGTCCCGTACTCCCAAACCCACCCGCTCCACGGTGGCTTTCCTCGAACTCATTCACCACATTGAACTTGGCCTGCACCACGGGTACGACAACCAGCTGAGCCAAGCGATCCAGCGGGTTGAGCGTGAAGTTGTCTTTGCCGCGATTCCACAGGGACACGAAGATTTCGCCCTGGTAGTCGGAGTCGATCAGGCCCACCAGATTGCCCAGCACGATGCCGTGCTTATGGCCCAGGCCAGAGCGGGGCAGGATCATGGCGGCGAGGCCGGGGTCGTTCAAGTGGATGGCGATGCCGGTGGGGATCAGATGGGTTTCGCCGGGATGAATCTTCAAGGGCATGTCGATACAGGCCCGCAGGTCCATGCCCGCCGCGCCGGGGGTGGCGTAGGCCGGGGGGTATTCCTTGATGCGTTCGTCGAGAATTTTGACGTCGATGGTGGCCATTTCAGTTTCCCTTCATGAGTCCGGCGATGTGGGCAACGATGCCCCGCGCCACGGTAAGTTTGTCGGCTTCGGGCAGAGGATGGGCGCCGGCGGCATCGAACAGGGTCACGGCGTTGCTGTCGCCGCCCAAACCGTCCTGCACCAGATTACCCACCACGAGTTTCAGTTTCTTGGCGACCCGCTTGCCCTCTGCGTACTCGGCCAGATTGCGGCTCTCGGCGGCAAAGCCCACGCAGAAAGGTGGATTGGGCAGCAAGGCCACTTCGGCCAGGATGTCCGGGTTGGGCACCAGTTCGATGGCGAGGGTGTCGCCGGATTTCTTGATCTTGTGTTCGGCAGCGTTGGCTGGCCGGTAATCGGCCACGGCGGCGACGCCGATAAAAACATCCTGAGCCAGCACAGCGCCCAGCACGGCGGCGCGCATATCAAGCGCGCTTTGCACGTCGATGCGGCGCACGCCAAAAGGTGCCGGTTGGGCGGTGGGGCCGGCAACCAGCGTCACCTCGGCGCCGGCTTCGGCACAGGCCCGGGCCAAGGCGAAGCCCATCTTGCCGGAGCTGGAATTGGTGATGCCGCGCACCGGATCAATGGGCTCGAAGGTGGGGCCGGCGGTGAGCAGCACCTTCTTGCCAGCCAGCAGCTTGGGCTGAAGGGAGGCCACCAGGGCGTCGAAGATTTCTTCCGCTTCCAACATGCGGCCTTCGCCCACTTCGCCGCAGGCTTGCTCGCCGCTGGCGGGGCCGAGGATGGCGGCGCCGTCGGCCTTCACCTGGGTCACGTTGCGTTGGGTAGCGGGGTGCGACCACATCTGCCGGTTCATGGCGGGCGCCACCAACAGCGGGCAATCACGGGCCAAACAGAGGGTTGAGAGCAGATCGTCGGCCCGGCCTTGGGCGAGCTTGGCGATGAAATCTGCAGTGGCAGGGGCCACCAGCAGGGCATCGGCGCCACGAGTCAGGTCGATGTGCGCCATGGCGTTGCCCATGCGCTCGTCCCACAGGGTTTGCCACACAGGGCGGCCAGATAGGGCTTGGAAAGTCTGGGCGCCGACGAAGCGGGCGCCGGCTTCGGTGAGCACCACGTCCACTTGCGCGCCGGCCTTGACCAGGAGCCGCGTCAGTTCAGCCGATTTGTAGGCTGCTACGCCGCCGGTCACACCCAGCACGATGCGTTTGCCGAAAAGCATCGCCATGACATTAGAATTTCCAAAACTCAAGGAGGCTTGATTCTACATGGCAATCACAGACTGGCCCGCCGCCGAACGGCCTCGGGAGCGGCTTCTAGCCCAAGGCGCCGAGGCGCTTTCCGATGCGGAACTCCTCGCAATTTTCCTGCGCGTGGGCATTCCCGGCAAAAACGCAGTGGACTTGGCCCGTGACCTACTGAGTAGCTGCCAGGGCAAGCTTTCCCACTTGGCGACTACGCCGCCCAAACAACTCGCCAAGCTCCCCGGCCTCGGCCCGGCCAAAGCGGCGCAGTTGGCCGCAGTGCTTGAACTCGCCCGTCGCGCCCTAAAGGAAGAACTCTACGAACGGGATTTACTCGGCTCGCCGGGTGCCGTGCGGGATTGGCTGCGACTCAGGCTCGCCACCCTCCCTTACGAAATCTTCGGCGCCCTATGGCTGGACAACCAGAACCGCCTCATCGAATACGATGAGCTTTTCCGAGGCACCCTCTCCCAAACCTCCGTTTACCCCAGAGAAGTGGTCAAACAAGCGCTGGCTCGGAGCGCCGCGGCGGTGGTTCTGGTCCATAATCACCCGTCCGGCGCCAGCGAACCCTCCCGGGCCGACGAGCTGCTAACCCGCAGCTTGAAAGACGCTCTGGCCCTTGTAGACGTGAAAGTCGTGGATCATTTCATCGTCGCCGGCAACACCCAGCCGCTTTCCTTTGCAGAGAAAGGGCTGATTTAATCTCCCAAATCACTTGATTAGTCCTATAGCCCTACATTACAATGCTGGGCTCTGCTGTAATCGACTAACTGGAGCAACCAAATGTCCCGCGTGTGCCAAGTAACGGGGAAGGCCCCGATGGTTGGGAACAATGTGTCCCACGCCAACAACAAAACCAAGCGCCGCTTCCTGCCCAATCTTCAGTCCCGCCGTTTCTGGGTGGAATCTGAAAACCGCTTCGTGCGCCTGCGCGTGTCCAACGCTGGCCTGCGCACTATCGACAAGAAGGGCATCGAAGTTATCCTGGCTGAGCTGCGCGAGCGCGGCGAAGCCGTTTAATTGACGGAGAAAAATCATGGCTAAAGGCGGCCGCGAAAAGATCAAGCTGGAATCCACTGCTGGAACCGGCCACTTTTACACCACTAGCAAGAACAAGCGCACCACCCCGGAAAAGCTGGAATTCAGCAAGTACGACCCCAAGGCGCGCAAGCATGT
>DASUJA010000237.1:0-19340 GCA_036279515.1 Rhodocyclaceae bacterium | reverse complement strand
GAGCCTCTCGTCGTTTTTTTGATGACGGGAAAGCATGGTTTGGACGGCGGCTTCTAGCTTCTCAGCCTGCCGCAGGAAGTCGGCGCGGGTGCCGCTCTTTGTCTTGCTAGCGTTGCTGGGGAGCTTGACGCCATCGATGGCAAACATGGCGCGACCGATCAGGCCCTGCTGGTCGCAGAGCCACAGCACTTGGGCGAAGAGCTTGGCAACCTCGTCGCCCAGGCTGGATACAAAGCCTGCCAACGTAGTGAAGTGGGGCGAACTATCGCCGCAAAGTGCAATGAAAGTGACGTGCTCGCGGCAGACGGCTTCGATGGCACGGGAGCTGACGATGCCTCGGCTATAGGCGACAAGGATGACCTTGAGCAGCATCCCCGGCGGATAGGCGCTGGCGCCGGCTTGGTCGTTGCGATAGCGACTGTCGAAGCCAGTCAGGTCAAGCTGGTGATCCACCAGCCAATCCACGGCGAATTCAAAGGTGCCGGGGAGTAACTGGCGGCGCAGATCGACAGGAAGGAAACGCGGGCTGTCGTCGATGTGCTTGTAGCGGGCCATGGGAATATCCGAATGGAAAACAGTCGTGGGACTGTTGATATTCCAATTGGTTCACGGCACAGTTCGGGGCTATGAAGATAAATTTTCTACAGCTTCGTTAGGTTTCTATTGCCTATGTCATCTCTGCGAATCGCTGCCGCGCAGTCTGTGTCTGTTCCAGGCGATATTGCCGCCAATGTTGCCGCGCACTGCAAATTCATCGCTGAGGCCTCGGCCTGCGATGTCGACATCGTTGTCTTCCCCGAACTATCGCTTTGCGGCTATGAATTGTCATTGATTGGGGCTTGCGCCCTTCACCCGGATGATGAAGCACTTGCACCCATCCGTAAGCTTGCTTCTGGCAAAGCTATTTCGGTGATCGTCGGCGCTCCCATTGTTTCGCCATCAAACCGCATCCACATAGGCGCCATAACGTTTCTCCCCAACGGCGAAACTTCGATTTACTGCAAACATCATTTGCATCCCGGCGAAGAACGTTTCGCGAGTGCTTGTGCCTTGCCATGCAGCACATATCGGGTTGGTGGCGAGGCTATCGCACTGGCAATTTGCGCTGACACAGCGCACGAAACTCATCCGCAAGCTGCCGCAGCGGCTGGCGCATCCCTGTACTTAGCCAGTGTTCTCGTTTCTGACCCGGGTTACGTAACCGATGCTGGCAATCTTCAGCGCTACTCAGAGCGCTATCGCATGGCCACACTTATGGCAAATCACGGTGGTCCTACCGGTGGTTACGTGTCGGCCGGTAAGAGTGCATTTTGGTCACCGGAAGGCAAGTTGGTTGTGGCAGCACCAAGTGCCGGCCAGTACCTCGTCATTGCTTCAAAAAGTTCGGAGGGTTGGACTGGTGATTTCCGTAAAATCGAAACCTAACATGGCACTCAACCTCGCTCCTTTCAGTCGCTGGACGCTGCGCGATAAAGCCGCGCAGCGCCGGTTAGTTCTACGTTAGCCCGCACCACATGCGTATCGAGCCTATTTCCTCCATCGAAGAAGTCACGGCGCTTCTGGCCGAGAACACATTGCCAATCGCAGATATTTCTGTGTCGTCGCCGCTTCAATTTTTCGGCATCCGCGATGGTGGTGCTTTGGTAGCGGTCGTTGGGCTCGAGATATATCAGCCGTTTGGCTTGCTGCGTTCTCTCGCTGTTCGTTCCACTTTCCGAAAGCGCGGGCTTGCGCGTGAATTGGTTTCATTCGCGGAGTCATGGTCGGCTGCTCATGGTGTGGAGTCATTGTTTCTTCTCACTACTACAGCCGATCAGTTCTTTCTTGGCCTTGGGTACTCGTTTGCTTCCCGCGACAAAGCGCCTTCATCCATTCAAGCGACTTCCCAGTTTTCTAGCCTTTGTCCCGCGTCGTCGGCGTTTCTGTCTAAGGGCATCGCCCTGCGGGCTAACACTGCGGTGCAGGGATGCTGCGCGATAAAGCTGCGCGGTACCCCTGGCCTTAACGTTGGATTTTCCGATGAAACTTAAAGCTTCACGTAAAGGCGCCGAGATTGGTTCGTTCTGCGCTTGGGACGGCGATACATTGGTTCTCAATGTGCTCGGTAAGCCAAGCGCGGGTAAAGATGCCATCGGAAAGGTAATTGGGAAGCAGCTCAACGTCAGCGTTACGGAGGCGCCGGTGGCTGGGCGGGCGACGGATCATATGGTTCGCTTTCTGGCGAGTCAGTTCGGCGTGAAGGTGACGGATATCGAGGTGGTGTTCGGTAGGTTCAACGTCAATAAGCAGCTGCGTATCCGGGCGCCTAGGAGTTTTCCTTCTGTGGTTGGCAAGCATCTTTCGTTGGCGGCGCCTGCGCCTGAGGTTGAGCCTGAAGTTGCTGTTACGGGAAAGAAGCGTCGAGGCTCGAAGTGAGCTGTGTTGCTTGCCCTGATTCGGTGAGCCTGCTTACCAGTAGTTTTCAAAGATCAATTGTCCGGGACGCTTGGTTCGATTGATCCGTAGCCCTCGCTCTGGGAGGTGGTGCCGTAGTTCTGCGCACATTTGCGGGTTACCGCAGATCATCAGGCGAGAGTGATGTTCGTCTATGACGAGTCGCGCTGTGGCTTCCAGTTGTCCATCCATGATGTGTCGGGTGATGCGTCCATGGAGGAGTCCGGGCACGGTCTCTTGGCTGGTAATAGGGACGTAGCGCAGATGGTTGGGGGAGACCTTGTCGACGAGGTCTGCGATCTCGTTCCGATATGCGAGGCTCCTGGCAAGCTTGACGCTGTGGACTAGCACTACGTGTTCAAAGCGACGCAGGATTGCTCCGTCACGCAGCATGGAGATGAATGGGGCGAGTCCGGTGCCGGTGGCAAGCAGCCAGAGGTCGCGACCATCGGTGAAGTTGTCGGCGGTGAAGAAGCCGTAGCTCGTGCGGGAGACGCGCAGGGTATTGCCGGGCTGTAGTTGGGCGAGGTGTTTGCTGAAGGCGCCATCGGGAATGAGTACGGCGAGGAATTCGAGCACTGGCTCCCTTGGTGCGGAGGCGATGGAGTAGGCGCGAGATACGGCTTCTTCGCCTTTGCCAAGGGTGAGGCGGGCGAACTGACCCGGTGAAAAAATGAAATCTGGCGCCCGCTCAACGGTGAAGGAGATAAGTCCCGGTGCCCACTCGCGTGTGTGGCGCAGGGGCTGTTCGGTCCATTGTTCGGCTCCTGACTTGACGGTCGGCGTGGCGACGTTGCTGGTGTTTGGATTCATGGTTGCCTCTACGAGAGGAGGCAACAAGCTGCCAATAGTTCCGTGCTGCACGCAGAAGAGGGATTCAGACCACGTCGAAATGAATGCGTAGCAGGTCGGCGAGTCGGTCGAGGCTCAGGTTCTCGTGTACGTCCGGGGTTGGAGCAGGGGTGTCGGGGAAGCGGGGGTATTCCAGTTGCAGTCCGAAGCAATCGGTTTCCTGACCGAAGGTGTAGATGTAGGCCAGGACTTCGGGCTGATCGGGCTTACAGAGCACCACGGCGCCGGGATGGTCGCAGCGGCGCTCGCTCAAGGTGAAACGGCGTTTGCCGAAGCGTTGATCGAGCTTTAGTAGCGCGGCGCGCAGCGTCTTGTCTTTTGGTAGCGCCCAGAGATTGAGGCTCATCCGGCGGTCTCGGCAGCGGATAACAGTTGAGGAAGAATTTGCGCCAGCCAAGTGTCGATGCGGCTTTCCGTGAGGTGATCCTGGGTGACGAGATCCAGGGCCAGGCCGACGAAGCGCCCGTCCTCTTCTGCGAGTGAGGCGTTGAAGTGGTAGCCCTCGGCGCTCCAGTCGCCGACTAGGTGGGCGCCGTGTGCGAGGAGGTGGTCGTAAAGGGCGGCCATGGCGTCGACGAACACGTCGGGATAGCGTTCCTGCTCGCCTAGTCCGTAGAGGGCGATGGTCTTGCCGGTGAAATCCAGGCCTTTCAGTTTTGGGAGAAATTCGTCCCAGCTTTCGGTTTGGCAGCCGGTGCCCAGGCCGGGCAGGGCACCTTCGCCGTAGGTGGGGGTGCCCAGGATCAGCGCCGGATAGGCCAGCAGGTCTTCGGGTTGGGCTTTGGCGACGTTGATGGGCGCGGCGGCTACTTCGCCTAGTTTGCGGGCGATGAGTTTGGCGATCTTGCGGGTGCGGCCGGTGTCGGTGCCGAAAAAGATGCCGATGCTTGCCATGTGGGATTCCCTACAAAAAACCGCGCAAAAGGGTGCATGGGGCGGCGTTGATGTGGGGAGAGCAAGCGATGTTCCCGGTGCCGGGGTTGGTTAGAAGAGTTCGACCTTCTTTTCAGGCGCTGGCCTGTGGATGGCGAAGGAGCGATCCAAGGCCGCTTCCGCATTCACGATTTCCGGCGCCCAGTTGTCGGTAGAAATGCGGCGGCAATAGGCTTCGCCGGTGGCGGGGACGAAGACGATCTTGCGCGACCAGGGGCCGCCCAGGTCGTGGCCTTTGAGGGGAATGCCTTCCCGATCTAGCCATTCCCGTGCGAACTCGGCGTTGCGTTTGCCGATGGCGAGGCGGATGGTGGTGACCACGTTGCCTCCGCCGAAGGCTTTGGCAACCAGCTTATGCTTGCGGGCGCCTTTGGCGAGCAGGGCGTTGAGCAGCACTTCCATGGAGTAGTCGCCAGCCAGGATTTGGTCCGTGTCCTTGTGGCGGCCGGATCGATGCGAGGGCAGTAGGAAGTGGTTCATGCCGCCGATGCCCATGTCCGCGTCGTGCAGGCAGACGGCCACGCAGGAGCCGAGCAGGGTGGCGAGGGGCCGATGGTTTTCCGTGGCCCAGCCGCCGGGATTGATGTTGATGGCGATGCGCTCCAGCCGCTGTCCGCTAGCGTGACTGGTTTCGATGATGGTGCCGGAGGCTTCGCCCATGGTTGTGCCGGTCAGCGGCCGTAAGCGATGATTTCGTTGGCGATGCGGTCCAGGGGGACAATCTTTTCGACACCGCCAAGCTTGATGGCTTCCTTGGGCATGCCGAACACCACGCAGGTGGATTCGTCCTCGGCAACGGTTTGGGCGCCGGCGTCGTGCATTTCCTTGAGGCCGCGGGCGCCGTCGTCGCCCATGCCGGTCATGATGATACCGAGGGCGTTCTTGCCAGCGATCTGAGCCACGGAGCGGAACAGCACATCCACCGAGGGTTTGTGGCGATTGACCAGGGGACCGTCTGCCACTTCTACGTAGTACTGGGCGCCGCTGCGTTTGAGCATCATGTGGCGACCACCGGGGGCAATGAGGGCGCGGCCGGGAATGACGCGGTCTCCATTTTGGGCTTCGCGCACTTCCACATTGCACATGGTGTTTAGTCGCTGCGCGAACATGGCGGTGAATTTCTCGGGCATGTGCTGGACTATGACCATGCCGGCGCAAACGGCAGGCAGGCTGGTAAGTACGGCTTCCAGGGCTTGGGTGCCGCCGGTGGAGGTGCCGATGGCAACCACGCGGTCGGTGGTCTGGCTCATGGCGGTTACGGAGGCCGTCTTGGCTGCGAGCATGGCATCCACGCTGAGCTTGGGCTGGGGCGTGAGGCTCGCCGAACTCGGGCGCAGCCGTTTTACGTTGGCGTGGGCTGCGGCCTTGACGGCGCCGATCATGTCGCTGGAAGCATCTGACAAGAATTGCTTGAGGCCAGTCTTGGGCTTGGTGATGATGCTTACTGCGCCGGCGGACAGAGCCTCCATCGTGGTGTGCGCACCCTTTTCTGTGAGGGTGGAGCAGATCACCACGGGCGTGGGATGCTCGGCCATCAGCTTGCGTAAGAAGGTAATGCCGTCCATGCGCGGCATTTCCACGTCCAGCACGATCACGTCGGGCCAGACCTTCTTCATGGCCTCCAGGGCAAACAGGGGATCGGACGAGGCACCGATGAAGTCGATTTCCGGATCCTTGGTCAGGATCTCGCGGGCCACTTGTCGGACGACTGCAGAGTCGTCCACCACCATGACTTTGATCTTGTTCATGCCGGCTTCCGGTAGATGGTGGGTTGTACCGACTGCAATTCTTCGTTGATTCCGGTAAGCGTTTCGGAATGGCCGATGATGAGGTGGCCGCCGGGGCGAATCTTCTTGGCTAGGCGTGCCACCACGCTACGTTTGGTGGCTGCGTCGAAATAGATCATTACGTTGCGCAGGAAAATGAGGTCGAAAGGCCCGATCTCGGGCAGGTTCGTATTGAGGTTGATCTGACGGAAGCGAGTGTGGGACTTCAGCCGGGGATCGATCATGAAGGTGCCTTCCTGGGTGCGCACGCCCTTGAGGCAATACTTGCGCAGGTATTCCGGGGGCAGACCGCGGGTCTTTTCCAGGGAGTAGTGGCCTGCTTCTGCGATCTTCAGCACCGATTGACTGATGTCGGAGCCGGTGACCGTCCAGTTCCCGTCGACACCAAGTTCGTCCGCAAGCACCATACAGATGGTGTAAATCTCTTCACCCGTGCTGGAAGCGCCACTCCAAATGTCGAAGGAACGGCCGCGGGGGTGGGCAGCAATCAGCTTACGCAGGAAATCGAAGTGCTTTTCCTCGCGGAAGAAATAGGTTTCATTGGTGGTCAGCAGATCCACCATGAGTTGGAACTCCTGGGGATCGGTGCCGCCAGTCACGTACTTGTAATACTGGTCGAAGGTGGTGAACTTGTGGTGCCGGAGTCGCTTGGATAGGCGGCCCACCATGAGCACTTTTTTGGCATCGGACATGCTGATGCCGGCCACGTCGTAGATCAGTTTCTGGAACGCGGCGAATTCTTTGCTGCTAATTGTCTGGTTTTCTAGCATTGGGTATTAAGCACTGTCAGGGCGTAGCGCCTGGTGTCATTCCTGTGTTGGGTGCTTGGCTGCGAGATTGGCGGCTTCGCTTTGAATGTCAGCGAGAGCGCCCATTTCGTCTACCGATAGCACGTGGCCGATGTTCAGCAGGACAATGAATTTACCGGCCACGCGGGCCATGCCTTCAATGAAGTCAGCGCGTATACGGGCGCCAAAGGCAGGGGGTGGCTCGATGTCTGATGCGGGAATTTCGAGGACTTCATTCACTGCATCCACCATTACCCCGATATCCTGATGGGCGTCTTTCTCGTGCAATTCCAGGATGATAATGCAACTGCGCCGTCCCACGTCCGCTGGGCAACCGCCGAATCGGGCCAGAAGGTCTACGACGGGTACGACGCGACCGCGCAGGTTGATTACGCCACGGATGAAGGGCGGCATCATGGGGATATCGGTCAGGGTACCGTACTCAATGATCTCCTTGACATTGCTAATGGCCACTGCGTACATCTCGCCTCCGAGGTCGAAGGTCAAGCATTGACGGGGTGCTTCGTGGGCGATGACCGCACTATCGGAGGTGGTTCGGGTAGTGACGTCTCCCATAGGGCTGTCCTCAGAATTTTCCGAAGTCGGTGGCTCTGGCAACGGCAGCACTTATGCCTGGATATACGCTTCAGCCGCCTATGCGCGGAGGGGCGGCTGGAACGCGAACACCGCCTCTCTTGAAAAAACTCACCAAGTCTTGCAACCACGTCCGTGTCCTCGCTCGGGCGTATGGGTGATCTACTCGACTCTGTGGCGCTGGTACGGCTGATTCGTTAGATGCCGGTTGATTGCTTTGAGCATGCCGTGGTGGCTCCGGGACTGGCAGACGTTCTAAACATGCCGGTCCCGGACACCTACATTATCAATTTAGGCGACTCTGAGCTTATTCATAGTCTGAGTCTCGCTGTCAGCCCTGGTTGCCATCGTGGTGAGTGCCTGTACATCGAGGATCAGGGCCACGTCACCGCTACCAAGAATGGTGGAGCCTGCAATGCCTCGTATGTTGCGGAAGAGAGAGGCCAGGGGCTTGATAACAGTCTGGAACTCGCCTTGAAGGACATCCACCACGATACCGGCCTTGGCGGCGCCATGGCGCACGACGACCACGTTTTCGCGGGCTGGACGCGGGCTGGAAACTTCGAACAGATCCCGCAGGCGGATGAACGGGAGAACTTCGCCGCGCAGATTCAGATAGTGATGGTCTTCGTTGTCCGGGTGTAGTTCGATGCACTCCACCACCATGTCGAGAGGGAGTACGTAGGAGGATTTGTCCACATCCACCAGGAAGCCGTCGATGATGGCGAGGGTGAGCGGGAGCCGAATAGTGAAGCGGGAACCCTTGCCAGCTTCGCTGCTCACTTCCACGGTGCCGCGCAGGGCCTGGATGTTCTTCCGGACCACATCCATGCCGACGCCGCGGCCGGACAGGTTGGTTACTTGGTCTGCCGTGGAGAAACCGGCTTCAAAAATAAGGTTGAAGATTTCTCGATCCGAGAGATTTTGCTCTGCCGTCACCAAGCCCCGTTCGATGGCCTTGGCCAGGATGCGATCTCGCTTGAGGCCGCCGCCGTCGTCCGACACTTGGATGACGACGGTGCCGGAATCATGGTGGGCGCTCAGTTCCACGCGGCCCTTGGCGGGCTTACCGGCGGCCAGGCGTACCTCGGCAGGCTCAATGCCGTGATCCATGGCGTTACGCACCAGGTGCATCAGCGGGTCGCCGATCTTTTCCACTACCGATTTGTCCAGTTCGGTTTCGGCGCCGTGGATGGACAGTTCGATGTCCTTGTTCAGTTCCTTCGCGGTGTCGCGCACCACGCGGTTGAAGCGGTTGAAGGTCTCGCCGATCTGAACCATGCGCAGTTGCAGTGCCGAGTCGCGGATGTACTCCACGAGGTTGGCAACGTTGGCAGTGGCTTCGATCAGGTTGGACTGGGAACTCTTCTGCGCTTCCAATTGGGCTGCGGCGCCGGCAATGACCAATTCGCCGACCAAGTCGATCAGGCGGTCCAGCTTGTCGGCCTGGACGCGGATGAGGCGCGACTCGGCCACTTTTTTATCGGCCACCTGCTTTTGCTTGGCGGCAGCGGCTTCGACGAGTTCCGGCTGTACTGCATGTTGCTTGACGAGGATTTCACCGATGGAGTGGACAATTTCCTCGCCATGCTCTTCGGCGTCGTTCTGGGAATCCTGTTCACGCAGGCCACGGTCCAGTTCTTCTTGCGTCAGTGCGCCAGCACGAACCAGGATTTCCCCCAGTCGCAGCGTTTCTTCAGGCAGGCTGCCAATCAGTGCGATGTAGTCGCTGATCTTGCTGTTGGGCGGCAGGATGTGCAACTCGCAGTCATCGCGGACGAAATCGAATACCCGTTCGATGGCGGCTTTGTCGGCGTGACTGCGCAGGCTGATTTCAAAGCCTAGGTAGCAGGATTCCGGGTCCATTTCGTCTGCATTGGGCAGAGCGTCGGCCAATGTGGTGATGTGTACGATCTCACCCAAAGACAGCAGGAATCGCAGGAATGCATAGGGGTCCATGCCATTGCGCAGGACGTCGCGGCCGAAACGGACCGAAACGTGCCAGCAGTCGGTGATGGCAGCTTCGCCACTGTCCCGTTCAATCGTTGCTGTTTGCACGGAGGGCAGTGTGGCGGATGGCGACGCGGCTTCGCCATCGAAGGACTGAAGCTGGGCCTTCACCTGTTCGCCAGTCGCCTGAAGTGCGTCATCAATATCTTGTTCGCCGGCTTCTACGCGGCTAATCAAGGAGCTCAGATGATCGCAACCAGAGAGAAGGGCGCTGATGAGTTCGCTGCTTACCGTTAGTTGGTTGTTGCGCAGCTTGTCCAGCAGGTTTTCAAGGACGTGGGTGAACTTCTCAATATGGACCAGTTCCACTACGCCGGATGCACCCTTGATGGTATGGGCGGCGCGGAAGATACCGTTGATATTTTCTCCATCCAGGTCGCCTTCTTCCATGCGCAGTAGGCCAGCCTCTAGCTCATTCAGCTGTTCCCGGGCCTCTTGGGCGAAGACGCCAAGAATTTCGCTCATTTCAGTCATGGCCTATTCCTTATTGTTGGCGGGGATAACAACGGGATCACCGAAGAAGCCCGTCATGCCGTAGAAGTCGACAATTTCCCGAACTGCGTCGCTATGGGCGGTGATGCGCAAGGCGTGGTTCACGCGTTGACTCTCGTGTTTGGCGAGGACAAGCAACTGGAATCCCGCAGTGTCCATTTCGTTGACCGCGGACAAGTCCATTTCCAAAGTGGCGTGGCCATGCACGGCGGAAATCAGCGGATCTTTGACCTCAGTAGCGTTGTAGATGGTCAATGGGCCGTCCACCGTGAGGCGAGGGCTGCCTTCGGTTGGGGTTTGGATAGTGAAGTCGGTCATGGGATTTGGATGCCTTAGAACAGTTCAACCTTGGGGCCCGATGAGTCTCGGGAGGCCGTGCCGCCTTGATTCAGGGCGCTTTGATGGCTGTCCCGTTGGGACTGCATCACATAGTTGCTGTAAATCTCTTCCAGGTGTTGAGCCAGGGGCTGGAAGTGGAAGTGTGGGTTTTCCAGTTGAGCTAGTCGATCGGCAAGTAGGTCAGTGTGGGTGTCAAGACGGTTCAGGGCGTCATTGACCAGTTCGATCTGTTGGCGAGTGACATCCTGGAATTGGACGCTGGCGACCGCGTGCATAAACATGCTAGCCAAGCGCTCGCTGGCGTCGCTGACGTGAATGATCACCTGGGTTTCGTGGCCCACTACTTCCTGATAGCTCTTGCCTAGTTCGTCCAGATGGCGGGTGAAGCCTTCCAGTGTTTGCTGTTCCGCTTCGATGTGCTGATTGGAAAGCTTGTCCTGGAATTGGGTTTGGATGGAATGGGCGACGCCCTGAATGCCTTGGTTGATCTGGTTGACGGCTTGATCTGCCTCGGTGGATAGCTTGCGCACCTCGTCTGCCACGACCGCGAATCCCCGTCCCGCTTCGCCAGCTCGTGCGGCTTCGATGGCGGCATTGAGCGCAAGCAGATTTGTTTGGCCTGAGATGTTCTTGATCAAATCCACCAGGGAGCTTAGGGAGCGGGCCTGATCTACCACATGGCCGATCCGCTGTTGGTCGCTGCGTGTGACGGTGATGCGCTCCTGAACATAGGTGTCCAGAGCGGCTAGGGCTTCGTTCATGCGACCAATGCGAGCTTCCGAAGCGCTCTGTAGTTGGCTCGATTCCAGCTGCGTGGTGTTGAGGAAGCTGGACAGTTGAGTTACCACCTCGTCAATCGACTGCAGTTGCGAGGTAATTTCGTAAGCTGCACCTTCGGTTCGCTCCGTGACGGCGTTGAGCTGGTTGCGCATCACCTCATTGAAATTTTTTATCTGCTTCAGTTCTTGTGCGACCTGTTCAGTCGCGGCCGTCATGTCCCGAATGCGGGCGCTTGCACTCGCAGATTGCGCTTGGGCGCCGAACATAGGGTCCGAAAACACCATGTGGGAAAGGATGCGCTGTCCAATGAAGCCTGTGCTGGCTATCGCTACGGAACCTATAGCGTCCCCAACTTTGTGACTGATACCAAGCGTCGTTAGGAAAACCTCATGCCACCAGCTATGGAGGAAATAAACCATGACGGCGGCAACCAGGGAGACCACCACCAACAGTAGTGTCGACCGAAAGTGGAATGTCTTGATGTCCATTGAATGCCTTAATTAGCGAACGACGAGTTTGATGGTGTTGATCAGTTCGTCGGCGGTGGCAGGTTTTACCAGCCAGCCGGAGGCGCCGGCAGCCTTGGCCTCGGCGCGTTTGCTTTGTTGGGATTCGGTGGTGAGGAACAGGATGGGCATGAACTTGTAGCCAGGTAGGGTGCGCACCTGTTTGATGAACTCAATGCCATTCATGCCGGGCATGTTGAGGTCGGTGATTAGCAAATCCACCTTCGTGCCTGCTTGGAATTTTTTGAGGCCTTCCTCCGCATTGGCGGCTTTTTCGACGGCGTAACCGGCTTTAGTCAGAATGCTGGAAATGGACAGAAGAATCGTGGCGGAGTCGTCCACGAGCATGATGGTCGTCATAGCGGAGCCTTATGGGTTTGGTCGGAGTTAACGTGGCGAAGACCACGTAAACGAGGCGGCGATAATACCGTTCAGCCTTCACGGGGGCGATGCGGCCTGTTCTGATACTAGGGTAGGGAAATGCTGAGTAGTACAATCCAGCACCCCGCGAAAACTTCCTGCGGGGCCCAATTCACATGCCCGCCACTCCCGATATTCCCGATTTGCTTTCCCGCAGTTTGGCTGCCGTTTGGCATCCCTGCACCCAGATGAAACACCACGAACAGCTTCCCCTCGTTCCCATTGCGCGGGGCGAGGGGCTTTGGCTATTTGACCCCGAAGGACGGCGCTATCTGGATGGCGTGAGCAGTTGGTGGGTGAACCTGTTTGGCCACTGCAATCCCCGCATCAATACTGCCCTGCGCGACCAATTGGAGACCTTGGAGCATGTGATGTTGGCGGGCTTTACCCATGCGCCTGTCGTTGAGTTGTCGGAGCGCCTTTCGGCCTTGACCGATCACTCCCTCAGCCATTGTTTCTATGCCTCCGATGGTGCCAGTGCAACGGAGATCGCCTTGAAGATGAGTCACCACTATTGGAGAAATAGCGGACAGGCTCAGAAGAGTGGTTTCCTTTGTCTGGAAGGCAGTTATCACGGCGAAACCGTTGGTGCTCTGGCTGTGACCGACATCACGATTTTCCGTGAAGCCTATTCAAGCCTGAGCCGCGACGTGCGCACGGTGCCCAGTCCCGATGCCAGAAAAGCCTTGCCCGGCGAGACTGCTGCCGATGTGGCGCGGCGCGCGGCAGCGGGCTTGGAGCAGGTGCTGGTGGAACATGTGCCCGAAATTGCGGCCCTGATCGTGGAGCCCCTGGTCCAATGCGCCACGGGCTTCGCCATGCACGATCCGCTCTACCTCAAGCTCGCCAGGGAAATCTGCGATCGCCACAACGTGCATCTGATCTGCGACGAGATCGCCGTGGGCTGCGGCCGTAGCGGTACGTTCTTCGCCCACGAGCAGGCGGGCATCCGCCCCGATTTCCTTTGCCTGTCGAAGGGCATCTCCGGCGGCTATTTGCCGCTCTCGGTGGTGATGACCACAGACAAGGTTTATCAGGCCTTTTACGACGACGCCACCGCCCGGGGCTTTCTTCACTCCCATTCCTACACCGGCAATCCGCTCGCCTGTCGCGCCGCTCTGGCAACCTTGGATATCTTCGAGCAGGACGACGTAATCAACGCCAATCGTCAGCGTTCTGCCCGCTTCACCGCGCAACTGGAGCCTTTGCGCACCCATCCCCGCGTTAAGCACTTCCGTCAGCAGGGCATGATGTGGGCCTTCGATGTGATCGATGCGCCGGCGGATTTTCCCCGACGCTTCTTCCGCGCCGGTCTGGAGCGGGAAATCCTACTGCGGCCCATCGGCAACACCGTCTATTTCATGCCGCCCTACATCCTCGACGACGAGAGCGGCGCCTTCCTGGCCGAGCAAAGCGTGGCGGCCCTGGAGGCATCCCTGTGAGCGTGTTCGACCGGCTCGAGCAGGATTTGGCCGATCTGGATCATCAGCACCTGCGCCGCCATCGCCGGGTGGTGGACGGCCCCGTCGGCCCTCATGCACAAGTGGATGGCCGTTCGCTGCTTTCTTTTTGCAGCAACGACTATCTGGGCCTCGCCGGGCATCCCGCCATCGCGGAAGCCATGGCCGAAGGCGCTCGCCGTTGGGGCGCCGGCAGCGGCGCATCCCATCTGGTGGGCGGACACTTCCGGCCCCACGAGGATTTGGAAGCGTCTTTGGCCGAATTCCTCGGCGTGCCGCGCGCCATCACCTTTTCCACGGGCTACATGGCGAACTTGGCCGTCACTCCTGCCTTGGTGGGGCGCGGAGACGCAGTGTTCGCGGACCGTTTGAACCATGCTTCTCTGATCGACGCTGCGCTCGCCTCCCGCGCAGAGCACAAGCGTTATGCCCATAACGACATGGCAGCCCTGGAGAAGCTCCTGGCCGCCAGTACCGCAACACGCAAGCTGATCCTCACCGACGCCGTGTTCAGCATGGACGGCGACGTGGCCCCGCTGCCACAACTCTTTGAACTGGCCGAGCGTTACGACGCCTGGCTGGTGGTGGACGACGCCCACGGCTTTGGCGTACTGGGTCCGCAAGGGCAGGGCAGTCTGGCCCATTTCGGCCTGCCGGTTTCCAAGCGCATCGTCCTCATGGGCACCTTCGGCAAGGCCGCCGGTGTGGCTGGCGCCTTCGTGGCGGGGGATAGCAAGGTGATCGAGTGGCTGATCAACGCCGCCCGCACTTACATCTTCACTACTGCTGCGCCCCCCGCCGTGGCCTGTGCCGTGAGCAAGAGCCTGGAGCTCGTCGCCGCAGGCGATTCATTGCGCGCCAATCTCCAGGATCGCATCAATCAATTGCGCGACGGATTGGCGCCACTCTGCGACCCGCACGGATGGCGATTGGCAGAGCAAACGCCCGTCACGACGGCCATTCAGCCCTTGGTCATTGGCATCAATAAGGCCACCCTTGACCTCTCCGCTCAGTTGGAGCGGCGCGGCCTCTGGGTTCCCGCCATTCGTCCCCCCACCGTGCCCAACGGTTCCGCGCGTCTTCGCATTTCCTTGTCCGCAGCTCACAGCGCCTCCGACGTGGATGCCTTGATTGCCGCCCTTCGAGATCCCGCATGAGTCTTGCCGTCACATCCCAGGGCCATGGGCCGCAGCTCACACTGGTCCATGGCTGGGGCCTGGGCAGCGGAGCATGGGCGTTGGTGGCCCATTTGCTGGCCAAGCATTTCTCCGTACAGACCGTCGATCTTCCGGGCTACGGCGGCTCTCCCGCACAGGCGCAGGCCAGCCTGGACGATCTGGCTGATGCCCTGGCCGACACCCTTCCGCCCCGTGCCATGGTTTGCGCTTGGTCTCTGGGCGCGCTGGTCGCCCTCAAGGCCGCACAACGCCACCCGCGCAAGATCGCTCGTTTGGTGCTGGTAGGGGCCACCGCCTCTTTCGTACAGCGCGACGGTTGGGGTCATGCCCTGCCGGTTGCCCAACTGGAGCAGTTCCTCGCCGACCTGGACGCCGATCCGGTGGCGCTGCTCAAACAGTTCTCCGCCCTGATCCACCAGGGCGACGCCCACATGCGCGATGCCATTCGTGCCCTGCGCGGCTGTCTGGCCGAAGGGCTGCCCGCCGATGCCGCCAGCTTGCGGGCCGGTCTGGAAATGTTGGGCAGTACCGACTTGCGAACTATGCTGGGAGAAGTGAGCCAGCCCGTTCTGCTGATCCACGGTGCCACGGATCCGTTGATGCCAATTGGCGCCGGAGAAGCCTTGGAAGCGGCCTTGGACGACGCTCGGCTCTCCGTCTTTGAAACCAGCGCCCACGCGCCTTTTGCGTCCGATCCCTTGCGTTTCGTGCGCGAGGTCTGCGCTTTCGCAGGAGTGGAGGCATGAGCCTTCTGAATCACGACATTCGCCTCGCCTTCGGTCGCGCCGCGCCTCGCTATGACGAAGTGGCTGACTATCAGCGCGAAGTCGGCAAGCGTCTGCGCGCCGGTCTGCCGTGGACCGGGCTTGCCGGTCACGCTGTGGATCTCGGCTGCGGCACGGGCCACGGTATTTCCCTGTTGGGACACGCCTATCCCTCCCTGCTCATCACGGCCGTGGATTTCGCCCTGCCCATGGTGCAGCGCCTGGAGACCCACCTTGCCATCCCGCCCGCCCGCATCTGCGCCGACCTCCAAGCCTTGCCCTTGGCCGATGACAGCACGGATTTCGTCTGGTCCAGCCTGGCTTTGCAATGGTGCGATCCAGAGGAAGCTCTCAAAGAAATTGCGCGAATACTCAAACCCGGTGGCCGGGTGGCTTTCTCCACGCTTGGGCCGGGAACGTTCGCCGAACTGCGTAGCGCCTTCTCGGCCGTGGACGGCTACCGCCATACCCTGGACTTCCACGACGAGCCCGTGTGGCGCGCTGCATTGGATGAAGTGGGGCTGAAGACGGTGCGCTGGAAGCGGACTACCATGACTCACTTCGCCCCGGAATTGAAATCCCTGCTGGCAGGGGTTCGGGATCTGGGCGCCAATCGCATCACCGGCGGCAACCGCCGCACAGGCCTCATGGGCAAGCAGGCCTGGCGCCGGCTGGTGGAGGCCTACGAAGTCCATCGCACACCGGATGGACTGCCCCTCAGCTACGACACCTTTTTCATCTACGCCGAAAAATGAGCGCCTATTTCGTTACCGGCACCGATACCGAAATCGGCAAGACCTTCGTCACCTGCGCCCTGTTGCGGCTTCTCGCGCGGAAGGGCATTCGCGCCGTGGGCATGAAGCCCGTGGCCGCGGGCCTCGACGACCAGGGCCATAACGAGGATGTGGAGCAGATACTGGCCGCCGCACCCGTGGTCGCGCCCCGTGAGCTGGTGAATCCCTATGCCTTCAAGAGCCCCATGGCGCCCCACGCGGCGGCAGCTGAAGAAGGCCGTGACATCCGCTTTGCGCCCATCCACCAAGCCCTCTCTCAACTGAAAGAGATGGCCGACGTGGTGGTGGTGGAAGGCGTCGGCGGCTTCTGCGTTCCCCTGGGGCCGGAAGGCGACTGCGCCGACTTGGCCCAGACCCTGGGCTTGCCGGTGATCCTGGTCGTGGGGCTGCGGTTGGGCTGTATCAATCACGCCATACTGACAGCCGAAGCCATTCGCGCTCGCGGGCTACCACTGGTCGGCTGGGTGGCGAATCAGGTGGATGGCGCAATGCGCAATCCCGAAGGCAGCATCGCTGCTTTGGAAGAACGGCTGGCAGCGCCGCTGCTAGGTGTTATCCCTCGTCTCGGCATTCCTGATGCGGAGCAAGCTGCTGACTGTCTCCGTCTGCCACGGGGCTGAGCAAAAAAATCCCCGGCCATCGGGTCAGGGATAGGTAGGAAGAAAACTGAGTTGTTTGGTGCTCTACGCGGCTTCGGCATCCTGGCCGGTCATATTGCTTAATGCGGCCATTTCCTGGATGGATAGCACTTTTCCTATATCGAGAAGTACCACGAATTTCCCCGCCACCTTACCCATGCCGGCGATGAAATCGGAACGAATTTTTGCGCCGAAGGCAGGCGGGGGCTCGATGTTGGATGGGTCCAGTTCCAGCACCTCGCTCACCGCGTCGACCACAATGCCAAGTACCTGGGTGCCATCTTCGGACGGCACTTCGGTGATCACGATGCAGGAGCGTCGTGTGACGGCTGTGGCTGCCTGGTTGAAGCGAACCTGAAGGTCAATCACCGGCACTACTGCACCGCGCAGGTTGATGACGCCACGGATGAAGGCAGGGACCATGGGTACTGTCGTCACGTGACCGTACTCGATGATCTCCTTCACCCCCAGCGTGCCGATGGCGAACATTTCTCCGTCGAGGGAGAAGGTCAGATATTGATGGGCTTCAGGCGAAAGAACATCGCCTTGAGCCGCGATGGTAGGAACGACGGCTGTCATGATCAGCCCTCAAACTTGACGAACTCACCGTGGTCCACGGAAGCATGAACCTGGCGTGCACGTGCGGGTTTGAGAGCCTTAGCCGGAATAGCTGTGACAGGCTTCGTCGCAGTTCGCCCTTGTCCCTGGACGGTGAAAAATTCCATCAGTCGTTGCAACTGTTCGGCTTGGGAAGACATTTCTTCAGCAGTGGCGGCAAGCTCTTCAGAAGCGGAAGCGTTCTGCTGCGTGAGTTGGGAAATTTGGCTCATGGCGGTGTTCACCTGAACGATGCCGGTGGCCTGCTCATTGGAAGCTGCTGCAATTTCCTGCACCAGGTCGGAGGTCTTGCCGATGGTGGGCACCATTTCGTTCAGTAGCGCGCCGGCCTGTTCCGCCAAACTGACCGAGCTGGCCGCTACGCCACTGATTTCCTGCGCAGCGACTTGGGAGCGTTCTGCCAATTTGCGTACTTCGGCAGCAACTACGGCAAACCCCTTGCCATGCTCGCCGGCGCGAGCGGCTTCGATGGCGGCATTTAGGGCAAGCAGGTTGGTCTGGTAGGCAATGTCATCAACGATGCCGATTTTGTCGGCAATGGTCTTCATGGCTGACACAGTGTTCTTGACGGCGGCGCCACCTTCATTGGCTTGTCGGGAGGCGCCATCCGCCATGGTGTTGGTGAGCTTTGCATTTTCGGCATTCTGATTGATGGATGCAGATGCCTGCTCCAGCGTGGCCGACGTTTCTTCCACCGATGCTGCTTGTTCAGAAGCGGATTGGGACATGGATTGAGCTGTGGCCGAGACCTCCTCGGAGGCAGATGCAAGGGCATCCGCAGAACCGCGCACCTCGCCGATGATCTGGGCCAGCCGGGCACGCATGTCGGCAATGGCCGACAGCATGGAGGTGGTATCGCCGGGCTGGGTGCTCACTTGCACAGTCAGGTCGCCCCGTGCGATCTGGCTTACCACTTCGACGGCATAGGCGGGTTCGCCCCCGAGTTGTTGCAACAAGCTGCGAGCAACGAAGACGCCCAGCGCGCCTACAACGACAAGGGTGATTGCAGCCACGACCATGGACATCACGGTGGCAGATGATTTCGCGCCAATCGCCTCGTCCACCCCCTTCTTTGCGAGCTGTACATTGAACTCCAACTCAGCTTCGATGGCCTTATTCAGCTTCTCAACCACGGGCCCGGCTTGTGCCCGTGCGTAAGCGCTGGCTTCCGCGGCCTTGTGGGCGCGTGATAGGTCAAAGAGCTTGGGAAGAACAACCTGGTATTCCGCCAAGCTTGTTTTTACTTCATTGAAAAATTTCTGCTCAACTTCGTCAGCGATGCAAGTCTTTCCCAGGCAGGCGCTCGTCTCATAGTCTTTGATCTGCGCATTGATGGTGGCACGGGCTTTTTCGATTTTTTGATCCAGTTCGCGCATTTCTGCATCGCTGTCTGATGCGATGTGAACCCAGGCCAGTATGCGGAGGTCGTAGAAGCTCTTCCGGAACGCACCTATTGCGATCAGGCTGGGTACGGTGTTTTCGTTGGCGACGTTGGTTCGTTCAAACACACGGCCAATTTGGATTTGGCCAATGCTGGCCAAGACAAGCACGCCGATTAGGGCGGATATGACAAGCAATGCCATCTTTTTTACGACGGTCATGTTTTTCATGGGGTTCCTCGAAGCAATTAGATCGGGCAGGTGGAAGTTTCAAGTTGCAGTATTTGAGGGCCGCCATGCTCGCCAAAACAGTTTGGCGTGACCATAGGAGTGCGCTGATTCCATGGTAGGGAAATCCCTTTTCAGCAAAGGGGATACCATAAATCAAAGGAAGGAGAATCTCTTTGACGTGAGACCTGATGCCAAGCGCTAGTGCTTGAATGTCGGACGCATCCAGCATTGGGGGGATCAACGCTGTCGAAATGCGGCTATCAGCCCCCTCACTCCTGCCTCTGCCATATCCAGCACGTGCTCAAAGCCCATCGTCCCCCCGTAGTAAGGATCGGGAACTTCTT
>DASUJA010000236.1:0-18207 GCA_036279515.1 Rhodocyclaceae bacterium | reverse complement strand
GCATCAGGGTCATCACGGTGACGTTAATACCCACGTAGAGCAGGGTCACGGCGATGAAGGATTCGTAGGGCTGGGCCGTGTAGTCGAGCAGCTGGCGGCCTTGGGCGGTGAGTTCCAGCAGACCGATGGTGGAGCACACGGCGGAGTTCTTGAAGATGTTGAGGAACTCGGAAGTGAGGGGCGGCACCACCATGCGGAAGGCCATGGGCAGGATCACGTAACGATAGGTCTGGGGCAGGGTGAAGCCGAGGGCCAGGCCCGCGTTTCTTTGGCCTTTGGGCAGGGATTCGATGCCGGCCCGTACTTGTTCCGCCACCCGTGCGCTGGTGAATAGCCCCAGGCAGACGATGGAGGCGAGCAGTTGCTGCACCAGAGGATGGCTCTGCTTGAAGGCGTTGCCGAGGGCTTCGGGCAACAGCTCGGGCAGCACGAAATACCAGGTGAACAATTGGACCAGGAGCGGCACGTTGCGGAACAACTCCACGTGCGCCGTAGCCAGCCCGGAAAGAATTTTGTTGGGGACGGTGCGCAGCACGCCGATCAACCCGCCTACCAGCAGAGCCACAGCCCATGCGGTAAGGGAGAGGATCACGGTCGTCTTCAGCCCAGCCAGCATCCAGCCCAGGTAGGTGTCGCCACCGGAGGCTGCAGGCTCAAGGAAAACACCCCAGTTCCATTGATATGACATGTTGTTGCTTTCTCAGAATGGGGCAGCCCTGATGGCTGCCCCTGGGGTGGTGCGACTACTCGAACGCCTTGTCGTTGGGGGCCTTGAAGATGGCCTTCACTGCATCGGACAGGGGGAAATTCAGGTTCAGGCCCTTGGGGGGAATGGGGCTCATGAACCACTTGGCGTAGATCTTGTCGGCTTCGCCGGACTTCATGACCTTGGCCAGCGCCGTATCCACCACCTTCTTAAAGGCCGGATCTTCCTTGCGCATCATGCAGCCGTAGGCTTCAAAGGATTGAGGCGTGCCCACCACGGCCCAGTCGCCGGCGCGCTTGGCTTTTGCCATTTCGCCGTAGAGCAGGGCGTCGTCCATCATGAAAGCGACAGCGCGGCCGGTTTCCAAAGTGAGGAAGGATTCGCCGTGATCCTTGGCGCTGATCACGTTCATGCCCAGGGCCTTCTCAGTGTTCATCTTCAGCAGCAGGCGCTCGGACGTGGTGCCGGCGGTGACGACCACGTTCTTGCCCTTCAGATCGGCGAAGTCCTTCACGCCGGAATCCTTCTTGGTCAGCAGGCGGGTGCCGATAACGAAGATGCTGTTGCTGAAGGCAGCTTGTTTCTGACGCTCCAGGTTATTGGTTGTGGAGCCGCATTCCAGATCCACGGTGCCGTTCTGGATCAGGCTGATGCGGTTGGCGGAGGTGACGGGCATCATGTTCACCTTCAGGTCGGGACGCTTGGTCTCGGTCTTGATGGCGTCCACAACTTTCATCATCAACTCCTGGGAGTAGCCGATGACCTGTTGCTTGTCGTCGTAATAGGAGAAGGGGATGGAGGACTCCCGATGGCCCAGGGTGATGGAGCCGGTGTCCTTGATCTTCTTCAGGGTGTCTTCCGCCAGGGCGGATGTAGCGGCAGCCGAAATCAGCAGCGCCAGGGCGGTGAAGCGGAGGGTGCGACAGGTCATGAGTCTCTCCTTCTATGAAGTCGTGAATGAAGGGGCAGTAGGCTACCCCCTTGCCTGTACCTATGCAGGCGGTGTGCCAACTCGTTAAAACCAGCAAGAACTTGAAATTTAAACGGAAAAATTTTGGGCGGTGCACATTTCGTTCGGAATACCGGACGAAACATCCGACGAGCCGTTCGGAATTCCGATGTTCGTCGTCGTTCCGAACGATTGCCGCAATGCCGCATCACTGCGGGCTTTTGCGGCTTCCAACAGGTCATGCCCAAAACCGATTTTGTTCGGCATCCCGGATGGTGTGCGTACCGAAAATCCGGTATTCCGACCGAAACTATTTAGGTCTGAATGAAATAACAGTTGCGGATCAATGCTCTGCGATTTTTCGATTTCATGGCACATCGCTTGCGAAAGGAAAGGGCGGCTGACTGCGGCCGATCGGATAGAGACCCACCTGACACAGGAGAACACAACATGATTCAACAACGCGCCCTACGCGCCATCGCTACCTTGACCGCCAGCCTCTGTCTGGTTGCTTCCGCTTTCGCTGCGGACAAACCCAACGTCGTCATCCTCGCCACCGGCGGCACCATCGCCGGCGCCGGTGCCGAAGCCACCAACAGTGCCACCTATCAGGCCGCCAAGGTGCCCGTGGACAAACTCATCGCCGGCGTGCCTGAACTGACCAACGTCGCCAACGTGCGCGGCGAGCAGGTTTTCCAGATCGCTTCCGAGAGCTTCACCAATGACCGTCTGGTGCAACTGGGTAAGCGCGTTTCCGCTCTGGTCAAACAATCCGACGTGCAAGGTATCGTCGTGACCCACGGTACCGATACCCTGGAAGAAACTGCCTACTTCCTGAACTTGGTGGTTCATACCGATAAGCCCATCGTCGTGGTCGGCTCCATGCGTCCCGGTACCGCCATGTCCGCCGACGGCATGCTGAACCTCTACAACGCCGTTTCCGTGGCCGCTTCCGCCGATGCCAAGGGCAAGGGCGTGCTGGTCACCATGAACGACGAAATCAACAGCGGTCGCGACGTGACCAAGGCCGTCAACATCCGCACCGAGGCTTTCAAGAGCCAATGGGGCGCCCTGGGCATGGTCGTGGAAGGCAAGAACTACTGGTTCCGTGCCCCCGTCAAGCGCCACAACAACGGTTCCGAGTTTGACATCGACAAGATCGACACCTTGCCTGCCGTGGAAATCGTCTACGGCTACGGCAACATGAACGACGGCGCCTTCAAGGCATTCGCCAATCAGGGCGTCAAGGCCATCATCCAGGCCGGCACAGGCAACGGCTCCGTGGCCGATCGCATCGTCCCCGTGCTGCGCGACTTGCACGACAACAAGGGCATCCAGGTCATCCGCTCCTCCCGCATCGCCGGCGGCTTCGTGCTGCGCAATGCCGAACAGCCCGACGACAAGTACGACTGGGTTGTGGCTCACGATCTGAACCCGCAGAAGGCTCGCATCCTCGCTTCCGTGGCCCTGGCCTCCGGCAAGCAAGACGCCAAGTCTCTGCAACGGATTTTCTGGGAGTACTGATCTCCCGCAGTTGATTTCCCCTGGCGCTATCGCACGTTCATCTCCTCGCGATTCCTCTTTTTCGATAGCGCTTCTTTTTATTCCAGCAATACCCCTCGCCGGCATCCAGAGGATGTCGGGGGGGAAATTCAACCTTAACTTTGGAGCTTCACATGAAAATGAAGAACATCGTCCTGGCAATGGCCTCCGTCGGCTGTGTCATGGCTACCCTGCCCGGTGCTGCGAATGCAGGCGAACTGGATGAAATGAAGGCCATGCTGCAAAAGCTGCAAGCCCGCATCGACACCCTGGAAGCGCAAAAGGCCGCAGCCCCCGCGCCCGCAGCAACCACTGCCGTGACCGCTGGCAATCCTTCCCTGTTCAGCAATTCCAGCGTCACCCTTTACGGCAAGCTGGATGTCTTCACCGAGTACGACACCGGCGGTGGCAAAGGCACACGTCTGGCCTTCGACTCCGGTGGCATGAACGGTAGCCGCTGGGGCGTCAAGGGCGGTGCCGACCTCACCAAGGAAATCCGCGGCATCTATCAAGTGGAAGGCGGCTTCCTGGTTAACAAGGGCTCGTCCACGCAAGGCGGGTTGCTGTTTGGTCGTCAGGCTTATGTCGGTATCGAAAGCAAGTTCGGTCGTCTGACCACAGGTCGTCAGTACGGCGTCTTCTACAACGCCAGCCAATCCTATGACCCCTTCGAGCAAGGCTACGGCTCGCCCACCAACTCCGGTCAGTTCGATTCTGGCGCAGTGCGCTACGACACCTCCCTGATCTACGCTAGCCCCAAATTTGCCGGCGACTTTAGCGGCAACGTCATGGTGGCCAACGGCAATCAGACGGGCGGCGATAAGCACAGCGCCCATGCACTGGCGTTGAACTACGCACCGGGCAAGTTCGGCGCCACCATCGCTACGCAAAAAGACGACCACATTGCCGATGCCACCGCCGTCAAGAACTACAAATTTGCTGGCGCCAGCTATCAGTTGGGTAATAGCAAACTGATGGTCGGCCTGAATCGGACTGACAGAACGGCCGACGGCGCAGCAACGACCCATCGCAAGGAGTGGATGGTCGGCGTAAAGAGCCAGATGACTTCTACTGGCGCGTTGTTGGCCGTCCTGGGCCGCGGCAAGACGTCCGAGCTGGACGACGCTTCCGGCGCCCTGGCGGTGGGTTGGATCGAAGCTCTGAGCCCCCAGACCAATGTCTACGGCGTAGTGGCTCGCCACACCAACGGCAAGGTCGCGGCGAACGTTCCCCAGGGCACATCCTCTTCCGGCGCCTACAGCATCAACCCCGGCCAAGATCCCTACGGCTTGGCTCTGGGCTTCCAGTACTCGTTCTAAGTTGGTCGTTACGGCGACGACTGATCCTGGTTCGGTCGTCGCCTAGTTTGAGTTCGGTCTGCGCCATGCCGTGGGTGAAATCCTTCATTGGGTAGTGGAGGGTTTCTGGCATGTGTGCGGACCATTTTGTTTTTGCCCCGTCGTTTCCCGCGCCTCTATCCGTTGGCATGCTGGCTGTACCAGGTGCCGAACTCCGCACCGCTGAGCGGACGACACAGATGGAAGCCCTGCACCTTGTGGTAGTGCTGACGCTTTAGCGTATTCAGCGCATTCGCTGACTCCACGTGGCAAGCCACCACGTCGAAGCCCAATTTCTGGCCGAGCAGAAGAACGGTTTCGGTGAGCACTTCGCCGCAATGGGCTGTGTTGATTTTGATGGCGGCAATAGGTAGCCGGCTCAGTTGCTCCAGGCTCGAATAGCCGTGGCCGAACTCCTTGATTTCGACGCCCAGCCCCGCTTGCTTCAGTTCCTTCATTACCCGGTCCACCTCCTCGTCGCTGCGCATCAGCGTGCCTTCGCTGACTTCGAGACGTAGCGCCGTGGGCGCTATGCCCTCGTTGGCAAGGCTTTGGGTCGTGTCGCGGCAAAAATCCTTGCGGAAGAATTGCACCGGCGACACCTTCACCGTCATAGGCAATAGGGGCAAATTCCGTTCATGCCAGGCGCGCAGCTGACGGCCTGCTTCGCGTAAGACCCATTCCCCCAGGGCCAGAATTTGGCCATTGGTTTCCGCCACGGGAATGAACTCCGAGGGTGACAAGTCGTTGCCAGGCCAGCGAAGTTGCGCTTCGACCCCGATGATCTCGCCGCTATCGCAATCGAACACGGGTTGATAGGCAAGGCGAAATCGGTCGCTGGCCAAGTCTTCCTTGATGCGTTTGGCGATGATCGCGCGCTCATGAAGTTCGTTATGGAACTGGGGCATGAAGAACTGCATCTTTTCTTCACGCTTGGTCTTGGCGTGATACATGGCTGCATCCGCGTGTTCGATCAAGGTTTCGATGCCTTCGCCGTCGCGGGGAAAGACGGCGATGCCAAGACTCGCCGGCACCTGCAATTCCAGCGCGTCAATGCGATAGGCCCGACGCAGGTTCTCCAGCATATGAAGTGCCGCCGTGGTGACGTCCGCATCGCTTTCGACCTTGGCCAGTATCGCCACGAATTCATCGCCGCCGATGCGTCCCACCATGTCTTCGGCCCGGACGCTTTGAGCGATGCGCTGCGCTGTTTCCCGGAGTACCCGATCGCCGACATGGTGGCCGTAGGTGTCGTTCACCGGCTTGAAGTCGTCCAGGTCGATGAAGAGGACCGCCAGCTGCATGGAGGAACGCCGCGCACTCGCCACCATGTGCTCGGCAAACTCGTAGAGCAGCCGACGGTTGGGCATGCCCGTAAGCCCGTCGTGACCGGCCACGTAGCGCAACTGCTCTTCGGCTTTGCGCTTGGCGGTAATGTCGATGTGGGTGACGGCGAGGCGCCGGTGTTCCTCGCCCAGCGCTGTGCAGCGGGCGGTCATCCAGCGGTATTGGCCATCGCGATGGCGCAGGCGGTATTCGATCTCGAAGTCGGGCGTGGGGGATTTGGCGAAGTTAGCCATTTGCAGTAGCACCCGGTCCTTGTCATCAGGATGCAGGCGGCCTTTCCACTCGTCGATGAGGTTAGGTAAATCGGCTTCTTCGTAGCCCAGTTGTTTCTTCCATTCTGGCGAAAAGTACACCGTATCGTCCTGCAGGTTCCATTCCCAGAAACCCAGGCCAGCGATCTCCACCGCCATGCGCAAGCGCGCCAAGGCTTCCCGCAGCTGCCGCAGCAGATCCCGTTCGCGGGAGCGTTGCTGGGGCGATGAATGCCAATGCTCATTTGCCATGGATATGTCTCCGGCGCGGCTTTTCAGCGGCTGCCGTTTCAGGCCTTAGCCTGGTTGGCCATCGGGCTGATCGGCTTGTGCGGTGTGCCGCCGCGATGGCCTTCGGTGTCGACTTCATGGGTGAGTACGCTAGCACCCGCGTGGAATGGGCTCGGTGCGTATCGCCGCATTGGTCGCAGGGGAACCAAGCGAAAAATCGCCGTTCCAATTTCTCGCTGAGGAACGACGCCACCATGGGCATCTATAAGCGCGAATTCGTAAGTCAATCGCCAACGGCCCTGTTACGACGGAGATGGGGGGCGAGTTCATGAGCTCGGTGCGCGATAAGAGCGCCTTCAAGGCCGATTACGAATCGGCCTTGAAGGCCTACGTGGCCGCCGGCCCCGATACGGAGGCCGGTGCCTTGGATCGCGCACGGGAGTTGGGGCGTCGCGCCATTGCCGGCGAACAGAATCTGATCGAATTGATCGCTCTGCATTGGGGAATCGAGCGCGCGCTAGAAGCCCGTGCCGGAGATAGTTCCGATGCCGCCGCACGCTGCCAGCGCTTTCTCGCGCAAACCCTGAATCTGTTCGAGATGGCCCGACGTCAGAGCGTGGAATTGAATCTATCCCTGCGTAACAGCAAACGGCGCAAGGCAGCCATCCTGGGGGGCGCCTTCGACGGCATCATCACCCTGGACATGAATGGCCGCATCGTGGATTTCAATCCTGCGGCGGAGCGCATCTTTAAGCTCCATCGCCATCAGGCGCGCGGTTGCGACATGGCCGATTTGCTGCTGCTTCCCTCCCAGCGGGCCGGGTTTCGCCAGACCCTGGAGCATCATCGTCGTTGCGGCAACGGCGCCAGCATCGGCGGACGCCTGGAGCGGCGAGCCCTCACCCCGGATGGGCGTGAATTTCCCGTCGAGATCGCCGTTACCTATATCGAGGTGGACGAAGCCCCCTTCTACGCGGCCTACGTGCGGGATCTGAGCGAACTCAAGGCCTATCAGGACAAGATCGAATACCTGGCGACCCGCGATGCCCTTACCGGGCTGGCAAATCGCAATCTGTTCAAGGATCGTCTGAGTCAGGCCATTGCCCAGGCGGCCAGATCCCAGGCGAACGGTATGGGCGTGTTGTTCCTCGGCGTGGATCGCCTCAAGTTCATCAACGACAGCATGGGTCACGCCTTTGGTGACGAGTTGATCCGTACGGTCGCCGCTCGCCTGAAGCAGTCCTTGCATACCGGCGATACCCTGGCCCGGCTCAGTAGCGACGATTTCGCCATGATCATGGTGGGGCTCAAGAATCCGGCGGAGGCTTTGATGAGCATGGCGGGCGAGCTGCTGGCCGTCTTCATGCCGTCCTTTCAGGTGGACGGTCACTCCATTCGTCTGTCTTGCAGCATCGGTGCCGCCGTTTACCCGGAAGACGGCACCGACGTGGGAACGCTCATGAGCAATGCCGATGCCGCCATGCACCGGGCCAAGAGCACCGGCGGTGGGCGCTTCCAGTTTTACACCCGCAGCTTGAGCGACTTGGCGACGGAGCGGGTGAATATGGAAAACGCTTTATGGGGTGGGCTGGAGAGGGACGAGTTCTGCCTCTACTACCAACCCCAAGTCAGTGTGCGCGATGGTGCCATCGTCGGCGCCGAGGCGCTGGTGCGGTGGCGGCATCCCGAACTGGGCATGGTGCAACCGGGGCGCTTCATTGGCCTGGCGGAAGAGACGGGCCTGATCGGCCCCATCGGCGAATGGGTGTTGGAAACTGCAACGGAACAAAATCGCCAATGGCATCGGCGAGGATTCACTTCCCTACGGATGGCGGTGAACGTGTCGCCGCGACAGTTCCGTCAGGGGGCCATTCTCGAAACCCTGAAGACCGTCGCGGGTTCGCATCCCTTCGATAGCGGCTTCCTCGAACTGGAAGTGACTGAGGGCACCATGATGGAAGACATGTACGAGTCCATCCGCATCCTCAACGAGTTGCGTACCCTCGGCGCCAGCATTTCCATCGACGATTTCGGCACCGGCTACTCATCTCTCAACCATCTGCGTCATCTGCCGGTGGACCGGCTCAAGATCGACCAGTCCTTCATCCATGAAATGGAGGCAGACGCCAAGGCGCGCACCATGGTCACGGAGATCATCCATCTCTCCAAGGCCTTCGACCTCTCCATCATCGCCGAGGGGGTAGAAACGCAGGGCGAACTTGCCTTTCTCGCCGATCATGGGTGCGACGAGGGCCAGGGCTATCTCTTCGCTCGCCCCTTGCCTCCGGCTGAGTTTGAACACCTCCTGCGTGCCGGGCCGGTGTGGACCAAGCATTGATCGCCTGCCGTAAAACTTCGTCAGTCCGGCCCTTCGGTAGGCTCAGGACAGGCCGGGCAGTGCCCGAGCCGGACTCTCTAGGGGTTCTTGCGGCCACCCCTGGATCCCGGCTTTCGCCCCCTGCTGTCCGGGATAAATTTGTGACGCTGATAATTGGCGCCAGCCTCATTATTTCGGAGGGAGGCGGTGACACGTGTCGCAATACCATGTCCCCAATCTCCACCACCGTTCGTCCTGAGCGTAGGCGCAGCCGAAGTCGAAGGATGAGTGAACGTACCGTGTGCCGAAGCTCATCCTTCGACTTCACGCGCACCGAAAAATCGAGCCCCAGGTCCGACTAAATGCGGTAAGTGCTGCCATGGACGATTCCTGCAAGCCAGGGCCATATTTATCCCGGACAGCAGTGCACCTTCGTCGGGATGACCGAGCCACGTATTGGCGACTACGAACCTCCGTGCGATTGCCCTGGCAGTGCCCATTGCCTGCGGCAACCTGTCGCATTCCCAGGGCGCAATACCCTGCCTACCATTGTGGCCTCCAGAAAAATAACCGGATGCCATGGACGCTGCGGATTGCCTTCGACCGCCAAGAAGCTTGTTTCAGGCCGATCTCCCTGCCGAGGGCTTGTTTGATTTCACCAGCGCCGCGGGCTTGAGCCGAGGGCTGATGGTCGCGGGCATTCACGGGCTGGCAGCCTTCATGTTGCTGGCTCCCGCTGAAATACTTCGTCCCAAGGACGACGTGCTGCTGGTGGATTTTGTCTCGGCCTCGTCCGCCGCACCCGCGCCGCAAAAGTTGCCGGCCATGACACCGCCGAAGGCGTCCTCGTCAGTCAAAACCGCTCCAGCCCTGGCGCCCACGCCTGCCTCTGCAACTCCCAGCGAACGCGCTCCTGCTGCGTCTACCCCAGCTACGCCTGCAATGCCAGCCGCTGCAACCAGTGCGGCGACGAGCAGCACCAGCCAGTCCGCCTCCAACGCCGACACCTCTGCGCCCATTACCGAAGCCCGCTACGACGCGGACTACCTACACAACCCCAAGCCTGCCTATCCCACCACGGCTCGTCGCCGCGGCGAGGAAGGACGGGTCGTGCTCAAGGTGCTGGTCAAGCCGGACGGCAGCGCCGGCGATGTGCTGCTTCAAAAATCCAGCGGCCACGGTCTGCTCGACGACGCGGCGCGGAACACCGTGAGCCGCTGGCGCTTTGCCGCCGCCCATCGTGGCCGCGAGCCGGTGGAAAGCTGGGTACTGGTGCCCTTGGTGTTCTCCCTGGATGACCAGGGCTGACCCGATTTCCACTTTTTCGTTTCCTCAGTTTCTGCCCTTTTGGAGTTGTCCATGCATCCCCCTGTTGCCCTGCGTTTGCTGCCTGCATTGTTGGCCGCTGCCTTCCCCCTTTCCATCTGGGCGCAGGAGGCCACCGCTTTGCGCGACGTGATGGTGACCTCCACCACCATCGACGACCGCTTCGAGAGCCGCCACGGCGAGCCGTCTTCCACCGGCGAGATTTCCGGCAAGACGGTGGATGAGCGTCGCCCCGACAACATCGTCCGTGTGCTGCAAAGCATCCCCGGCCTCACCGCCGATCAGTCGTCTGGCGACGAGTTGAAGATCAAGTTCCGCGGCATCGAGAACCAACGCTACATGGGCGAAAAGCCCGGCGTCGCCATCGTCATCGACGGCGTGCCGGTGTTCGAGCGCACCGGCAAGGTGAACGTGGACATCGACAACATCGAGTCCATCAAGGTGGTGAAGGGCGGCGCGTCCTACTTGTTCGGTGAGGATGCCCTGGCTGGCGCCGTCATCATCACCACCAAGCGCGGCGCTAAGTACAAGGGCATTACCATTGGACAGGATCTGGGCTCGTGGAATTACAAACGCACGCTGGCGCGGGCAGGAATTGCCGGTGAATGGGGCAGCGGCCACGTGCAGGCCACCTCGCGCAAGTCCGACGACTACTACTTCCAGTCGCCCTACAGCACCGACGAACTGAACGGCGCCTTGCGCTTCAATCTTTCCGACCGCAGCGATCTGACGGTGAATTTCGAGGATGCCAAGCGCAAGAAAGACAAACACGGCAACGTCACCGGCGCCTTGCAGGCGTCCATCGATCCGAAAGGAATTCAAGGTCGCGACTATGCGCGCAAGTTCAATGTGGATCTGACCAAGCTGAACGCCACCTACGCCAAGGAGGTGGATGCCAACACCAACATGATGGTGAGCGGCTATCAATACACGGACCACACCCTGTTCTGGTCGGCACCCCTCAATGCGCGGCCCATCGCCAATGGGGGCAACGGCCAATCCGTTACCGACGTGAACAGCTACACCACGTTGAATGATTACCACCAGACTCAGCAAGGGGCGAAGGGCGAATGGCGTAGTCGTGGCGGCGATTGGGCCTGGCTCTTCGGCGGCGATCTGCGCCGCAACGAATACCGCAATCGCAATTCGGCCCTGGCGGATTACTGTGCCGCCACCTTTGGCTGTAACTACGGCGCTGGCATTTCCAAGGTCACCCTAAAGGGCACCGTGCTCACCGACGACCTGACCAAGGAACAGACCCGCGCCGCCTATGGCGAACTCAAGTGGGCCGCCACGCCCACTTGGATACTCACTGGCAATCTGCGCGCCGACGTGATCGACATGGATTACCACGGCAATCCCACCGTCACCAACAACAACACTACGGTCACGGGGAAGAAGCAGTTCCGCGCCTTGTCCTGGCGTGTGGGCAGCAACTGGGCTGTGCGTGAGCAAACCAGCCTCTTCGCCAACATTGCCACCGGCTTTCGCACGCCCACGGCAGAGCAGCTCTATGCGGGCTCCATCTCTCCTGCCGCCGGAAAGACCCTCAACAATGAGAACCTGAAACCCGAAGTCTCCATGAACTACGAGGCCGGGGTGAACACCGATCTGATGGTGGGCGGCGTTAGCGCCAAGCTGCAGACCAGCATCTTCCAGATCGACCGGCGCGACTACATCATGTCCACCTTGGGGCAATACGGTTCTGGCAGTACCACCACCTTCCAGCAGCAGTACGACAACATTGGCGGCGTGCGCAATCGCGGCCTGGAAGTGGCGTTCAACACGGACGCCAAGCGGGACTTCTCCCTCGACGTGGCCTACACGCTGATCGATGCCCGTTTCACCCAATACGACAACTTCAATCAGATTCTGGGCAACCAGTACGGAACTGCTTGGGTATCCGGCGCCTTCAATCCCAACAGCCAGTACCAAGTGGTGCATTGGAACAATACTGGCCGCACCGTGCCGCGAGTGTCGCGCCATCAACTCTTTAGCACCCTGCACTGGAACCCCGCCGAGAACTGGCGCGTGGCCTTCGAGATGGACGCCAAGTCCTGGGCCTGGGCCGATGAAATCAATCAGGAAAAATGGGCGGGCCGCACCCTGTTCAACGTGGGCGTGAACTACGACGTGCGCGAGGCTGGATTGTTCGGCGCCAAGTGGTCGCTCTTCGCGCGGGTGGACAACCTGTTCAATCGCAAATACTGGAACGCCGCTCGCGGCACCAACGACGCCAAGAGCGCCTTGTCGCCAAATGTCTATGACGGCGTCTACAACGCCAACGACTTGTCCATCATCGTCGGCAAACCGCGCGGCTGGTTCAGCGGCGTGCAGGCCACTTTCTGAGGAATTCGTCCATGAGAATTTCTTCTCTTCTGTTCAAACTCGGGTGCTGTCTTTTGTTGACGGCGCCGGCCTTTGCTCAAGCGCCAGCTCAGAAAATGGATTGGTCTAAGGCCCATGAAAGTCATGAGGGCCATGGCAACCACGTAACGACTCCTCCCATGAGAGAGCCAGGCGTCGGCATGCGTGGTCGCGCCAATGCCGAGTGGACGCAACTGCCGCGCATTCTGCCGGTGGGAATGCCCAAGCCCGAAGGTGTCGCCTTCCGCCCCTTGGGCCTCAGCGCAAACGGAATCAACATCTACGGGCCGAAAGACATAACGCCCGCCAAGGTGCCCGTGGAGCAAGGTTCCGCACTGGTGACGCCCCCCGGCGGCATGGGCGGCAACTACCACTGGTTGATCGCGCGGGAGGAAAGCTCCGAAGAAGTGACGGTGGCGAGCACCGCTTGGTATTTCTCCAATCCCGGAGCATCTCCAAAGGCGCTGCTGCTACGGGTGCGCCACGAACTGGAGATCATTCCCGATCCGCTGCCACGGGAACACAGCCAGTACCGGGAAGGCGAACGTTGGCGTTTCCTGGTGCGCTTCCAGGGCAAGCCGCTGCCCGGTGCCAAGCTGCAACTGGAAACGGAAGCAGGCACGCGCACTCCCTTGGCTGCTGATGGTGACGGCGTTGCCACCGTAGTGCTGCCCCGCGACCTGGACCCCTCCGCAGCTCAAGGTGGCGGGCACATGAGCCGCGGTCCTCGCGGCGGTTTCGTGCTGGCCGTTCGCCATGAGGCGGAAGGCCGTCGTTATCTCACCGCCTTCAACGCCAACTATGGCGCCGATCCATCCCGCAGCCAGAGCCTCGCTTGGGGGGCTGGCTTTGGTGTGCTCGGCATGGCCCTAGCCTTGCCCCTGGTGATTCGCCGCAAGGAGAAGATCGATGCCTAAGTTCACGTTTTTTGCAGGCCTCACCTTGGGCCGCGTGCGTACCGTCGTTCAGGTGCTGATGCTGTTCGTCACCGTTTATGGCGCCGCCCTGGTGGGCGTCTACACCGCCGACAAAATCTCCAACGCGCTTCCTGCTTTGTCCTGCGCCTACGATCAGGCCGACGGCGGCTACTGCGTACTGATCCCCAGCCAGCACGTGCTGCACCATCGCGTGGGCGAAGCGATTTTGAAGGCGAAGGCAGTGACCTTCGACATCGTGCTCCCTTTCCTCATGATGGTAGTGAGCTTCTTCGCCTTCTACTTCTTCCTGGGCAAGGCCTTCTGCGGCTGGGTATGTCCGCTCGGCACCTTGCAGGATTGGGTCAGCCGCATCGGCCGTCGCTTTCAGCGTCCGCTGCATCGGGCCGATGGCAAGAACTTGTCGCGCATCCGTGCAGTGAAGTGGATATTTCTGTCGGTGCTTGTGCTGGGCCTACCCCTCGCCACGGGCCTGGGCGTGACAACCCACTCCCTCGGCAATCCCTGGTGCGATGTGTGTCCGTCGCGCATCGCCACCACGCTGCTCACCGGCTCCACCGGCGAACTGGCGCTGCCCATGGGCGACGGCGTGCGCATGGCGCTCCATGCCTTCGGCAACGCTGCCTTCGGCTTCATCGCCATCGCGGCGCTTTCCATTCGTCTGCCCTTTTGCCGCGTATGTCCGCTGCTGGCGTGGAATGCCCTGTTCCAACGTTTCTCGCCCATGCGTCTGGTGAAGGAGGAGAAGCGCGACAAGTGCGATAAGTGCGGCATCTGCCGCGAAGCCTGCCCCATGGACATCCGCGAGATTCACACCGAGTCGGGGCGCAAGGCTTTCCATGAAGACTGCACCCTGTGCGGACGGTGCGCCGAGTTCTGCCCCGAGGATGGACTGATCGCGATCAAGTTCGGCCCGTGGAAATTGTTCGCCTCGTCGCGGGATTACTACAAGGCACGGGTGCGTGGCGAGCTTCCCCACGGCGAAGTGAAGCCGATCCGCATCGTGAAGAAAGCGGATAGGGCCGCGAGCGATGCCGCCTGATATAGCGGCAAACGCAGCGGCGATGGAGTCCATTTCCGGCTTCACCGTGTGGCTCTTGGGCGCCTCCCTGGGCATGACTGCCTGCGCCGTGAGCTGCCTGCCCTTCATCGGCACCTGGGTCTTCGGTCGAGGCGAGCAGGGCCGCGATTGGGATTTGGCGCTATTCCTCGGTGGCCGCCTGATCGCCTACACAATGCTCGGCGCCCTGGCCGGCGGCCTCGGACGCTGGTTCGTGCAGGAGCTGTCGCAGGGCTGGGGCAATGTGGCGATAGGCATGGCATCGCTGGCTTCTGCCCTATGGCTCGCATGGCCGCACCAATCGCATCGCAATTGCGCCGCCCTTAATCGTTGCGCTGGCCTTTCTCCCTTGCTGCTGGGCGCGGCGCTCACCCTGATCCCCTGTGCGCCGCTGGCGACCTTGCTTTCCACCTGTGCCGCTGGTGGTGATGCTTGGCAAGGCGGCAAGTTCGGCGCGTTGTTTGGTGCAGGCGCGTTGCTCACGCCCATGCTGTTTCTGGTCCCCGCCGTCGGTAGCCTCGCCCGCCGCATCCAAGCCAACCGTCAATGGTTGGCACCCTGGCTTCAACGAGGCGCGGCACTGGTGTTGGCCTTGCTTGGGCTGCGTCGCATCGGTTTGGTGGACGACGGCGTAGCTGTCTTTTGCGCAGTATTGGCGATGACGCTGCTGGCGCTACGTTTCACTTGCAGGCCGAAGCGCGCGGATGGTTTGGCGACCATCAAGATCGTGCGCCGTGAAATCTCATCTACGGAGTAGCGATCCTGAGACTTGTTGTACTTCAACCTTGAGACTACGCGGCGCGGCTTCATTCTCTACCCGCATAAGCAAGTGAACAGACGCGGGGTACTCCTTCGTACACCAATTTACCTTTTCGACAACGGCACAGGGGACAGCGGTTTCTGCCGGAACCGGATGGAATCCAAACCCCGCATAAAAGCCATCAAGATGGGCAAAGGGAATGCAGAATAATTGCCGATATGGTGAATGCAGAAGAAGGTACGACACTATCGCGCCGGCGATCTTGCGACCTCGGAATGCAGGTAACACATACATTCCGCCTAACTCTCCAGTCGTAGCGTTCACTGGAACAAGACGACCCAAACCAACTTTTTCGCCATCTACTTCGGCGACGGCAAGAAAGTCGTTGGCACTCGACAGAAGAAAGTGAACCTCTTCATAGCGCTCATTGGCCCACGCAAGTTCGGGCTCTAATAGTCGTCTGACCGATACCACTACTGCGCCTCCCCGAGCCGCCCAACGTCGAAGTTCAGGGGCGCGCCGCATGTCGGCGCGTCCCTTGGGACGCAGTATTAAGGTTACACATTGACCTTGTATCCCAAGGCCAACTCATCGCCACATAAGCCGCGAATGCCCCAATTATGTTTAGGCGTCTCGGTAATAGTGATTTCTACATCTTCGGGGGCGATGCCGACATCGCGTTCGATGTTGGCGAAGATTAGGCGGATGAGTGATTTCTTCGACTCGATAGACCGCCCGTCGAACATGGAAATTTCAATGATCGTGTAGTTTTCAGTCCGATCTGCTGGAAAGAAGAACTCTGACTTTTCTAGCCCTATAAAACGATGAAATTTTTTATCGGGCGGAAAGGCCAATGCTTCAACGACTGCCGAGTGGATTGCAGATGAAAATGACGAGCTGTTCTTCGTTAGCGAAGAATTGAGGCCATAGATTTTTACTTGCGCCATGAAACTGTCCTTGTGAAACCTAACGAATGAAAGGGACTTCTCCGTCCCGAGCGAACGGCGGAAGCCGCGAGCAGCGCAAGCTGCCACGATTGAATTTCCAGACCAAATCATTTGCTCGAAAGGGGAAGTCCATGAGTATGGTCACCGTAGACATCGATCTCGCCAAGAACGTATTTGCCGTGCCAAGCGGTGATGATAACGGTAAGTCTGTACTGCTCAAGCCGAAGGTTGCACGTCGCGATCTGGCAGCACTGATCGCGCAACTGCCCCGTGCCTGATCGGCATGGAAGCTTGCGCCGGCGCGCACCACTGGGCGCGGTTGTTTCGGCAGTACGGCCACACAGTGCGACTGATGGCGCCGAAATTCGTCGCGCCGTACCGCATGAGCGGCAAGAACGATGCCGCGGCGATCTGCGAAGCCGTGACGCGGCCGGCCATGCGCTTCGTGCCGGTCAAGGAAGAGCACCAGCAGATCATCCTCTGCCTGCATCGCACGCGACAGGGATTCGTCGAAGAGCGGACGGCGCTCTACAACCGCCTGCGCGGACTGATCGCCGAATTCGGTATCGTCCTACTGCAGAAGATCGCCTGCCTACGCCGCGAGATCGGTGACTACCTCGAAGACCTGCCGGGCTACGCCAATCAGTGCGTGGGTGATCTGCTCGCACATGCCGACCGGCTCGACGAGCAGATCGCCGAGTACGACCGCGCCATCGCCCAGGCGGGCAAAGACGACGTGCGCAGCCGGCGCCTGATGCAACTGCCCGGCATCGGCCCGACGACCGCGAGCGCATTGCTGGCCAGCATCGGCGCCGGGCACGATTCCGCCAACGGCCGCCAAGTGGCCGCGTGGAAGGGCTGACGCCTGGTCAGTACAGCAGTGGTGGCACAGCTTCGACGCGACTATATCCAATAGTTTGAGTTCGCAAAGCCACGGTCAACCCGCTGCATTCCCGCACCTGTGCAGCCTGTTGCGCACAGGTCTTGGCCCTGCTTTCTATCGCACTGCGCCAAACTCCTGAACCTTCTTAGTCAAGTCTTGGTGGTCAAGTTGAAGCACGATCTGCAGCAAAGCCCCCTGTTGATACAACAGGTAAGTCGCGGCAATTTCAGCTACGGCGGGTCGTTCTGGCCCATTCTCAAATTGCATCTTCCAGTACGCCTTGACCAGAATATAGTTGTCATCTAATCGCGTCTCTTCAAGCGATTGGATCCTTGACGAGGTCAAACCAACCGCTTTGAAAAAGCCATCTCGTTTTGGAAGAGCCTTGAGAAAGTCTTCCTTCCTGACCGCTTGCACTCCCTGGGGGCCGGCAAACATAAACGAATTACCATATTGCGATGCAATAAGTTCGGGGGGGGGCGTGTTACTGCTTTTCTCGTAGTCTTCAAAGAACGCTTTGACCATATCGCTGACTTGCTGCATTCGAACCCCTTTGGGTTTGTGACTGGACGAAATTGCGACCGATCTGCGAAACAAGCCGCCCAACGAAGTTGTAGAAAAATCCCCCGCATCCTGCCTGGAGGTCAATGGAATATCAAGCATCATACGGCCTCCGAGACACGGGAGGCCGCAGATGGCGTGCTACAAGAAGATCGACACTAGCCCGCGCTTCATCGCGGTCGACCTCGTACGGCAACTGCTGCCGGGCACCTTCGAGCACGCGCTGCATCGGCTGATCGACGTCGAACTGGACCTTTCGGGTTTCGACGCTCGCTACCGCAACGACCTCGCCGGCGCCCCGGCCTATCCGCCAGGGATGCTGCTCAAAATCGTCCTCTTCGCTTACAGCCAGGGCATTGGCAGCTCCTGCGGCATCGAGTGCGCCTGCCGCGAGCATGTCGCCTTCATTGCCCTCTCGGGGGATTCGGCGCCGCACTTCACGACCTTTGCAGCCTTCGTCTCCGGCCTAGGCGAGGAAGTCGCCAAGCTCTTCGCCGAGGTGCTGTGGCTGTGCGACCAGCAGGGCCCGATCGGCCGGGCCATGTTCGCCATCGATGGCGTCAAGCTCCCCAGCAACGCTAGCAAGACAAAGAGCGGCACCCGCGCCGACTTCCTGCGGCAGGCTGAGAAGCTAGAAGCCGCCGTCCAAACCATGCTTTCCCGTCATCAAAAAAACGACGAGAGGCTC
>DASUJA010000235.1:0-2934 GCA_036279515.1 Rhodocyclaceae bacterium | reverse complement strand
GGCGGCCATGATGTAGTCGGCGACGCGCATGGTTTTCTTTGCAGCAGAGGACATCGAGGATTACATCCAGTAGGTGAGCAGGGTCTTGCGGTTGCGGTTGTTCTGGATCGCCGGGTCCGTGTAGTAGGAGTCGTCCTGATGGTGCGTGGAAGACAGCTCCTCGAACACCACGCCAGTCTTGGTGTGGAACTGGTGTCGCACGCCGCGAGCCACCATCACCACGTCACCGGAGTGGTAGACCTTTTCCTCGCCATCCAGGGAAATCTGAATTTCGCCGTGGAGAATCATGAAGGTCTCCTCCTTCTTCAGGTGGTACTGCTCCGGGTGCGTCTGGCCGGGCAGCATGGCGATCAGCTTCTTGCAGTATTCGCGATTCACCACGGTGATCATCACCAGCCCGTACTCGTCGAAGCGATCCATGCCGTAGTGATGGGAAACCTCCAGCTCCGATTTGCCGGGCACGACGATGTGGCCGCGCTGGAGCAGGCTCTTCACTTCCTGCACCACTTCCCAAATCTTCTGCCGCAGATTTCTGGATTCCACGTCCGCGTGCTTGAGCGGGGCATTCGCTGCGATGGGGACTTGAGTCACGAAGCGGTTGTACTTGGACCAGTCGTGGGTTTGCACCTGGCCTTCATGAGGCGGAAAGGCGAAGTACACGTCGTCGTCGGTCAGCGCGCTGCCTGCGGGCACGTCGTGGCGCAGATAAACACCGCGGCGCAAAGCATCGAGGCTGTCGTGCTCCCCCTTGCCCGCAGTCACGCGGCCTTCCGCTGGGCCGCAGACGAGCAATGCGGTACGGGCGGCTTCAAGCCAATGACGAATCTGTTCCGGCGAGGCTGAATAGGCGTTGAGCGGCCATGCTTCGGTGGGGACACCCACATGCTTTTCAAAAAGGGTCGCGCCCTTAGCGATGGCGATCTGGATTGGCGCTGTCTCGTAGGGCGCTTCGTGGGTGGAGTAGCCCACGGAGATGCGCGGGTAGCGGGCGCGTAGCAAGTCGATCTGGTTGAGATGGAAATGCTCCGGCGGCGTCGGGTACTCGCCCACGCAATGCATCAGGCTCAGAGTGCGGCCCCGGTGATCGAAGAAGCTCACCACCCGGTCGATGTCTTCCAGTTGTGCCCCTGCGCAGGATGCGACGATGGGCTTTTCGGTGGCGGCGATCTTTTCCAGCAGCGGCCAGTCGGTGAAGGAGCAACTGGCGATCTTGATGATGTCGATGCCCTGGGCAACGATCTTGTCCACCGAGACTTCATCGAAGGGCGTGCACATGGGCGTGAAGCCCTGAATGCGCATCTCGGCGATGAGCTGTTGGAACTCCTCGTCGCTGAGACGGGTTTCCTCGAAGCGCTTGACGTACTTGACGTCGCTCCGCCCCTGGTAGGACGGATGGATAAAAGTGTCGAGATCCCGGTACTGGAGTTTGAAGGCGAAGTTGAAGTCGAAGTCACGGGCAACCTCGCCGAACTCGCGGATGATGCGCAACCCGTGCTCCACGCTCCCCATATGGTTGTTGGCCATTTCGAGGATGAACAGAGGATTGGGGGCGGTCATTTGCATGGGAAGCTCCGCAAGGTAGTACTCGCCGGGGCTGGAGGATTTTCCGGCCATCCAGAATTCCCGGAGGGCTTGGTAGCTGGGCGTACTAGGCGGCGCAGTCTACCAAAGCCGCTTACCCTGTTATGGGTAGGTTGCCGCATCCTTTAGCAATAAACCTGCTGCGTCCTTGGCAGCAAGCGTAGGCGGCCCATCCAAAGGCCACTGGATTGCCAGGGTTGGATCGTTCCAGGCAAGGCTGCGTTCGTGTTCCGGATACCAATAGTCCGTGGTTTTGTAGAGGAACTCGGCGCTGTCGGACGTTACGCAGAAGCCGTGGGCAAAACCGGGGGGGATCCATGCCATGCGCTTGTTTTCGGCGGAAAGGGTGAAGCCCACCCATTTGCCGAAAGTGGGTGAGGAGCTGCGCATGTCCACCGCCACGTCGAACACCTCGCCGGCAATAACTCGCACCAGCTTTCCCTGGGCGTGTTCGATCTGATAGTGCAGGCCGCGCAGTACGCCCTTTGCGGACTTTGAGTGATTGTCCTGAACGAAGTTCATGTTCAGTCCCAGCTCTGCCAGGGTGCGCTGGTTCCAGCTCTCGTAGAAAAAGCCTCGTTCGTCGCCGAACACTTTTGGTTCGATGATCCACACGTCGGGAATGTCAGTCTTGATGACGTGCATCAGTACACCTTTTCCTTGAGCAGGTTGAGCAGGTAGGCGCCGTAGCCGTTCTTGGACAGGGGCTTGGCTTGCTGCTCCAGTTGGGTGTCGCTGATCCAGCCGTGGCGCCAGGCCAGTTCTTCGGGGCAGGCGACCTTGAGGCCCTGGCGCTTTTCCAATGTGGCGATGAACTGGCCCGCTTCCAGCAGCGAATCGTGTGTGCCCGTGTCCAGCCAGGCCATGCCCCGGCCCATGAGTTCCACTTGCAAGGTGCCTCGCTCCAGATAGCAGCGGTTTACGTCGGTGATTTCCAACTCGCCTCGAGGCGAGGGTTTCAGATCGGCGGCGATGTCGCAGACCTGGTTGTCATAGAAGTAGAGGCCCGTCACCGCGTAGCGGGACTTGGGCTGGGCGGGTTTTTCCTCGATGCTCACAGCGCGGCGCTCATCGTCGAAGGCCACCACGCCGTAGCGTTCCGGATCGGTAACGGGATACGCAAAGACGGTGGCTCCGTCCTGGCGGGCATTGGCGTCCTTGAGCTGTCGCGCCAGATCGTGACCGTAGAAGATGTTGTCGCCAAGCACCAGGGCCGAGGGGCCGTTGCCGACGAAATCCTTGCCGATGATGAAGGCCTGGGCAAGGCCGTCGGGACTGGGTTGCACGGCGTAGGTCAAATTCATGCCCCACTGGCTGCCGTCGCCCAGCAACTGCTGAAAGCGCGGTGTGTCC
>DASUJA010000234.1:0-3350 GCA_036279515.1 Rhodocyclaceae bacterium | reverse complement strand
CACGCGATCAAGCCGCATGATGGGCAAGGCAGCGGGGAAGCTGCGCGCGGGTTTGCCATCGCCGCTGAAGGCTTCGGTGAGGCCCATGCGACGGGCCAGTAGGTCGGCGGCCTGATTGCGCCAATCGTTGAAATCGCCAGCAATGATGAGGGGTGCGGTGCGGGGAATCAGGGACTCCAGACGTTTGGCCAAGGCGTCGAATTGAAAGCGACGGGAGCGCGCAAACAGGGACAGGTGGGCGCAGACGCAATGGACGGGCTGATCGAAGCCGGGCACGTCGATGGAGCAGTGAAGCATGCCGCGCCCTTCAAAGCGCAGGTGCGTTACGTCCTGATTGTGGCTGTGGAGAATGGGATGTCGGGAGAGGATGGCATTGCCATGATGGCCGTGGTCGTAGATGACGTTGTGGCCGTAGGAGGCCTGCCAGAAGCCATCGGCGAGGAATTCGTGTTGAGGCTGGGCGGGCCAGTCTGCGTGACGCAAGCTGTGCTCTAGGTGCAGGCCCTGCACCTCTTGCAGGAACACCAGATCGGGAGCGAGGCTGCGCAAGCGGTCGCGCAGTTCGTGCACCGTCAGGTGACGGTTGAATTGGGAGAATCCTTTGTGGATGTTCCAGGTAGTGAGTCGTAGCGCCATGGGGCGGATTGTACGTGGGGGAAATGAGGCATTTGGAGCAAAGGGAGAAAACCGAAACCCCTCCCGGCCTCCCCTTCTCAGGAGAGGAGAGTTCTTACGGCCAACGCCCTATGCGCCTTCCCCCCTGATAAGCCTGTCATGGGCCCCGTCGAAGGAGGGGGACCGAGGGGGGTTAGGGGGAGCTACTTACCGCACCATCTCCCTCAGTCTCGCCACTCGTTCCCGCGTCTCCGGGTGAGTCCGGAACAAGCCCGTCAGTCCTTCGCCGGAGAGCGGGTTGAGGATCATCATCTGCGCGGTCTCGGGATGGGCTTCGGCGCTGGGCATGGGAATACCGCGAGCATAGGCTTCGATCTTCTCCAGGGCATCGGCCAGAGCTTGGGGATCGCGGGAAATTTCCGCGCCGCCCCGGTCGGCCTCGAACTCGCGGGCGCGGGAGATGGCCATCTGGATCAGCATCGCTGCCAGGGGTGCGAGGATGGCCACCAGAATGCCTACCAGAGGATTCATGCGACGGCCCTCGGAATCGCGGCCGCCGAAGAACAGGGCGAAGTTGGCGAGGGCGGAGATGGCGCCAGCCATGGTGGCGGCGATGGTGGAAATCAGGATGTCCCGGTGCTGTACGTGGGTCAGTTCGTGAGCCATGACGCCACGCAGTTCACGGGCGGTAAGCATGCGCAGAATGCCGCTGGTGGCGGCCACGGCGGCATGCTCGGGATTGCGCCCGGTGGCGAAGGCGTTGGGCTGATCCTCGTTGATGATGTAAACGCGGGGCATGGGCAGCCCGGCGTTGGCGGTCAGCTCGCGCACGATGTTGTAGAGGTAGGGACTGGAGGCCTCGTCCACTTCCTGGGCGCTGTACATGGACAGGACCATCTTGTCCGAGAACCAGTAGGAGAAGAGGTTCGCGGCGCCGCCGAACATGAGCGCCAGGATCATGCCGCTCTTGCCACCAATCATGGCGCCGACCATGCCGAACAAAGCGGTAATAGCCGCCATGAGCACTGCGGTCTTGAACCAGTTGAACATGGGGACTCCCCCTTCTGCAAAGAACCCTTATTCCACTGTAGGCGATGAATGCGGAATCAGGTCCGCCGCCGGTTAGGCCAAGCGGTCGCCGGCCTGAAGCGGAAAGCCACGCAGGAAGTCCGCCACGGGCAGACGCTTGCCGCCGGGCTTTTGCAGTTCGGTGAGACGCAGGGCGCCTTCGCCGCAGGCGACGACAATGCCCTCGTCGCTGACGGTCAGGACCGTGCCTGGCGTTCCGCTGCCGATAGCCGGTTCGGCACGCCAAACCTTGATGGGCGTTTCGCCCGATGTTGCAAGCGCGCCGGGGAAGGGGTTGAAGGCCCGGATGCGACGGGCGATTTCAGCTGCTGGCAACGCCCAGTTGATGGGCGCTTCGGCCTTCTCGATCTTGGCAGCGTAGGTGACGCCCTCCTCCGGCTGAGGCGTCGCGCTGAGTTCGGACAAACGGGCGAGGGCTTCAACGATCAGCGCTGCGCCCTGGACGGCCAGCTTGTCGTGGAGCGTGGCCGCCGTGTCGTCGCCAGTGATCGGCGTGACGGCCTTGATCAACATGGGGCCGGTATCCAGGCCCGCTTCCATCTGCATGATGGTGATGCCGCTCTCGGCGTCGCCCGCTTCGATGGCACGCTGGATAGGCGCCGCGCCGCGCCAGCGAGGCAGCAGGGAGCCGTGGATGTTGAGGCAGCCCTGGCGAGGAATATTGAGCACGGCCTGGGGCAGGATCAGGCCGTAGGCGGCTACCACCATCACGTCCGCGTCGGCGGCGATGATGGGTTCGTGGGTGGCGGGGTCTTTCAGCCGCTCCGGCTGATGCACGGGGATACCGTGGGCCAGGGCCACCTGCTTGACCGGGCTGGGTTGCAGCTTCTGGCCGCGTCCGGCGGGGCGGTCCGGCTGGGTCAGAACCAGGGGCACCGTGTGGCCGGCGGCGATGATGGCTTCCAGGGCACGAGCGGCGAATTCCGGCGTACCGGCGAAGATGACTTTCATATTGCTATTTTCCGAAGGCCGATTCGGTCACCTCCCTCGCTAGGCGAGGGAGGCAGGGAGGGAGTGCTTCTCTTTCGGGCGCAAGCCCGGATTACGGCTTAGGGTTTCCCTAAGCCGTAATCCGGGCTTGCTTGGCAAGCTTGGTCTTGATGCGGTTCTGCTTCAGAAGCGACAGGTACTGCACGAACACCTTGCCTTGCAGGTGATCCATCTCGTGCTGAATGCACACAGCCAGCAGGCCTTCGGCCTCCAGCTCGAAACGCTTGCCGTCCAGCCCCAGGGCGCGCACCTTGACGTGGGAAGCGCGTTGCACGGTTTCGTAGATGCCAGGCACGGAAAGACAGCCCTCCTCCCCCTCGCATTCGCCTGAGATTTCCAGCAGCTCAGGGTTGATCAAGGCGAGCAGGTCGCTCTTGTCTTCGCTCACGTCAATGACGATCACCCGCTTGTGAACATTCACTTGAGTGGCGGCGAGGCCGATGCCGGGCGCTTCGTACATGGTCTCGGCCATGTCGGCCACAAGCTGGCGAATTTCGTCCGTCACCTCGGCAACAGGCGATGCCTTGGTATGCAAACGAGGGTCGGGATAGCGAAGGATGGGTAGCAGCGCCATGACTTTGTACCGGAACTAATATTGATGCAAGAAGGATTTACGGGCAGAATCGAAAGAGCCACATGAGGAGTTTTACCTATGT
>DASUJA010000233.1:0-12342 GCA_036279515.1 Rhodocyclaceae bacterium | reverse complement strand
TCATCGAGGGTGCCGAACCAGGCTGCCGCCAGGACGGAAATCAGAGCCGCCAATAGCAGCAGGGGAATGACGCGGGATTTCATTAGTGCTGAATCACTCCACGATCAAAGCCGCCACGGGGGTGCGCCCCTCGGCGGTGAGGATGTTGTAAGTACGGCAGGCGGCCGCAGTGTCCATGATTTCCACGCCAACGCGGGCCTTGGTCAGGGATTCGATCAGGGGGCGCAGCACCGTGGGGGACGGGAAGCGCTGGCGATCGCCGGTGCCGATCAGGATCACGTCACAGGCCCGGCCCAGCAGTGGCTCCAGTTGTTCCTCGGTGAGGCCATCCACGGTCTTGGCGGTCCAGCCAGTCAGAATCGACTTCGGATCGACGATGACGCTGCCATCGTAACGCTTGTTGTTGACCTTCACATACCCTGGGCCATAGCCGGTGATGGTGTTGAGGCCGAAACTGTTGTCGGAATGGAGCTTCATGGAAGAAACGGTGGCGGTGAAACCCGAAAAGGCCCGAAATGCGGCATGGATGCGGCAAAAACGAGTCTGGAGGAAACAAAAAGCGCCGCAAGGTTTGATTGCGGCGCAACAGGAACGGTAACATTATATCTTTCCGGCAGTCGCTACCCGACATGTGGCGACGCAAGTAGGAGCGTCATTCCCGCGAAAGCGGGAATCCATGTTTTAGTTCCCTGGTTCCCGCTCGGGCTTTGCCCGGCCTGTCCTGAGCTTGCCGAAGGACGGGAATGACGTTTTTACGGATCACTGAGTTTCTTTTGATTTTGAGGCCTCCGATGCAACCCATTCTGAAATCCAGCAAGCTCGGCAACGTGTGCTACGACATTCGTGGTCCCGTGCTGGAACGAGCGAAGCAGATGGAAGACGATGGCCAGCGCATCATCAAGCTCAACATCGGCAATCTGGCGCCTTTCGGCTTCACCGCGCCGGAAGAAATCGTCCAGGACATGATCCGCAACCTGCCCGATTCCTCGGGCTATTCGGATTCCAAGGGTCTGTTCGCCGCCCGCAAGGCGATCATGCACTACACCCAGCAGAAGAACATCCAGGGCGTCACCATCGAGGATATCTATATCGGCAACGGCGCGTCCGAGCTGATCGTCATGTCCATGCAGGCCCTGCTGAACCCCGGCGACGAAGTGCTGGTGCCGGCTCCCGACTACCCCCTGTGGACCGCAGCCGTGAGCCTGGCCGGCGGCACGCCGCGTCACTACGTCTGTGACGAGCAGGCCGGCTGGTTGCCGGATCTGCACGACATCCGAGCCAAGATCACGCCCGAAACACGGGCCATCGTGATCATCAATCCGAACAACCCCACGGGCGCCCTGTATCCCGAGCCTTTCCTCAAAGAGCTGATCGAGATCGCCCGCGTCAATGATTTGATCGTCTTTGCCGACGAGATATACGACAAGGTGCTCTACGACGGCGCCACCCACACCTCCATTGCCTCCTTGGCCGACGACGTGCTGTTCGTGACCTTCAACGGCCTGTCCAAAAACTACCGGGCTTGCGGCTTCCGCGCCGGCTGGATGGTGGTGTCCGGCGAAAAGCGCCACGCCAAGGATTACATCGAGGGGCTGAACATGCTCTCCTCCATGCGCCTGTGCTCCAACGTGCCCGGCCAGTTCGCCATTCAAACGGCGCTCGGCGGATACCAGAGCATCAACGATCTGGTGGCACCGGGCGGACGCCTGTGCCGTCAGCGCGATTTGGCGCACCAGCTGCTGACCGAAATTCCCGGCGTCACGGCCCACAAGCCCCAGGCCACGCTGTACCTGTTCCCCCGTCTCGATCCCAAGATGTACCCCATCGACGACGACCAGCTGTTCATCCTGCAATTGCTGGAACAGGAGCGCGTGCTGCTGGTGCAAGGCAGCGGTTTCAACTGGGGCCAGCCCGACCACTTCCGCGTGGTGTTCCTGCCCCACGAAGACGACCTGCGCGACGCCGTGGGCCGCATCGCCCGCTTCCTGGATGGTTATCGCAAGCGTCACGGCACTTGATTGATCGCCCCCGAACCCATTGATTCAACCCACTGACTGACAACACGGAAACAGCATGAAACCCATCAACGTAGGCCTGCTCGGCATCGGCACCGTCGGCGGCGGCACCTTCGCCGTCTTGAAGCGCAATGAAGAAGAAATCACCCGTCGCGCCGGGCGGCCCATTCGCATTTCCGTGGTAGCCGACAAGAACCTGGAACTGGCTAAGCAAGTCACCGGCGGCGGCGTGAAGCTGACCGACGACGCCTTCGCCGTGGTGAGCGATCCCGAAGTGGACATCGTGGTGGAACTGATCGGCGGCTACGGCATCGCCAAGGAGCTGGTGCTCAAGGCCATCGCCAACGGCAAGCACGTGGTCACCGCCAATAAGGCACTGCTGGCCGTGCATGGCACCGAAATCTTCGCTGCCGCCCGTGAAAAGGGTGTGATGGTGGCCTTTGAAGCCGCAGTTGCCGGCGGCATCCCCATCATCAAGGCCGTGCGCGAAGGCCTCACCGCCAACCGCATCCAGTGGATCGCCGGCATCATCAACGGCACCACCAACTTCATCCTGTCCGAAATGCGCGACAAGGGCCTGCCCTTCGAGACAGTGCTGAAGGAAGCCCAGCGCCTGGGCTACGCCGAAGCGGACCCCACCTTCGACGTGGAAGGCGTGGACGCCGCCCACAAGATTTCCATCCTTTCCGCCCTGGCCTTCGGCACCCCCGTGCAATTCAACAAGGCCCACGTGGAAGGCATCACCAAGCTGGAAGCGGAAGACATCAAGTACGCCGAACAACTGGGCTACCGCATCAAGCTGCTGGGCATCACCAAGCGTCGCGATGACGGCATCGAGCTGCGCGTGCATCCCACCCTGGTGCCCGCCAAGCGTCTGCTCGCCAACGTGGAAGGCGCCATGAATGCTGTGCTGGTCCAGGCCGATGCCGTGGGCTCCACCCTCTATTACGGCAAGGGCGCAGGTGCCGAACCCACCGCCAGCGCGGTGATCGCCGACTTGGTGGATGTGACCCGCATGCACACGGTTGACCCCGAGAATCGCGTGCCCCATCTGGCCTTCCAGCCCGACCAACTGGCCGACACTCCCATCCTGCCCCTGTCGGAAGTGCAGACCGCCTACTACCTGCGTCTGCGCGTGGAGGACAAACCCGGCGTGCTGGCCGACATCACCCGCCTCCTGGCCGATAACGCCATCTCCATCGACGCCATGCTCCAGCGCGAGCCGGGCGAAGGCGAGGGAGAGACCGACATCATCATCCTCACCCACGTCTGCGTGGAAAAGCAGGCCGACGCCGCCATCGCCAAGATCGAAGGCCTTGGTGCAGTGAAGGGCAAGGTCAAGCGTCTGCGTCTGGAAGAGCTGAACGGCTAATTCGCCGCGGATCACCGCTTCGCTTCAAACAACTAGGGCCGCAATCGCGGCCCTAGTTGTTTGTGCTTTCGTTTCGCGGTTGGGTTTAGCTTTGTCCCGACAGCACCTTTGCCAGTTCCACCGCTGACTTCACTTCCATCTTCTCGAATACCCGTGCCCGATGGACTTCTACGGTGCGCATGGCGATATTGAGTTCGGCGGCGATGACTTTGTTGAGCTTGCCGGCGAGTACGGCATCCATGACTTCCCGTTCCCGTTGGGTCAGGGTGGCGAGGCGTTCGCTTACCGAGTCCTGGTGACTGATTTTTCGATTGACCTCCGCGTCCAGTTGCAAGGCTTCTGCCACCCGGTCGGCGAGTAGGTTGTCGTTACAGGGCTTCTCGATGAAATCGAAAGCCCCCTTTTTCAAGGACTGCACCGCCAGTGGCACGTCGCCGTGGCCAGTGAGGTAGAGCACCGGCATGCGGCAGCCGAGGGCGCGCAGGCGATCAAAAAGTTCGGGGCCGCTCATGTCTTCCATGCGCACGTCGAGCACGAGGCAGCCGCGCATCTTCGGTTGGTAGTCGGCTAGAAAGGCTTCAGCGGAGGGCCAGCAGCGGGCGGTGATGCCGCGGGATTTCAGCAGCCAGGTCAGCGCGTCGCGGATGGCTTCGTCGTCGTCGACGATGTGGGCGGTGCCGGGCAGGGAAGTGCTCATGGGTGAATCCTAAAGTGGGTCAGACAGCCGTCGCCGCATTGATGGGCAGCAGCACATGGAACACGCTACCGCCTTCGGGCCGTGGCTCGTGCCAGAGGCGGCCCTTGTGACCTTCCACGACGGAGCGGCAAATCTTCAGGCCCATGCCCATGCCTTCGGGCTTGGTGGTGTGGAAGGGCTCGAACAGGCGCGTAGCGAGTTCCGGGCTGATGCCTGGGCCGCTGTCCAGTACGGCGAGATGCAGCTTGTCAGCCTCCACCGAGGCGCGGATTTCCACGCGATGGGGCGGCGTGCCTTCTCGTGCGGCGTCGATACCGTTGCGAACCAAGTTGAGTAGCGCCTGAGCGATCAACACCCGGTCGCCGGTGACGTGGGGAAGGTTGAGGGGGGCGAAGAGTTCCAGGCGCACATGCTTGCGTCGTGCATCCGCATCCACGAAGCCGGCCACCTCTTCCAGCAGTTGATTGGGATCGAAGGGTTCCGATTTCGGTTCGGAGCGGCGCACGAATTCGTAGATGCGACGAATGATGCGTCCCGCCCGCTGCGCCTGATCGGCGCTCTTTTTCAGCGCGGTCTCGATTTCCTTGAGGTTCTCGCCTTCTGCTTTGCCGGACGTGAGCAGATTGAGACAGCCCGTGTTGTAGCTAGCGATGGCGGCCAGGGGCTGGTTCAGTTCGTGGGCGAGGCTGGATGCCATTTCACCCATGGTGACCAGTCGCACTGTGGTTTGCAGACGCTCGTCCTGTTGCCGCGCTTGTTCCTCCGCTTGCTTCTGGGCGGTGATGTCCACGATGGAGCTCATCCAGCCCGTCTGCACGCCGTGGGCATCGATCAGCGGTGTGGTGTGAATCAGGGCTGGGAAGGTTTCTCCATTGCTGCGCTTGTAGAGAATCTCGTAGCCGGTGCGCGGCCCGTGACCGGCCAGGATGCGGTCGGAAAGTGCCTGGGCGCTTTCCTTCTCCTCCTCGGCCCAATAGGGCATGGGCGGCACGTGGCCGATCAGTTCCTCCGCACTCCAACCCACCATGCGGCAGAAAGCAGGATTCACGTAGGTGATGCGTCCCTCCAGATCGCGGGCGCGCAGGCCCGTGTCGAGTGAATCTTCCATGGCCTGACGGAAGGCATGTTCTTCGCGCAGCGCCTCCTCCGCTTCCTGACGTCGCTGCACGTGACGACGCTGGGCACGGAAGCTCCACACCACCGTGCCGGCGAGGAGCACCAGTGCAGCGGAAAGGAGTGGCATGGCCCAGGGCAGAACGGCGCGATAGGGCGTGGCCTGGAGGAACAGGCCTTCACCCGGAGGCTCCATGGTGAGCTGATAGCGGCGGTCCTCATCCACATCCGAGCGAGTCGCCCGACTGGCCATCACCCGGCCCGGCGTGTCGGCGATCTCTACGCGGTAACGCTCCACCAGCCACCAGGGCACCGCTTCTTCCAACATGCGCTGGATGCCGTAACTGCCCACCACGGCGCCCACGTAGCGGTCGTTGCGGAAGAGGGGGACGAACACGTCGATGCGCCACTCTTCGTTGTTGGCGTTGTAGGGCGGGCCGTAGGTTGCCTTGCCCATGGTCTTCGCCAATTGCAGATGCGTTACCAGCACGTCGCCCTGTTCGCGTTTGTCTTCCACCGCAGGAAGGGAATGGTGCAGTGCGCCATTGGCATCGAACCACCGTATCTGTCGCAGGCCCGTTTGGTTGCCCAGCAGAGAGCGCGCATGACTGGTGAATTTGCTGGCATCCGCTGCCTGCCCGGGGCCGATCTCGCCCAGCAACTCTTCGTTGCGACTCAGTTGGAATTGGAATACCTGTTCCAGCCAAAGCATGTCGCTGATGAGCGTCGAGCGTTGTTCCTCGTTGCCTGAACGGTTGGAAACCCAGAGCAGCGCGACCACGGCGACGATGAACAGGAAGAAAGCCAAGCGGGGCAAAAGCCAGAGCCAGCGCGGGTGACGCAGGTCGGGCAGCGGGGGGTGATGAGTGTTCATTGCATGGATGGTAATGCGCCCAAACGATTTACGGGGGATAGCTCATTGCGGAAAACCACAATATTCATTGAGGCCCGAAGTTTTCACAATGCCACCACCAAAGTAGTACCCCATGTCCATAAACGCCGATATCGACAAACGAAGAGGAGAGTCACCATGAAGTTGCGCAGCGTACTTCTAAGCTTGGCCCTGGCCACCGCATCCCTGGGCGCTTTTGCTCAGCAACCGATCATCATCAAGCTCAGCCACGTGGTGGCGGTGGATACGCCCAAGGGCATGGCCGCCGAGCGCTTCAAGAAGCTGGCCGAAGAACGCACCAAAGGCCGTGTCAAGGTCGAGGTCTATCCCAACAGCCAGCTGTACAAGGACAAGGAAGAACTGGAAGCTCTGCAACTGGGTTCCGTTCAGATGTTGGCTCCCTCCCTCGCCAAGTTCGGTCCCCTGGGCGTGAAGGAATTCGAGGTCTTCGATCTGCCCTTCCTGTTCAACGGCTACGCCAGCCTGCATAAAGTCACTGAAGGCCCCATCGGCCAAGGCCTGCTGAAAAAGCTGGACTCCAAGGGCATCGTGGGTCTGGCCTTCTGGGACAATGGCTTCAAGGAAATGAGCGCCAACAAGCCGCTCCATTACCCCTCCGATTTCCGCGGAATGAAGATGCGCATTCAGTCTTCCAAGGTGCTGGATTCCCAGATGCGTTCCCTGGGCGCAACGCCTCAGGTGATGGCCTTCTCCGAGGTGTACCAAGCCCTGCAAACCGGCGTGGTGGATGGCACCGAGAATCCTGCTTCCAACTTCTACACCCAGAAGATGCACGAAGTGCAGAAGTACTTGGTGCAGTCCGACCACGGCTACCTGGGCTATGCGGTCATCGTCAATAAGAAGTTCTGGGACGGCCTGCCTGCCGACATTCGCACCCAACTTGAAGGTGCCATGAAGGACGCGACGCGTTACGCCAACGCCATCGCTGCCACCGAAAATCTGGAGTCTATCGACAAGGTCAAGAAGTCTGGCAAGACCCAGGTTACCCAGCTGACCGACAACGAGCGTCAAGCCTGGATGAAGGCCATGGTGAAGGTGCACAAGGATCAGGAAGGCCGTATCGGCAAGGATCTGATCCAGTCCATCTACAAGGAAACTGGCTTCGATCCCAGCAAGCTGTAAGCGCATCACCCTTTATCGATAAAGAACGAGTTTGGGGCCGCGTCCAGCGGCCCCGTTTTTGCGGGGCAGCGTTCCCCGCACGCTCTGAGGGAGGCTTTGTCCCATGCTGAAAATTCTTGATCGCCTTGAGGAGGTCATCATCGCCACACTGATGGCGATGGCGACCATCCTCATTTTCGTAGCGGTGATGCACCGCTACCTGTCTGGTATTCCCTGGCCTGCGATGCAGGATTTCCTGCTTGAAATCAATATTTCCTGGGCCCAGGAACTCTGTATTTACATGTTCGTCTGGATGGCCAAGTTCGGCGCCGCTTACGGCGTGCGCACGGGTATCCACGTGGGCGTCGATGTGCTCATCAATCGCCTCAACCCCTCCACTCGCGGCAAGTTCATCATCTTCGGATTGCTGGCTGGCGCGTTGTTCACCGGCACCGTCGGCACCTTGGGCGCCAACTTCGTTTGGGATATCGCTCATACCGACCAAACTTCCGCCGACCTGGAAGTACCCATGTGGCTCATCTATCTGGCGATCCCTTGCGGTTCTTACTTGATGTGCTTCCGCTTCTTGCAAGTGGCTTGGGGTTTTCTCAAGACCGGCGAGCTGCCGCACCACGACCACGGTCACGTGGATGGCATCGAGGACACCAAGGACGAAGACATCGTGCCCTACAACCTTGACGACAATCTGCACCCCCACGCTGTGAAGGGAGCCGCCAAATGAACGTCCTCATTATTTTTGCTCTGCTGTTCGGCCTGATGCTGACCGGCATGCCGATCTCCATCTCCCTCGGCCTCACGGTGTTGACCTTCCTCTTCACCATGACCAACGTGCCCATCGAGTCGGTGGCTTTGAAGCTCTTCACCGGCATCGAGAAGTTCGAAATCATGGCGATCCCGTTCTTCATTTTGGCGGGCAACTTCCTCACCCACGGCGGTGTGGCGCGACGCATGATCCGCTTCGCCTCAGCCATGATCGGTCATTGGTACGGCGGTCTGGGTTTGGCAGGCGTCCTGGCGTGCGCTCTGTTCGCTGCGATCTCCGGTTCTAGCCCCGCAACCGTGGTGGCCATTGGCTCCATCCTGCTGCCCGCCATGGTCAAGGCCGGCTTTCCCAACAAGTTCGGTGCGGGCATCATTACCGTTTCTGGCGGTCTGGGTATCCTGATTCCGCCTTCCATCGTCATGGTGATGTACGCGGTCGCCACCAACACCTCCGTGGGCGCTCTGTTCATGGCGGGCGTGGTGCCCGGTCTAGTGTTGGCTTTCTGCCTCGGCGCAGTGACTTGGTACCGCGCGAAGAAGTACGACTACCCCCGTCAGCCCAAGGCTAGCTGGGGCGAGCGGTTCAAGGCCTTGAGGGAATCCTTCTGGGGCTTGGCGCTGATCGTGGTGGTGATGGGCGGCATCTACAGCGGCGTATTCACCCCCACCGAAGCGGCGGCCATGGCGGCGGTCTATGCCTTCATCGTCGCGGTCTTCGTCTACAAGGATATGGACCTGAAGAAGGTACCCAAGGTCCTGCTGGATTCGGCCAACATGTCGGCGATGCTGCTCTACATCATCACCAACGCCGTGCTGTTCTCCTTCATCATGACCAACGAGAACGTGCCCCAGGCCCTAGCCCAGTGGCTGCTCGACATGGGCCTCGGCCCCATCACCTTCCTGCTGGCGGTGAACGTGCTGCTGCTGCTGGCCGGCAACGTGATGGAACCTTCGTCCATCGTGTTGATCATGGCGCCCATCCTGTTCCCCGTCGCCATGAAGCTGGGCATCGATCCGGTGCACTTCGGCATCATGATGACGGTGAACATGGAAGTCGGCCTCTGCCATCCGCCCGTGGGCCTCAATCTCTACGTGGCCTCCGGCATCACCAAGATGGGCATCACCGAACTGACCGTTGCCGTCTGGCCGTGGCTGCTCACCATGCTGGTGTTCCTGGGATTGGTGACCTACTGGCCCGCCATGACCCTGGCCCTGCCCCGTGCGCTAGGGATGGTCATGTAAAGATTCGCCGCTAAGAAGCGAAGACAAAGGCCGTCGGGGAATCAATCCCCGGCGGCCTTTGTCATTCATAGCTCGCTACGGTCCGTCACAACAGTATGGAGAAGCAACAATGAGTGGGGCGGCAAGGCCAACGGCTTCAAGCCCACTGATCACGGCGACAACAAGAGTCGGCATGCACCAACCTTCTGTGCTTTGTTGATACGCCTCCATCTATCCACTCATCAATCGACCCAGACTTTGCTCCGCTCGTCGCACGAACGCCATGGCCCCTTGTTTTTGGCCGACCTTAATCGCAGTTTCAAAACTGGCACGGGCGGTTTTGTTGTCGCCCTGGCGGACCAGGCATTCGCCCTGGAGTCGGTGTAGTTCCGGCAGATAGTGGCGGTCCTGCTTTTGTTGGGAATGCTGGAGCGCCTTTTCGATGATGGACTGCGCCTTGTCCACTTCGCCCACGGCGAGCAGCATGTCGACGAAGGGTGGCAATACGATCATCGCCCCGCCGCTCAAGGATTGAATACCCGCATTGATCGCTTGTTCGATGGGGGCGAGCGCACTGGCGTCGCCGTCCATGACAACGGTCCAGGCTTGATGCACCTTCATCGCCACCATAAGCGGCAACGATTGGCATGCCATCGCCCGGCACAGGCCTTCCTCGGCGAGGCGAGCCACGGCCTCGGTATTGCCTTGCCATCGTTGCAGGACCACGGCGAAGACATAGGCGAATGCCTGATCGAAGGGCACACCCAAGCGCTTGGTCAGACTCAGGACTTCGTCGCAGAGCGTCAGTGCCTGTGCGGTGTCGCCTTGCAGCCAAAGAATCCACGCCAGGTAGCCACGGGCTGCCGACAGGACGTTGCGGCCATAGAAGTCGCGGACGGCACCGTCATCGCTTGCATTCTCCAGTGCAATCAGTCGCTCCAATTCAGATCGGGCAAGAGGCAGGTTCCCTGTCCAGAAAAGCGAATTGCCTACGGCGTAAAGGGCTTGTTGCCAAAGCGCCCGATCATTTTCGTTTTCGGCCAATGTTTGCATCTGTCGGGCGATGCGCAGCGCTTCCTCGTGGCCCTGCTTGGAGCCGGCGGCTTCCCACAGACCCCAGAGGGCATGAAAGCGGTCGATGCCGTCGCCCACACCCATCTCCAGCAAGGCCAAGGCCCGCTCCATGGTTGCCATTACGCGATCATGGCCGTAGCCCGACAACATCTGTTCCACACGGGCCAGATTGATCAGCAGCGAAAACTCAAGCTTGTCGCGATCCGCGCCCTGCGCCAGCTTCGGCAGCAAGGCCAGGCCTTCAGTGTAATGGTTCGCCGCTTCTGGAAAGGCATAGTTCCATGCGGCGTGGCGTCCCGCTGCCAGCCAGTGGCCCATGGCGATCTTGGTCTCGCCGGCTGCGCTCCAATGCCTTGCCAATATTTCCGGCTGTTGGGTTTTCAGGTCGCCATAACCGTCTTCCAGCACCTGGGCGATGCGACGATGGGCGGCCGAGCGCGCAGCTTTTGTTTGGGACTTGTAGGCGGCTTCCTGCACCAGGGTATGCTTGAACTGTAGTCGCCGATCCTCCAGACGTTGCATCAGCCCAGAGGACAACAAACGGGTTATGGCATCCCGTCGTGCGCTCGCGGGCATGTCGGAAATCATGCCGAGGAAATCCTCGTCGATCTCCCGGCCCACGCAGGCTGACAACTGGGCCACGGCCCGTGCCCCGCCCAGCGCATCCAGACGTGCCGTGAGCAAATCCAGCAGATTGCTCGGCAAGTCTTCTTCCTGCGCCAGCGCCGCCAGTTCTTCTGCATAAAGGGGAATGCCATCCGCTCGAGCGACGATGTTCTCCATCGATGCGGTAGGCATATCGCCGCAAACCGCTCGGACGATGGCGCATACCGCTGCGTCATCCAGAGGCGATAGCGCTAGCTGATCCAGGTTGGGCCAATCCGGTTGGAACTCGGGGCGCGTCGTTACCAACAGGCAGATCGCCGCGTCCTTCGTCCGCGAGCAAAGTTGGGAAAGGAAGGCCAGGGTCGACTCGTCGGCCCAGTGGGCATCTTCCAGAACGAAGAGCACCGGGTTTCTTGCCGCTATCGCCAGAAGCAGATCCACCAGTAGCCGGGGTAGCTCCTTGTCCAGGGGCTCGGCCGATGACGCGACGCCCTCCATCGGCACGTCCAGAAGCCGCGCCAGCAGGGGCAGCGCCCGATTCGCCAAGGTCGGCACCCGCCGCCGGAAAAGGGCGTGCAACTTGTCGAGCTTTACCTCCGGCCCATCTGCGGCACAGATCCCGGCCATGGTCTGATAGGCCTCGATGACCGGATGCCAGGGCGAATGGCGCGTTTCCGAAAAGCAGCGCAACTCATAGACAGTGTTCTCGCCGTTCGCCACCCGATCCGTCCACTCGCGTACCAAGCGCGATTTGCCCATGCCCGGCTCGCCCGAAATCAACAAGGCCGCGAACTTGCCCCCATGGGCTTGCCCCCAGGCTTGCTCCAGCACCCGCAGTTCCGCCTCGCGTCCCACGAGGGGCGTGAGCTTTGTTGCCGCTTCCAGGCGATGTCGGACCCCCGACTCATCGCCGACCTGAAATACTTCTACCGCCCCGGCCATGCGCCGCAGCCGTCGCTGCCCAACGGGAACAAATGCGAAATAAGTTGCCGCCGAACGGCACACTTCCCCGCTCGCCAGCACTTCGCCAACCTCGGCCAGCGCACGCAACTGGATCGCCACGTTGGAAGTCATACCGATGGGATCGGGCAGATTCGGGTCGCCCCCCGTCACGATGAAACCCTGATGGACACCCACCCGCACCTCCAGGCCCGGCGCCGTCAGGACAGCCATGCGTCGCGCCGCTCGCAAGCCGCAGATGGCCGAATGCTCCAACGCCAGGGGATAACCGAAATAGGCCAATAATCCGCCGCCGTGGGCTTGCACCATGTGGCCACCTTGAGCGTGGACCATCTCTTCGCACAAGGCCTGGGGTGTGACCAAACGTTCCATCGCTTCTTCGGGATCGGATACGTTCACCACGTGCAGTTCGCAAAACAGCACCGTCACCTGACGTCGCTCCTCCAGCCGCGATGCCGTCTCGGCAATGGCCCGCCCCTGCTGGCGC
>DASUJA010000232.1:0-15831 GCA_036279515.1 Rhodocyclaceae bacterium | reverse complement strand
GGAAATCTGGGTGACGTTGCCGCCCACGTAGGCGTTGTCCGTGCTCACGCGAGTGCTGCCCCAGATTGCCCAGTAGGTGAGCGCCAGCAGCGCGATGGCGAGAAGAACGAAGGTCAGAATTTTCAGCGCGCGACGGCGCTTCTGGTTGAGTTCTGCCGGAGGATTTTTCGTGTTGTTCATGGGGCAGCAGCGGGATTGGAAGCGAGAGATGTTAACGGGATCGGGCTTTATCTTTGCGGCCCCAACGGGCTTGGGGCCACATGGGGCCACATGGCGGGAATGATCTGCGGTGTTGAACTAGGCAGGCGTAGCGGTAAACCACCCGGCTTCCGTCACCCATGCGTCCAGGGGCACGTCGTGAGGCTCCGGGTGAATCGTGTCCGCTCGGCCCAGTTCAAAGCCGATGCCAATGCAGAAGGGTTGTGGCTTCAACTCCGCCAGGGTGCGGTCGAAATAGCCGCCGCCGTAGCCGATGCGATAGCCGAAGTTGTCGAAGGCCACCAGGGGCAGCAGGACCACGTCCGGTTGCAACACGGTGACATCCGTCGGCACAGGGATGCCGAAATGCCCAGGCTCCATGGTCGTATCCGGCGTCCAGCGATGGAAGGCCATGGGCGCCTTGGGCGTCACCACTACCGGCATGCAAAGACGCCAGCCCAACGCATCCAGGCGCATGGCGAGGGGCAGAGGATCGAACTCGCGCTGGATAGGCCAGCAGAAGGCCAGGGTGGCAGGCGTCGTCCGGCTCAGCTCCTGGAACAGCAACGCCTCGATGCAGGTCGAAGCTTCCGCGTGCAAATGTTCTGGCATCGCTTCTCGCGCAGCCAGCCGCTCGCGGCGCAGGGCCGTCCGAACAGAGGCGCTTTGGGACGGGTTTTCGGGCAGGAGGGTCACAGGCCGTGTGCTAGATTGAAAAAATGAAGTCGAACTATACGATGAAGGGCATCGCCCACCGGGCCGTGCTCGGAATCCTCTACCGTTACTCCGCCCGCCTGTTCCCCCTCGCTCTGCCCCTGGCCTTTTCCTGGTCCGTGCATGCAGCGCCGGGTGACGCGACGTTTATCACCATCAAAGAAGCCTTCCGCCTGGGCGACGGCAATCGGGTCGGCAAAGGGCTTGAGTCCCTGCGCGGCCACGATCTGGAGCCCTGGGCCGAGTACTACCTGTTGCGCATGCGCGTGGATGAGGATGGCGCCGAGCCGGCGCTACGTGATTTCCTCAACCGCAATAGCGGTACCTATCTCGCCGAAAAGCTGCGTGCCGACTGGCTCAAGAGCTTGGGCAAGAAGCATCAGTGGGATGCCTTCCGCCGCGAATACTCGCGCCTGCTTCAGCCCGATCAGGAACTGGTCTGCTACGCCTGGCAAGACCGCTACGGTCAAGGCGACGCGGCGGTGCTGGACGAGGCTCGTAGCGCTTGGTTCGCCGGGGTGGAACTGCCCGATTCCTGCACACCCATCACCGATGCGCTGGTGGTCGACAAGCGTCTGAGTTCCGACGACGTGTGGCTGCGGATGCGCCGCCTGCTGGAAGCGGGCCGCATGCGTGAAGCCCAGGCTGCGGGACGCTATTTGCCTGAAGCCCAGGAGCCCGAAGGTAAGACACTCAACGTCATCACCGACAAGCCCCTGCGCTACCTGGACAAGTTCGCCGGCCCCCTGGAAACCAACCGGCTGGCGCGGGAGATGGTGCTCTACGCCATCAGCCGCGCCGCCCGGATCGACCCGTCGGATGCTGCGGATCGTCTGCGCAAGATCGAATCGCGCCTGCCCGCGGCCGACCGCGCCTACGGCTGGAGCCAGATCGCCTGGCAGGCGGCCAAGCGACACATGCCCGAAGCCTTGACGTGGTATGGCCTCGCCAAGGGCACGCCCATGACCGACGAGCTGCTCGCCTGGCAGGCCCGCGCCGCCCTGCGCGCCCTGGATTGGCCCGGTGTGAAGCGCGCCATCGAACAGATGCCGCCGTCCCTCGCCAGCCAGCCCGACTGGATCTACTGGCTGGGCCGCGCCCAGGCTGCCCAAGGCAAGCGCGAAGAAGCCATTGGGCTCTATCGTCGCATCGCAGGTCAGACCACCTTCTACGGCAATCTGGCCAATGAGGAACTGGGCCGTCCCGTTACCGTGCCGCCCAAGGCTGCGCCGATCACCAACGAAGAGCTGGCCGCCGCCGCCAATAATCCCGGCCTCAAACAGGCCTTGGCCCTGATGCGCCTCGACATGCGCGCCGAAGGCGTCAAGCAGTGGAACTGGACCCTGCGCGGCATGGAAGATCGCCAACTGTTGGCCGCCGCCGAACTGGCTCGCCGCAACGATTTCCTCGACCGCTCCATCAGCGCCGCCGACCGCACCCGCGACCAGCACGACTACTCCCTGCGCTACCCCTCGCCCTTCCGCGACGAAGTGGACCCGCGCGCACGGGAACTGGCCTTGGATAGCGGCTGGATCTACGGCCTCATCCGCCAGGAGAGCCGCTTCGTCATGAGCGCCAAGTCCGGCGTCGGTGCTCGCGGACTGATGCAGGTGATGCCCGCCACCGCCAAGTGGGTGGCCAAGAAAATCGGCCTTGTGGGTTACCACCCCAACCAGATGTCGGACACCAGTACCAACGTGGCTCTCGGCACCAACTACCTCAAGCTGGTTTTGGGCAGTCTCGACAACCACCCGGTGCTGGCCTGCGCCGCTTACAACGCCGGTCCCGGCCGTGCCCAGCGCTGGCGGGCCGACAAGCCCATTGAAGGCGCCATCTACGCAGAGACCATCCCCTTCACCGAGACCCGCGACTACGTGAAGAAGGTGATGAGCAACAGCGTCTATTACGCCGCCATGTTCCAGGACAAGCCCCAGTCCCTGAAGGCTCGCCTGGGCGTGGTCCAGCCGCGTAACGCGGCCGACACTCGAACGGAAGAACTGCCATGAGCGCCCCGCACGGCCGCCCGCAGGGGCGCAAGCCAAATGACGGAGCCGCGCAGCGGCGAACTGCAATCGCCCCCTTCCTGGGGAAGGAGGTTGGGGGAATGGTCCTATGAACGTTTTGATACTCGGCGGTTCCGGCTTCGTCGGCAGTCACCTCACCCGGCTGCTAATGCCCGATTGCCACGGCGTCACCATCCCCTGCCGACGTCGAGAGCGGGTGCGGGAGCTGATGGTCAATGCCACAACTTCCATCGTGCAGGCCGACATTCACGACGACGCCACCTTGGCGAGGCTGATGCACGGCAAGGATGTGGTGATCAATCTGGTCGGCATCCTGCACGGCGACTTCAAACGGGCTCACGTGGAGCTGCCGCGACGGGTAGCCTCCGCTGCTCTCAAGGCCGGCGTGCCGCGTCTGCTGCACATGTCGGCCCTGGGCGCCGCGCCCGATGCGCCTTCCCAGTACCTGCGCTCCAAAGCCGCCGGCGAAGCGGCGATCCGCAGTGTGGTGGACGCGGCGGGCAACGGCCTCAACGTCACCATCTTCCGTCCCTCGGTGATCTTCGGCGACCGCGATTCCTTCCTCAATCTCTTCGGCCGCCTGCAAGCCGTCGCGCCGGTGCTGCCTTTGGCCTGTCCCAATGCCCAATTCCAGCCCGTGTGGGTGGACGACGTGGCGCGGGCTTTCATGGCCAGCCTCCGTCGCAGCGAAAGCTACGGGCACGCCTACGATCTCTGCGGTCCCCGCATCTACACCCTGCGCGAACTGGTGGCCTATGTCGGCGAATTGACCGGCCATCGCCGGTCCATCATCGGCCTCCCCGACCGCCTCTCCTATCTGCAAGCCCTGGTCATGGAGTGGCTGCCCGGCGCACCTATGACTCGGGACAACTACTACTCCATGCAAAAGCCCAACGTCTGCGCTGCGGGTTGCACCTTCCCCTTCGGCATCACGCCCACAGTCCTCGAAGCCATTGCGCCGGGCTACCTGGGGGACGACTCTCGTCAAGGTCGGCTGCAACGCTACGTGTACCGTCAGCGTTAAACCGATGGAGCATCGCCGACTTATCCCCCTCACCCCTAGCCCCTCTCCCTCCGGGGGAGAGGGGAACTTCGTGAGCCGCTTCGCGGTTGTTATGTGATGGAGATCTACGCCGTTGGCGGCGCCGTCCGCGATGAACTCCTGGGCCTGCCGGTTCAAGACCGGGATTGGGTCGTCGTCGGCGCCACGCCGGAAGCCCTGGTGGCCCTGGGCTTCCTTCCCGTGGGCAAGGATTTCCCGGTATTCCTTCATCCCAAGACCAAGGAGGAGTACGCCCTCGCCCGCACCGAGCGCAAGACCGCGCCGGGCTACAAGGGCTTCGTTTTCCATACCGATGCCGAGGTGACACTGGAGCAGGACCTGATCCGGCGCGACCTCACCATCAACGCCATCGCCAAGGGCGAGGACGGCGAGTTTATCGATCCCTACGGCGGCTGGCGCGATCTGGAAGCCCGAGTGCTGCGCCATGTGTCGCCTGCCTTCGGCGAAGACCCGGTGCGCATCCTGCGCGTGGCGCGCTTCGCCGCCCGCTTTGCCGACTTCACCGTGGCCGAGGAAACCGTGGCACTCATGGCGCAGATGGTGGACGCCGGCGAAGTGGATCATCTGGTGCCCGAACGGGTGTGGCAGGAGCTCTCTCGTGGCCTGATGGAGAACAAGCCTTCGCGCATGTTCGAGGTGCTGCGTTCCTGCGGCGCCCTGAAAAAACTGCTGCCGGAAGTGGATGCACTTTGGGGTGTGCCCCAGCGGGCCGACTATCACCCGGAGATCGACACCGGCGTGCACGTGATGATGGTCATCGACATGGCGGCCCAGCTCCAAGCCAATCTGCCGGCCCGCTTCGCCGCCCTCACCCACGACTTGGGCAAGGGCACCACGCCTGCCGACGTGTTGCCGCGCCACATCGGCCACGAGCAACGCGGCGTGCAACTGCTCGGCCCCATCTGCGAACGTCTGCGGGTGCCCACCGATTGCCGCGACGTGGCGCTGCTGGCTGCTCGCCATCACGGCGAAGTGGGGCAGATCGGCATCCTGCGGCCTTCCACCGTGGTGAAGATTCTCGAACGCTGCGACGCCTTCCGCCGCCCGGAACGCTTCGCCGAAATCCTCGTCGCCTGCGAGGCCGACCATCGTGGTCGTTTGGGTTGGGAAGACAAGCCCTATCCCGCCGCCGGCCAATGGCGCCGAGCCCTGGCCGCCGCCAAGGGCGTGGACGCGGGCGCCATCGCCAAGGCCTGCAACGAGCCGGCCAAGATTCCCGAACGCATCCAGGCTGCACGCATCGCCGCAGTGGAAACTGCGTTGCAGTAATTCCTATGGGCGTTGGGGTCGATGGTATTTCGCCCCTGTCGCCATCACAGGCTCTTCCGTGTGATAAAAGAGGCCTAGCCCTCTTTCAGCTTGGCATCATCTTGAAAACAGACGTCAAACTCGAACTCATCCGCCGCACGCCGGACGTTCCCAATCCGAATCTGCCTCCCCTGCTTTTCGTCCATGGCGCCTTCTGCGGCGCCTGGTGCTGGGACGAGCATTTCCTGCCCTGGTTCGCCACCGCTGGCTTTGATGCCAGCGCGGTTTCCCTCTCAGGCCACGGCCAGAGCCCCGGCCGGGATCGGCTCGATTCCTTTTCCATCGCGGACTACGTGGACGACGTGCGCAAGGCGGTGAACGCCCTGCCTGCGCCGCCGGTGCTGATCGGCCACTCCATGGGCGGCTTCGTGGTGCAGAAGTACCTGGAACGCTACGAGGCCCCGGCTGCGGTGCTGCTCTGCTCGGTGCCGCCCCAGGGCCTGATGGGATCGGTCGTGAGCATGATGTTTTCCAAGCCCACCCTGTTCGGCGACCTCAATAGCCTGATGTCCGGCGGCCGTACCTCCCTGGAAAGCCTGCGCGATGCCCTCTTCGCCCAGGAGGTGTCCATGGACGATCTGATGCGCTACTACCGGCTGTCCCAACCCGAATCCCATCGTGCCATTTGGGACATGACGCTGTTTGGACTGCCCCATACGCGCCAGGTGCTCTCACATCTGCCCGAAGGTGCCAGGCGTATGCTGGTCATGGGGGCGGCGTTGGATCACTTGGTGCCGCCCTCCGCCGCCGAAATGACGGGTCGCACCTACGACGTGGAACCCGTGGTCTTCGACGGCGTGGGCCACGGCTTGATGTTGGAGAAGGATTGGGAGCGCGTGGCGTACGCCATTCAGGTGTGGCTGTCGGCGACGTTTGCTTAGGAGTTCATCGTGATAGTGACTTTCCGTTCCCCCGCTTCCGGCGACGTCATCATGTTCGGCGACGTTGCCCATCGTCTGATCAAACTCATGGGCAAGGACGTTACGCCTGAGGGCATCGTCACCGTGGAGCAACTGCCCGATGCTATCGCCCGCCTGCGTGCGGCGGTGGAGGCGGACAAGGCCATGCACAAGGGGGTGGCCGATGAGGATGCCCCCGCCAGCGAGGCCGCCCCCGGTGGCGGCGAGCGTCCTTACGTGAGCCTGACCCAGCGGGCCGCGCCGCTGATCGAGTTGCTGGAGTGGTCCCTGAAAAAGAAGAAGCCCGCGACCTGGGGCTGACCGCAAGACAAACGCACGAACCGGAGTGGCCTGCTTTCGCGCACTGCTGTGGAGGTCGGGGGGCACTTTGCTCTACCGTTCGTCCTGAGCGTAGCGCCGAAGGCGCGAAGTCGAAGGATGAGTTTCGGCACCTAGTACGTTCACTCATCCTTCGACTTCGGCTGCGCCTACGCCCCAAAGGAAGTCCCCTTGGGGGACGCTCAGGACGAACGGGGGGGGGAATTGGGGGGCATCGTGCTGCGTCTCATGCCACCGCCTTCCTCCGAAATGGATGGCGGGTGCCAATCCATTAACGACACAGCTTTATCCCGCACAGCAGTTGGTTTTCTTAGGAATGACGGCTGGTGTTCCAGCATGCACTCCATTGGTGGCCTAAGCCTCAAGCCCGGTCGATCATGACGTAGTGCTTGCGCACCCGCTCCAGCACTTCAAACACTCCCCGAAATCCGGCGGGGATTACGCAGGCATCGCCGGGGCCGAATTCCTTGGCCTCGCCATCCTCCCCCGTGATGCGGATGCGGCCTTCCAGCACGTGGAAATATTCGTGGCGACGCTCATGAAACGCGATGCGCCAAGCCCCCGGCTCGCAGGCCCAGATGCCGCAATCCACTTCTCCCTTGTCGCCTTGATAGACGCTCCAGGTCGTGCGTTGCGGCGGCGTGCCGATGCAGCGTTCCGGCGCGGGGCTGTCGTAGGCCGGTTGGGGCAGGAGATTGAAATCGATCAGGGAGTTCATAGGGCAGATCCGCTGCGACGGAAGGTGGCGAGGCTGGCGGCGGCGCCGAGGAACAACAGGCCGAAGCCCTTGCTGGTGCGTCGCGCCAAGGTGGGTGACTGAAGCCACTGCACGGCCCGGGCTGCGAGCACGGTATAGATCGCCATGATGAGCATGTCGACGGCCACCACGGTGCTGGCGGCTGCCGCATATTGAGGCAGCAGAGGTAGGGCCGGGTCGATGAACTGGGGCACCACGGCGAAGAGAAAAAGCAGTGCCTTGGGATTGCTGGCATCCACCAGGAACCCTCGGATCAGCAACGTCCGGCGACTTTGCTGCTCCCCTTCCGTATGGACGGGATCGAAAATGCCGCCGTTGAACCATTGGGCAATGCCGAGCCAAGCAAGGTAAATGGCGCCGCCCCAGCGCAGAACTTCAAAGGCGGCGACGGAGGAAAGCACCAGGGCGCCAACGCCCACGGCGACGATGCCTAGCAGGAACAGAATGCCCAGTTGCAGGCCTAGTACTACCCAATAGCCGCGCAGGAATCCATTGCGCAGACCCGCAGCCATGGAAGCAAAAGCCCCCGGTCCCGGCGAAATGGAGATGGCCAAACAGGCCACGAGGAAGGCAAGCCAGATATCGAAGGGCATGGGGCGGGGAAATCACGGCGTCCGGTCGGCGGCATGGCACAGCCGAAGCCGAAAGGGATGGCCGATTCGTGGGCGAAGTGTGGAATTTTAGTCCCTCACTGCCATGATCTACCCGAAGTCATAGGGTAGTTAAGCCTGCCGAAAGGGCCTAGCGGCTATACTTGCGCCCATTCCGCGCGGCCTCCGGCAGCAATTCGCAGTACTTCGGTGTGGTCGGCACGTATTCCAAGGCCTTGCCCTAAATGACTGAGACTTCCAACCGGACTTTTGTCTGCTGCGTACTGTTCCTCGACATCGTCGAATACTCGAAGATGGCCGTGACGGAACAGCTGTCGCTCAAGCAGCGTTTCAACGAGTTACTGGTGAGCGCCCTCAAGCACGTGGTCGCCAACGACCGTATCGTGCTCGATACAGGCGACGGCGCGGCGGTCAGCTTCCTCGGCAACCCCGAGGACTCCCTCTTCGCCGCCATGTCCCTACGGGATGCCCTGGCGGCCCAGGATCCAAAGCAGACCCCGCCGTTGAATGTGCGTATTGGTCTCAATCTGGGCCCCGTGCGGCTGGTGAAGGATATCAACGGTCAGCTCAACATCATCGGTGACGGCATCAACGTGGCCCAGCGGGTCATGAGCTTTGCCGAGCCGGGCAGCATCATGGTGTCTCGCTCTTACTTCGAGGTGGTGGCCCGCCTGTCGCCCGATTACGAGCGCATTTTCCAATACGACGGTACCCGCACCGACAAGCATGTGCGCGAACATGCCGTGTACGTGATCGGCCCTGTCGGCGGTTCGGGCGAGGCCGCCGCCGAAGGGGAGGCCATTCCCGTTCCGGCCAGCGAAGCGCTTGCCAAGGCGCCGGCTGGCAAGTCGAACAAGCGGGTTATCGCCGCAGTGGCCATTGCTATCGCCATCGTCGGTGCCGCCGTTGCCCTGCGCATGGCGCGTACCAAGGATGCTTTCGAGCCGGTTGAGCAGCAATCGACCACAGCTGCGGCCGATAAGGCGGATAAGGTAGACAAGGCTGATAAGAAAGTTGCCGCAGAATCGTCGGCAGCCCCCGCGCCCACCGCTCCTGCGGCGCCCAAGGCCCCGAGCAAGATCAGCGTTTCCCTGGCCATTGCTCCCTGGGGCGAGGTTTACGTGGATGGACAGATGAAGGGTGTGAGTCCCCCGCTCAAGGCCCTGTCCCTGACCCCCGGCAAGCACAAGATCGAAATTCGCAACACGACCTTCCCGAGCCATACCGTCCAGATCGACGAGTCGGTGAAGGACAAGATCATGATTCAACACAAGTTCTAAGGAGTAAGGACAGATGATCCTCACCAGAATCGCCGTCATCCTGGCCTGCGCCGCATTGACTGGATGTGTCACCACCGGCTCCAAGTCGGATGCCTCGTCATCCGGGGGCGCCACAGCCTCCGGCAAGAGCGCTGACGGCGGCCCCGGCCTCTTCGAGAGCAAGTCGGCCTATGCCCTTAAGACGGGCCTGGCGCAATATGCGGATGGCAAGTTTGTCGAAGCCGCCAAGGAACTGCAAAGTGCCCTTGATCTGGGCCTGAGCGATACCGACCAGATCAAGGCCCACAAGCATCTGGCCTTCATCCACTGCATTTCCGGTCGCAAGCCTGCTTGCCGTACTGAGTTTCTCAAGGCTCTCGACATCAATCCCAACCTGGAGTTGGAACCTGCCGAAGCGGGCCATCCCATCTGGGGGCCTGTGTTCAAGGCTGCCAAGGCTGCCAAGTTGAAGGGTGATGCCACTCCCGACGCTCCGGCAGCCAAGGCGACTAAGGCTACCAAGGCTACCAAGGCTACCAAGGCAACTAAGTCGTCCAAGGCCAAGTCGAGCAAGACCTCGGACTCGGATAGCAAGTAACCACGAGCAGGCCGCACGTGTCGATGGAAACCAAGCATTTCGGTCGTTACGAAGTTCTGGCTGAGCTGGGCCGCGGCGCCATGGGTGTCGTGTACAAGGCTGCCGACCCGGTGCTTAACCGGGTGGTCGCCATCAAGACCATCCATCTGTCCCTGGATCCGGTGGAACGGGAGGAGTACGAAGCCCGCTTCTACCAGGAGGCTAAGGCTGCCGGCTCCCTGAGCCATCCGGCCATCGTCACCATTTACGACCTGGGCCGTAGCGACAATGTGGCCTACATGGCCATGGAGCTTCTGGAAGGCCGAGAGCTGCGGGAGTTCATTACCGGCCCTGATCGGTTGCCGATCAAGACTGCGGTGTCGGTGATTGCTCAGGTGGCGGACGGTCTGGCCTATGCCCATGAGCGCGGTATCGTCCATCGGGACATCAAGCCGGCCAACATCATGGTCTCAGCGGATGGCACGGCGAAGATCACCGACTTCGGCATCGCACGCATGCGGACTTCCGATGTGCAGACGCAAACCGGCATGATGCTTGGCTCGCCCAAGTACATGTCGCCGGAGCAGGTGCTGGGTCAGCGCATCGATCACCGGGCCGACATCTTTTCCCTCGGCATTACCCTCTACGAGACCTTGACGGGTCAGGCGCCCTTCAATGGCAGCAGCCTCGAATCGCTCATGTACCAGACGGTGCATGTGCCGCCCGCGCCGCCCACGCGCTTGCGTCCTGATCTGCCCCAGATCCTCGATCTGATCCTGGCCAAGGCCCTGGAGAAAAAACCGGAGGACCGTTACCAGGATGCCCGCCAGTTTGCCGCCGACCTGCGCGAATGCGAGAAGCACTACGGCGCCGGAGTAAATACGGCCGCCACGGGGCTCCATGAAATTCCCAAGGGACTGGTCGCCGAAGAGGACAAGACCATGGTTTTGTCCTCATCCTCTACCCGGACCCGTGTCGACGATCCCGTTGAGGATGAGGACGATGTGAAGCCCGTGGGTATCTCCCACAACTTCGACTCTTTCGAGGCGACCCAGAAGCTCGCTCACGCGGTGGGTATGGATCAGGAATTCGATGCCTTTGCCCAGACGCTGAAGATGGTTCGCCCAATCGTCCCGGCGGAACCTTCCTCTCCCTCGGAAGCGACTGCGGCGTTTGCCATGGCACCTGCCGTGGAGCCCGATGCCGATGCGCCGGACGCTCCTTCCTCGAGGAGCCGCGACGGCATTTGGGCTGCCGTGATTCTTGGTGTCGCCCTGGTTGCAGCGCTGGTCTTGTTGTTCTACTGATCCGCTGCCCAATCGCCTGGCTGTTTTGGGGCATGGCGTTTTACCGCTGCCCGAATGGACTCAAGGATGGACCGCGGATCTGCTTCCTTACTGATGCACGTCGTCGTGCCGGTACTGAGCGCACGGGCGATCAAGGGCGGGATATTCCCCGGACAGAGCGCCAAGATGGGAAGGCCGTCCATCTTTCCGTGCAACTGGTCCAATAGCGTCCGCATTTCGCTGGCGTGAGCCGCGTCCAGAAGCAGTCCGTCAAAGTCTCCGTTTTCGAGATGCTCAACACATTCTTCCGCCGACGTGGCAACGGCGGCCATGCAGATGTCGCCCGCCCAATTGAATAAATCGGACAGACTGTTGCGCAAAGCGTCATGGCTGATGATGGCGAGAAGACGGATGTTCATGGCGCCTCCTGATTGAGCAGGTCGGTGACTTCATTGCGTACCTGGTCCAAAAGTCCATCCAGGTCATCGTCATCCTGGGCATAGAGGAAGGCTACGGTGAGGACGCTGAGTAGGTGTACGCCGATGGCACCTGCCAGATTGTGGATCTTGTCGAGGGTAGGGCTTTTCTTGCCTCGCTCAAGGGCGCTTAGGTAGGTCCGGCTGGAAACGGCGGCAAAGTCTTCCTGGGTTAGCCCATGGGCACGTCGCAAATCTCTTAGTGCCCTGCCGAATGCATATCTCATCTTGAGCGCGCTCCTTAATTTCGGTGCGCCATATAGCCCGAAGGTGACTTACAAAACTACAACCTATAGAAGTCATTTCGGTGGATAGATGACATATTGATATGTTTGTAGGCTATTGATTACAAGTGTGCCACTCTTTCCGATAGATGCGCCTAGCGAAAGTAGGCGAATGGAAACCGGCGCGAAGCAACGCCGATGAAATTTCTCGGGGGGAAGGGCGGGAATGCCTTGATCGGCATTCCCGCCAAAGGATGTTGCCTTACAGCAGCGGTACGAGCCACTTCTCCGCTTCGGCCACGGTCATACCGTTGCGCTTGGCCCAGTCTTCCAGCTGATCGCGGCCGATCTTGCTGATGGCAAAGTAGCGGGCAGCCGGATGGGCCAGGTAGAAGCCGGCCACGGATGCAGCAGGCTGCATGGCGTAGCTCTCGGTGAGCTTCATGTCCGCGTTGGCGGGGGCGTCGAGCAGATCGAACAGCATGCCCTTGGCCACGTGGTCCGGGCAGGCCGGGTAGCCGGGGGCGGGGCGGATGCCCTGGTAGGCCTCGGCGACGAGGTCGTTCACATGCAGGTTCTCGTCGGTCACGTAGCCCCAGTATTCCTTGCGCACCTTGAGATGCAGCCACTCGGCGCAGGCTTCGGCTAAGCGGTCGGCCAGGGCCTTCAGCATGATGGCGTGGTAGTCGTCGTTGTCCGCTTGGAACTCGGCCAGCTTCTTCTCGATGCCAATGCCCGCCGTGACGGCGAAGGCGCCCACGTAGTCCGGCGTGCCGGTGGGAGCGATGAAGTCCGACAAACACTGGTTGGACTTGTCCGCCGGACGCTCATGCTGCTGACGCAGGCCATGCCAAGTGGCGATGGGCGCGGTACGGGATTCGTCGGCATAGATGGCGATGTCGTCGCCCACGCTGTTGGCGGGGAACAGGCCGAACACGGCGTTGGCGCTGAACCACTTTTCCATGAGGATCTTTGCCAGCATCTTGCGCGCGTCGTTCCACACGTTGCGGGCGGCTTCCCCCACCACCGCGTCGTCGAGGATCTGCGGATAGCGGCCGGCCAAGTCCCAGGTCTGGAAGAAGGGGCCCCAGTCGATGAAGTCGGAGATCTGCGTCAGGCTCACGTCCTTCAGCACCGTCACGCCGATCTTGCTGGGCTTCACTGGGGCGCAGTTGCCCGTGAAATCCACCTTGGCCTTGTTGGCGCGAGCGGCTTCCAAACTCACCATTTTCACGCCGGTCTTGTTGGCGTGTTGGGCGCGGACCTTCTCGTAGTCGGCGGCCACTTCTTCCACGTAACCGTCGCGCTGTTCGAGCGAGAGCAGCTTGGTCACCACGCCCACGGCGCGGGAGGCGTCGGGCACGTAGACCACGGGGCCTGCGTAGTTCGGCGCGATCTTGATGGCGGTGTGGGCGCGGCTGGTGGTGGCGCCGCCGATCAGCAGCGGCACGTCAAAACCCAGGCGCTGCATTTCCGACGCGACCTGACTCATTTCTTCCAGAGAAGGCGTGATCAAACCGGAGAGGCCGATGGCCTGAGCGCCGTGCTCCTTGGCCGCGTGCAGGATCTTGTCCGTGGGCACCATGACGCCCAGGTCCACCACGTCGTAGCCGTTACAGCCCAGCACCACGCCGACGATGTTCTTGCCGATGTCGTGCACGTCGCCCTTCACCGTGGCGACCACGATCTTGCCCTTGCTGGAAACGCCGGTGCGGGCCTTCTCTTCCTCGATGTAAGGGATCAGATGGGCCACGGCCTGCTTCATGACGCGGGCCGACTTCACCACCTGGGGCAGGAACATCTTTCCGGCGCCGAACAGATCGCCCACGGTGTTCATGCCGTTCATCAGCGGGCCTTCAATCACCGACAGGGGCGGCCTGCCAGCGGCAGCCAGGGCGGCGCGGCATTCTTCCGTGTCTTCCACCACGAACTCGGTGATGCCTTTGACCATGGCGTGCTCAAGGCGCTTTTCCACGGACCATTGGCGCCAGGCCAGATCGACGACCTGTTCCTTGGCCTGGCCCTTCACGCTTTGGGCGAACTCCACCAGCGCGTCACCGGCACCAGGCTTGCGATTCAGCACCACGTCTTCCACCTTCTCCCGCAGCACTGGGTCCAGGTCATCGTAGACGCCCAGCTGGCCCGCGTTGACGATGCCCATGGTGAGGCCCGCCTTGATGGCATGGAAGAGGAAGACCGTGTGAATCGCCTCCCGTACCGGATCGTTGCCGCGGAAGGAGAAGCTCACGTTGGAAACGCCGCCGGAAGTCTTGGCGTAGGGCAGGTGTTGGTGAATCCAGCGGATGGCTTCGATGAAATCCACCGCGTAGTTGTCGTGCTCGGGAATGCCCGTGGCGATGGCGAAGATGTTGGCGTCGAAGATGATGTCTTCGGCGGGGAAGCCGTCTTCGGTCAGCAGCTTGTAGGCGCGGGCGCAGATCTCGGTCTTGCGCTTATAGGTGTCGGCTTGGCCCAGTTCGTCGAAGGCCATGACGATCACCGCCGCGCCGTAGCGCCGCGCCAGTCGCGCCTGGGCGAGGAACTTGTCCTCCCCTTCCTTCATGGAAATGGAATTGACGATGCCCTTGCCCTGGATGCACTTCAAACCTGCTTCGATCACTTCCCACTTGGAAGAGTCGAGCATGATCGGCACCCGGCTGATGTCGGGTTCGGAAGCGATCAGCTTGCAGAAGCGGTCCATGGCGGCGAGGGAGTCGAGCATCGCCTCGTCCATGTTGATGTCGATTACCTGTGCCCCCGCTTCCACCTGATTGCGGGCAACGGCCAAGGCGTCGTCGAAGCGGCCTTCCAGGATCATGCGGGCGAAGGCCTTGGAGCCGGTCACGTTGGTGCGCTCGCCCACGTTCACGAACAGGCTGTCGTCGCCCACGTTGAAGGGCTCCAGGCCCGAGAGGCGGAGCTTGGGCTCGATCACTGGCGCCTTGCGCGGTGCGATGGCGGCCACGCTCTGAGCGATGGCGCGGATGTGGTCGGGCGAGGTGCCGCAGCAGCCGCCGACGATGTTCACCAAGCCATGACGTGCCCAGTCGGCGATCTCGTCCGCCAGCATTTGCGGCGTTTCGTCGTAGCCGCCAAAGGCGTTGGGCAGGCCGGCGTTGGGGTGGGCGGAAATGGCGCAGTCGCAGACACGGGAAAGCTCTTCCACGTACTGGCGCAGCTCCTTGGCGCCCAAGGCGCAGTTGAGGCCGAAGGAGAAGGGCCGGGCGTGGCGCAGGGAGTTCCAGAAGGCCTCGGCGGTCTGGCCCGACAATGTGCGGCCGGAAGCGTCGGTAATCGTGCCGGAGATCATCACCGGCAAGCGGTGGCCGCCGCTTTTTACACGCTCGTCGAAGAACTTCTCGATCGCGAACAGGGCGGCCTTGGCGTTCAAGGTGTCGAACACCGTCTCCACCAGCAGGATGTCTGCGCCGCCGTCGGTCAGGCCGCGAGCGGCTTCCACGTAGTCGGCCACCAGGGCGTCGAAGCTGATGTTGCGGAAGCCCGGATCGTTCACGTCCGGGGAGATGGAACAGGTGCGGGAGGTTGGTCCGAGCACGCCGGCCACGAAGCGGGGCTTGTCCTTGGTGGAGAACTTGTCCGCCGCCTGCCGCGCCAGCCGGGCGCCCATTACGTTCAGCTCGTAGGCGTAGGCTTCCAGGCCGTACTCCGCCTGGGACACGCGGGTGGCGTTGAAGGTGTTGGTTTCGAGAATGTCGGCGCCGGCTTCCAGGTAGTCCTCATGGATGCCGCGGATCACGTCAGGCCGGGTCAGCAGCAACAGATCGTTGTTGCCCTTCACGTCCTTGCCGTGGTCGGCAAAGCGCTCGCCGCGATAGTCAGCTTCCACCAGATTGTGGCGCTGGACCATGGTGCCCATGGCGCCGTCCAGGATCAGGATGCGTTGGGCGGAAAGGCTGGCCAGCTCGGCGCTGCGGTCCGGCTGAGGACAGGGCGTAAGGGCTTGCAGAGCGGTAGGGGTGGCGGTCATTGGGACTTCTCCATGCCATGACCGGGGGTGGGCTAATGCTGTGGCTCACCGTTCCGGCGGAGTTGGACTCCTGGTAGGCGAGCGCCGTTGAAAACGCCGTCTGCCATT
>DASUJA010000231.1:0-30961 GCA_036279515.1 Rhodocyclaceae bacterium | reverse complement strand
GTGCGCCGACCATCAAATTTCGTCATTCCGGCGGAAGCCGGAATCCAGGGGTTCTTGCGGCCATTTCTGGATCCCGGCGTTCGCCGGGATGACGAGGTCACTTCGGTTTCGCCCTTGCGATATTTATTCCGGACAGCAGTGGGCTTCCGCCGGGATGACGACATCACTTCGATTTGCGGCATCGAGCCATTTATCCCGGACAGCAGTGCTGTTTTCGCGGGAATAGCGAAGCTACGTATTAGCGGTTCGAGCGTTCATGCGATTGCCCTGCGGAACCTTCCAGCCCAATACCCTAGCCACATACGACACGCGATCCCCTACAATTCGCAGGACTTTTATTTTGCCGCCCAGCCAGGAAATCCGCTTGTCATCATGCTTCCGCAGCTCCTTGTTTTCCTGAGCTACGCCGTCCTCGGCTTGCTATCGCTCCTGATTGCTTCGCCACAGGATTACGCGGTTCCCCTCTTCATCCCTGCCGGGATCGCCCTCGCGGCCATGATGATCTACGGCCATCGGATGGCTCTCCCGATCTGGTTCGGTGGCTTGGTCATGCAGGTCGGTGCCGCGTATCACGTCAGCCTCACCGGATGGGCTTGGCTAGGCATCCTGGTGGCGCCGTTCGGTGCCGTTCTGCAGGCAGCCTTTGGCACTTGGCTAACGCGCCGAATGGTCGGTCTTCCCAACCCATTCGACCGACCGGGCACCGTCCTCGCACTGTTCTGCGTGGTCGCCCCGGTGAGCTGCCTGGTCAATGCCAGTGTGTCAGTCCCGACCCTGGTGGCCTTCGGTGCGATTTCCCCCAACGACGCGCTGTTCACTTGGTGGAGTTGGTGGATGGGAGACACCATGGGCGTCGTCGTAGCGATGCCGCTGCTGCTGGTGCTCTTCGGCAAACCGGCCGAAGACTGGCGACCGCGCCGCATAGCGGTCGCCCTCCCTCTGCTGGTCGCCAGCGTTCTCGCCTGCCTTGCCTATCTGCAAGTCACCCGCTGGGAAGAGCAACGCATGGCCTCCCGCTTCTACGGTGAAGCAGACCATATCTCCGAACAGGTTTCAGCACGGCTCAACGCGCAACTCGACATGCTGCTGGCCATCCGCACCTGGGTTGCCACCACGCCGAAGGTCAACCGGCAGAACTTTCATGCCTTCGTCACGCCCTGGCTTCAACGCTATCCGGGCACCCAGAACTTCGGCTGGTCGCCCTGGCTGAGCGATGCCGAACGCAGCAGCTTCGAGCAGGCGATGCAGAAGGAAGGCGTCCCGGACTTTTCTATCAAGAACCGCAGCAGCGAAGGCCAGGTCTTCCGTGCCACCCAGGCAGCAAATTACCTACCGCTTGCCTACCTGGAGCCCATCGAAACTAACCGCCGCGCCCTCGGCGTCAACATCATCTACCTGCCCGCCACTGCGGAGGCTGTAGACCGGACCCGTACCACCGCCCGGCCATCTGCCACTGCCCCCCTACGCCTGGTGCAGGAATCCGGCCAACAACAGGGCGTAGTGCTCTATCAAGCCGTCTATGTCAATGGCGATGACAACCCAAACCCGCGTGAGCTCCGGGGCGTTGTCTCTGGCGTCTTCCGTATGGAGGATGCGATCCACGCCACCCTGCACGGCCATGTGGCGAATGGCGTTGCGATCTGCCTGCTAGACCCTGCCGTCGCCGATGATCGCCGCCGTCTTTACGGACCCGTCGGCTGCGAAGCCGATGGCTGGTACAGCGACTCCCTGAACAAAGTCACCCACTTCGACTTCGCGGGCCGCAGCTGGGAAATGCGCGTTGCCGCCACGCCGCTCTACGTCGCCCAATCCCGCACCTGGGCAGCCTGGATCACCGTGGCAGTTGCCCTTATCGGCGTCGGACTACTCGGCGCCTTCCTGATGATCACCAGCGGCAGCGCACGACGCATTGCCAGCCTAGTCGCCCAGCGCACCGGAGAACTCACCGCCGCCACCCGCAAGCTGGAAGAGCAGCAAGAAGCCCTCACCGACGCCCAACGCATTGCCCATCTGGGCAGCTGGGTGTGGGAGGCGGGCGAACCGTTCATCCACATTTCGGAAGAGATGGCCCATCTGCTGGAAATCGGCGATCAAAAACTTTATTTAGAGCAACTACCGTCCTTGTTCCATCTGGAAGACGAAAACAGCATCGCCGACGCACTGATGCAGGTAAAGACTTCCAGCGAAGCTCGCATGTTGGACGCCCGCCCCCGCAACTCAAGCACTGGGGTCGAGATCCTTCACTTGCAGATGGAGAGCCAGCGGGAGAACGGCCAACTCAAATGCATCCGCGGCACGCTGCAAGACGTGACGGCCATTCGCAACGCCGAGGCCTACATTCACCACCTGGCCCACTACGACGCTCTCACCGGACTCCCCAATCGCAACCACTGGCTGGAACGAGCAAAGATCGCCCTTGCCGCCGCCCTACGCCACAACGAGCAACTGGCCGTACTCTTCCTGGATCTGGACCAGTTCAAGACGGTGAACGACTCCCTCGGCCACCCGGTGGGCGACCGCCTGTTGGCCAAGGTGGCGAAACGCCTTTCTGCCTGCCTTCGTGGCGAAGATCTGCTGGCACGACTCGGCGGCGACGAGTTCGTGGTATTGCAGGAACGTATCGAACGCGCCAGCGATGCCGGCGCCGTGGCGCGCAAGATGTTGATGGCCCTCAGCAAGCCTTTCGATATCGAAGGCCACGAACTCACCCTCACCGTCAGCATTGGCGTTGCCCTCTTCCCCAACGACAGCCAGAACATCGACAGCCTGCTACAACAGGCGGACGTGGCGATGTATAGCGCTAAGTCCAAGGGCCGCAACAACTACCAGTACTTCGCACCGGAAATGACGGCCCGCGCTTCCGAACGCCTGCTGCTGGAAGCCTCCTTGCGCCGAGCCTTGGAACGACGCGAATTCGAGCTGTATTACCAGCCACAAATCGAACCCCGCACCGGCCGCGTATGCGGCGCCGAAGCCCTGATCCGCTGGCACCATCCCGAGCGGGGCTTGCTCATGCCCGGCAACTTCATCTCGGTCGCCGAGGACTCCGGCCTCATCGTCCCCATGGGCGACTGGATCCTGGAAGAAGTCTTCGCCCAGCAAATCCGCTGGCAATTGGCCGGTGTTCCCCCAGTAAGACTGGCCGCCAACATCTCGGCCCTGCAATTCGTCCAGGAAGATTTCGTCACCAAGGTAGAGCGCCTCTTAGCCCAGACGGACGCCAATCCGCAACAGCTGGAACTGGAACTAACGGAAAGCACCCTGATGGAGCCGGATCAAAAGTTGATGGATCGCCTGATCCAACTGCGCCGCAGAGGCTTCACCCTGGCGCTGGACGATTTCGGCACGGGCTACTCCAGCCTCAGCTACCTGAAACGCCTGCCCATCACCCGCCTGAAAGTGGACCGTTCCTTCGTTATGGACCTGCCGGGGGATACGGAAGATGCGGCCATTGCCATGGCCACGTTATCCATCGCCCGCGACCTGGGAATGGAGGTCGTGGCCGAGGGCGTGGAAACCGAAGCCCAGTACGAATTCCTCATGGAGAGAGGCTGCAACAACATGCAAGGCTTCCTCTTCTCAAAGCCACTGCCTGTGGCCGAGTTTGAAGCCTACGTGCGTAAGCACGGCAGCGTGCTTTAGCGCCGACTTGCAGGAGCGGTCAGCCGCGATAGCAGCCCCCACAATCGCGGCTGAAGCCACGCCCACGGCTACGCCATGGAAACAACAGGCGCTGCGCCGGTTGCCCCCGACTCCTCGCGCCGTGGCTGTTCCAAGGGCAAGCAGACGCGGAAGGAAGTGCCCACGCCAGGAGTACTTTCCACCTCGATGCGCCCATGGTGCTTCTGCACGATGTTGTAGGAAACCGAGAGCCCCAGGCCGGTTCCCTTGCCCACGGGCTTGGTGGTGAAGAAGGGCTCGAAGATGTGCTCCACCACTTCCGGCTTCATACCGCAGCCAGTATCGGCGATCTCTACCCATGCTTCCTTATCCTGGACGCCAGTGCGAATAGTGATGACGCCCTTCTTTTCGATGGCATGGGAAGCATTCACCAGCAGATTCATGAACACCTGGTTCAACTCGGGCAGACGGCACTCGATCAGCGGCAGCTTGCCGTACTCCTTCCGCACCTCGCACTTGTACTTCAACTCATTCCACACCACGCTCAAGGTGCTTTCCAACCCGGCGTGAACGTCATCAAGCTTCCAATCGTCGGAAGTGTCGGCGCGGGAAAAATCTTTCAGGTTCTGCACGATCTTACGAACCCGCTCAATGCCGTTGTGGGACTCCGCCAAAAGGGAAACTACGTCTTCCTTGAGGAAAGGCAGGTCGATCTTGCTCTTGAGATCCTTCACTTCATCCCGCTTGGATTCTGGCAATGCGGCCTCCAAGCGCTCGTACATTTCCAGCAGGTGCAGAAAATCCCGCATGTACTCGCCCAGAGAGTTCAGATTGGAAAGTACGAAACCGACTGGATTGTTGATTTCATGGGCAACGCCAGCTGCCAACAGTCCCACCGATGCCATTTTTTCTGACTGAAGCAACTGACTCTGGGCCTGCTTCAGCTTGATATTGAGGTCTCGCAACTCCTCATTGGACCGAGTAGCTTCCGCCAGTTGCTCATGCGCCAGCGCCTCCGACCGAGATTGTTCTTCTGCTTGTCTTTTCATCGATTCAGCTTCCATGCGCTCCGTCACATCCTGCAGGGTGCCCACCATCCGCATCGGACGATCATAGGCATCGTAATGGCATACGCCTCGGCCATTCACGTACTTGATGCAGCCATCCACACAGCATAGTCGATAGATCAGATCATAGGGAGACCGATGACGAATAGATCTTGCGACTGCCTTCATCACCTTCCGTCGATCCTCGGGATGGACGTAGCGCAGAAAGCTCGCGGCGGCCATCTCCGCGCCAGACTCCACTTCAAAAATCCGTAGCGCTTCTTCGGATAGCCGCAACCGACGCGTCCCCAGATCCATCTCCCATCTACCCAGTCGCGCCAACCGCTGGGCTTCATCCAACTGCACCTTTTGCTCCCGTACCAGGCGCTCGGTCTGGCGCGCTTTGATGGAATAAATGAGCAAGCCGTCCATCACAAGAATGACTGCCGCTCCAAAGGCAATCATCAGGTAGAAGAATCCATACCGCTGATTGTCGATGTTCTTCAGGCCCGCCACTCGACACATGACGTAGACGTACCCTTCCGACATCGCCTGAATGCGCTGAGATGCGATCACAACCGGCTCGTCGATGTCCTCGATCCAGTGCAGGGGCTCGATGGAATGACCGCTCCAGGGCCGCAAACCTAGCGACTCGAAACTATTGCGGCGATAAAGATTGAACTTATGGGCATCCGCCAGGGAAGCCACGGCGTTCCCCGGCACCGTATGCATTTCCCACTTTTTGTCGGATGCGGCAATGATGACGCCGTTCCTGTCGGTCAGAAAAACGTTGATATGTTCCTTCAGGAACCCGAGCGTAGCCACATTGACCTTCACCGCCACGGTGCCGAGGAAGTGTCCATCCCGGACAATCCCGCGGGCAAATATCAGTTGTGTAACGCCCGACTCGGGGTTGGTCAGGAATTGCTTGCCGATCCCGCCTGATTTGGCCTGGAGAAAGAAATCCCAATCGGAGAAATCAATTGCGGCGAAGCCCTGGTCTGGACGATTGTCGCTCACGACCATGGTACGTCCATCAGGCCCCGTCACCCAGACCAGTTCAGCATTGTTGGCTTCCTGAATGGTCTTGAGCAACTGGAGCACCGGCTTAACGCCTACTTGGTGCGCCCGAAGATAGGAAACTAGCGTTTCGCCCTGGACCATCATTCGCAACATGGCTTGCAGAGCGGTCAAGTAGCGGGTGACATTGCCTTCGAGATTGTCTGCCTGCCGGGACGCCTCCTCCTTCTCCTGATGAACCAGAACAGCCACGCGACCATTCGCATAGGCCTCGGTCACCCGCCAGCAAAACAGCCCCCACGCAATCAGAACGATGATCGACGCTGCCAGGATAGCCACACCTGATGCGGCGCTACCCGCCCCGAAATAGCGCCCAGCCCGGTGAGTCCCATCATGCTTGCTTCCACCGACCACCATGGGTTCCTTTCTTTAGCGCCGTTAGCAGAACCTTAGCAGCCGGAAACACCTACCGCCAATTGCGGCACAAAAAACAGAAATCACCTGCCGCCGAGACGCCCAGCTAGACCCGAATAGCGCAAATTTTTTCGCGCACAGGCAGCGAGGACACTACCGGCGTCGGCCCACAAGGCAGCCTGGTGTCGGGCACGGGTGACAGCGGTGTAGAGCAGTTCCCGCGTCAGCAGGAGGGAGGATGCTTCGGGTAAGGCCAGCATCACCCGGTCGAACTCGGAACCCTGGCTCTTGTGCACCGTCATGGCCCAAGCCGTGTCGTGGGCAGGCAGACGAGTCGGCAGGAAGCCGCGCAAGCCGGGGGCATTGGCATCCTGGTCTTCAAACCAGACCTTGAGCAGGCCATCGACAGGATCAATCGCCGCAATGCCAATGTCGCCGTTGAATAGGCGCAGCCCGTAATCGTTGGCGCTCACCATCACCGGCTTGCCCGGATACCAGGGCTGGCGCGGCGTGGGACCGAGCGCCCCCAAGGCCCGCTCAATACCCCCGTTGAGACGACGGATGCCCCACGGCCCTTCCCGGTGGGCAGCCAGCAAACGGAAGCCGGAGAAGCGGCGATGCAGTTCAGCCGCATTCGCGCCCGCCTTCATGGCGTCCAGGTAATCGCCATAGCCGTCGAGGGCAGCCGAAATCAGCGCCTGGGGTTCCGCGCCGATTTGCCAGCGCAACTCGTTGTCGTCCGCGTCTTGCAGCAGCGCCAAGGCGCCCTGCCCGTCCCCCGCCCGCACGGCGGCGGCCAAGCGGCCAATGCCGCCGGAACCAGCGAAGCGGAAGCTATGGGTCAAGGCGCCGAAGCCCGCCGCCAAGACACCGCCCGCCTCGGCGCTGGCGCACAGATCGGCGAACACGGCCCCGGCTTCCACGGAAGCCAGCTGGTCCCGGTCGCCCAGCAGCACCAGCCGCGCCGTGGGCGGCAAGGCATCCAGCACTTTTGCCATCAGCGACAAATCCACCATGGATGCCTCGTCCACCACCAACAGATCGGCAGGCAGGGGATGATCCCGGTGATAACGGGCATGGCCGTCTGGACGCAGCCCCAGCAGGCGATGCAGGGTCTGGGCTTGATCGGGAATCGCGGCGGCCACGGCCTCGTCCAGGGGCAGACGCCCCTTGGCCGCTGCCACGGCTTCCTGCATCCGCGCCGCTGCTTTTCCCGTGGGGGCCGCGAGGAGGATGCGAAGCGAGGACGATTGCTCCACCACCAGCGCCAACAGCGCCGTAAGCGTAGTGGTCTTGCCCGTACCGGGACCGCCGGAGACCAGGGCCACCCGGCTTTTCACCGCACGCGCCGCCGCGTCCCGCTGGCCGACAGTGGCGGCATCGTCGCCGAAGAGTCGCGTCAGACCTTGCTGCAATCGGGCTTCATCCACCGTCACGGGCAATGCCGCACGGGCCTTCAGGTTCGCCGCGACGGCCTCCTCGTTGCGCCAATGGCGGGCCAGGTAGAGACGATCACCCTCCAACACCAGCGGCTTGCCCGCCTCCGGTCCGCCGCAGGCGCCATGGGCCAGCAGTGCGACGCGCCAGAGAGACAAATCGGGAGCACGGCGATAAGTGTCAAAAGGCAGCGGCTCGTCGGCGAGCAGCGACAGATCGGCGCAGACGTGGCCCGCCGAGGACAAATGACTCAGCAGCGCCGCTGCCAGCACCACTGGCTCATCGTCGCCGCCCCAGGCGGCCACGGCTTTGGCGAAGTGGAAATCGATGTCGTCCAAGGCGCCGGCCGGCAGGGCTGCTAGCTTGGCGAGGCCGGGCTTGGGTACATGGGGCGCTGTGGAGGACTTGGCCGGCGCCGAGTCAAACAAACCCATTTGCATACTCATGCCAACAGTCTTTCCGCATCCGTCGCACGCGCCAAGCAGGCATCGACCCGCTCCGCCAGGGCCTGATCGGGCCGCCATGCGAACACCCCGCTGCCCGCCACGTCAGGCCGCATGCCGCGCAGGAACAGGTAATAGGCGCCGCCGAAGTGAGCGTCGTAGTCGTAATCGGCACGACGCAGGGCTTGCAGCCGATGGAGCGCAACGGCGTAAAGCAGCGCCTGAAGGTCGTAATTCTCGGCAGCCATGGCGGCGGCAAGCGCCTCGGCGCCGTAGTCGCCGTAACGGGCGCCGAGCCAGTTGGATTTGTAATCGAGCAGATGGAATCTTCCGTCGTGCTCGAACACCAAGTCGATGAAGCCCTTGAGGAAGCCCATGGCCTGGGACGGCGCCAGCCGAGCCACGCGCTTCGCCAGTTGGCCGTCGGCGCCCTGCTCCGGGCCGATGGCGCGCGACAGCGCTGCCATGTCCGGCGCGGCGATGGGGAAGAGGAATTCCATTTCGCAGAGACGGCGGTCGCGGGGGATGTCGGCGAGGCGCACTGCCCCACTCCCCTTACCCTGTCCCTCTCCCGCAAGGGGAGAGGGAACCCAGAGCGGTGTGCTCACTACGTCTTGCACCAAGCGCTGCGCCACGCTCGCCCATTCGGCGCCGATGCCGAAAGGCGCCAAGCGAGCGGTGATGGCTTCGGGCGTTGCATCGCCATGCTCCAACAAAGCATGCAACGCGGAGCCCGCATTGGCGCCACGGGGGAAGCCGCTTACCTCCGGTTCGTCAGGCGCTGGTTCGGCGAGTTCTTCATTCAACGCAGCCGCCAGGGCATCGTGATCGGGCAACTCCACGGGAGCCGCAATCTCCGACGCCAGCCAGCCAGTGAAGCTGTGCGTGCGCCAAGCCGGAACGATGTGGCCGTTGAAGCTGAGCGCTTGCAGCCGTTCTGCCGCAGTGGAAGCGGGCTGCCAGGGAATGCCTTTGTCGTCGGGCACCGTGACGACCGCGATAGGTTTCTGTAGGAGGCCCGCCTCGGGCCGACCTGTCGCGACGAGGACGCTGCTCCCACGGGCAGCCTCGGCCAGCGCGGAGAGGTCTGCCAGCAACTCGTCATCGGAGAGCTTCTTGAAGTCCTCGCCCACCCTGCCGTGTATCAACCAAGCCAAGGGCGACAGTTCCGCGTCCTTGATACCGCCCCAGGCCAGCACGCAACGGTGCTTGGCACGAGTCAGCGCCACGTAGGCCAGACGCAGCAACTCGGCACGGCGTTCCTCCTCGGCGAGTCCCTCATGGGCTTCCCGCTCGGAGGTGCCGAAATCCAGGGCGGCTGCATGATCGTCGTCGTGAAACTTGAGCAGCGCGTCCTGACGCTTGGGCGCCGCACCGTCCCAGAGGAAGGGGCAATAGACGACGGGATATTCCAGGCCCTTGGAGGCGTGGATGGTGACGATCTTCACCAGTTGCTCGTCGCTCTCCAGGCGCAGTTGCTGGGCTTCGGAATCGAAGCGTTCGCTATCACCGCAGCGGGCGTCGGCCAGACGCTTGGCGAGCGCTTCGAGCGAAAGATCCTCGTCGTGAGCCTGCTGTTGCAGCAACTCCGAGAGATGTTGGAGATTGGTCATGCGCCGCTCGCCTTCAGGCAGCGCCAGCAGGCGGGCGGGCACCTGCATCTCGGCCTGCAACGCGGCCCACATGGGGATGAAGCCTCGCTCCCGCGCCAGGGCGTGCCAATTTTGGAAGCGCTGCAGCCAAGCATCCCAAGCGGCGGGATCTGCATCGAGGGCGGCAATGTCGTCGCCGCAGAGGCCGAACAAATCGGTGGTGAGCGCGGCCCGCAGCAGACCGTCGCGCCCCGGCTCGGCCACGGCGAGCAGCACACGCTCCATGTCCAGTGCTTCGCGGCTGTCGAACACACTGTCCTGGCCGTAGCGCACCGAGGCCACGTTGAGGGCGGCCAGGGCTTCGCGCACCAAGCGGCCTTGGCGGTGGCTCTTCACTAGCACGGCCATGTCGCCGCCGTTGAGAGCCCGCTCGCCGATGCAGGCTGCGCCTTGCTCTCCGAGGCGCAGCAACTCGGCGATTTCGGCCGCCACGGCCTGGGCGATGCGGGCGTTGGCATCGCCCTTGTTGATGGATTTTGGTTTGCCCTTGCTGTCGGCTTCTTGTCGACGCAGGAACCAGAAAGTGAGCGGCGCCTCGTCGCGGCCTTCGATCACCAGCGGCGCAATGGGCTTGGGCGAAGGCGCCACGGGCACGAAGGGTAGACGCTCGTCCAGGAAGGGCGTGTCGCCTCGGGCGAACACCGCGTTGACCGCCGCCACCAGAGGCGCCACGGAGCGACGATTGGTATCCAGCAACCAGGACTGTTCCGCGTCGTTGCGGGCGGCCAGATAGGCTTGCAGGTCCGCGCCGCGGAAGCTGTAGATGGCTTGCTTGGGGTCGCCGACGAAGAACAGGGCACCTTCCTCGTCATCCCCGCCCCCTTCGACAGGGCTCAGGACAGGCTTCGACATGCTCAGGACTGGCCGGGCTTCGCCCGAGCGGGGATCCAGCGATGAATCTACAGCGACCGGCCATGGATCCCCGCCTTCGCGGGGATGACGGAGTTCGGACGCGCCGTTCCTTATTTCAATGACTCCCGAACCACCGAAGACCACCCGAAAAATCTCGTACTGAATCGGGTCAGTATCCTGAAACTCGTCGATCAGCGCCGCACCGTAGCGGTCCCGCAAAGCCGCAGCCAGAGCAGGGCCGCCCGTACCGTGCAGAGCATCGTGGAGCCCCACCAGCAGATCGTCGAAGGACTGCCGATTGAGTTGCGCCTTGCGTTCGGCCAGTTGCGTCTCGCAGGCATCCAAAGCCGCCAGCAATAGATGGCCGTAGCGACGCCGATTGTTTTCCTCCAGCGCCTGCTGGCTCGTCAGCAGTGCCTCCAGCGTTTGAAAGAGCGGATGTTCCGGTGTGTTGGCGCCCTTGTTGGTGCCGGCTTGCAGCTTGGCGGGCGTGAACAACGTGATCGAAGCAATGGGCGCATCGCCGCCCTGCGCCAACCACGCGCCGACTGCGGCGCCATGCTTGGCAATTTGCTCTGGCTTGTAGCTGGTGCGGGAAAGGCCCGGCCACTGGCACAGCATTTCCTGCATCGGGGCGCCGTCCTTGCGCCAGTGTTCGCGGGCATCGGCAAAGGCGCGGGCATGACATTCCGCAGCCGTGACATCCACCGGCAAAGGCGGCAGGCGACGCAAATAGGGCTTGCCCAGATGAGGTACCAGGGCCGAGAGCAAGGCATCGGGGCCGGGCAGATGCTTGAGCAGCCACGCCACCCAGGCCGGATCGGCGCCCGCCACCACCATCTCCCGCCGCCAAAGATCGCGCACCGTCTCCCGCAGCAGCGGGGTCTGGTCGGTCATCAGCTCCGTCTCGAAAGCCTGCCCACTCTCAAAGGCTCGTTCCGCCAAGGCCCGCTGGCAGAAGCCGTGGATGGTGTGAATGGCGGCCAGATCGAAGCTCTCGATGGCAAGGGTCAACAGCGTCTCGGCACGGGCGGGGTCAATGCGTTCCAGCAACGCAGATAGCACCGGATCGGCAACGGCATCGCCGCTGCGAAACACGTCCCGCGCCTCATTCAGCCGCGCCCGTATGCGCCCCTTGAGTTCCGCCGTGGCCGCCGTGGTATAGGTGACGACGAGAATCCGATCAACCGGGAGCGCCCGTTCCAGCACCAGCCGCAGATAAAGCGCTGCAATGCTCCAGGTTTTGCCCGTACCGGCGCTGGCCTCGATAGCCTGGATGCCGACTAGGGGTGTGGAGGAAGCCTGGAGTTGGAGGAAAGACACGGAACGTTCGCGGCGCAAATGAAGGACCGCGAAGAGTACCGGAACAGAGGAGATATGGCATGGAAGAGCTGCACCAGCAGCCCTTCCATAAAGATCAGAACGTCCCGAGCACGTTGAGGAACCAGCCTCGGCTGCGGTAGCTCAGATCGGTCAGGTCGTCGGAGTAGTTGGTGAAGTTGTAGCCCACACCCAGCTTGACGCCTTCGGCCACGTGGCGATACACCGCCACCAGTGCGCCGGCCCTTGCATCCCGCGCTTCCAGGGCACGCAGATTGCGCCACTCGACCATGGCATCCCATTCCTTGACGAAGTGCCAGTCGGCGCGGAGCACCATCAGATCGGCACGGCTGGAGAACCACTCGCCATCGGTCTTGGAGGCCTTGAGCTCGCCGACCCGCAGCGCGTACTTGCCGCCGACCGACAGCCAGGGCTTCACGTCGTAGATGGTATCCACGGCCAGCACTTGGCTCTTCTGGGCGTAATCGGCGGTGGTGCCCGATGCGCCCAGTTGGCCCGGCGACGGCAGGTTGTAGAAGTTGGTGTACTTGAACAGGGTGTTCCAGCGGTCGTTGTCCACTGGCCGGTAGGCTGCCGCCGCCACCACTTCGTGATAACCACCATCGTAGAAGGCGCCTTGGCTATTGTTGGAGTCGGACCAGTTGAGCTTGCCCATCAGGCGCCATTCGCGGGTGGCCTGATAGCCGAGGGTGTTACGCACCAGCCAGGTGTTGCGATGGCCGGAGACGTTGTTGTCCTCGGTGCGGAACTCCGTATTGCCGCTGTATTTAAGCTTGCCTTCCTTGTAGCCAACGGAGAAGCCCAGGGCACGGCGGCGGGTGTCGCCCGCCAGAGGATCGGAGAGCGTGCCCACTTCCACCTTGCTGCCCAGCGTCCAGCGGTCGTTGGGCGCCCAGTCGGTGCCGAAGGCCTGGGACAGGCTTTGGGGACCGGCGCCGTGGGTCAGCTTGGTTTCGCCAAATAGGCGCACTTCGTCCGACACCCGATAGTTGCTGCCGCTGACCCAGGTGCCTTGGCGTCCGCGCCAGGCGCTGTCCGGATTTTCGCTTTCCACCACGTAGTTCACGTAGGCATTGCTGCGGTCGGAAAGGCGATAGTCGGCACCCACCTTGCCGCCGGGGCCAAGGCTACCGCCCGAGGCTTCGGTGTTGAGCTTGAGGCGATCATTGATGCGCCAACCGGCACCGGCACCGACCCGATCATTTTCGCTACGGTTGCCATCGCGAGCGACAGTGCCCTGGACGAAGCCGTAGGTATTCCAATCTTCCTTTTCACCGGGCTTGCCGTTGTCCTTGTTAGGGGCGTAGTCGGCCCGCACTTGCACGTCGGTGCGGCCACCGTTTTGAGACAAGGTGGGACTGGCGTTGGCAATCTGGTTTTGCCGCTCGTCGCGACGCAGGCCGCCGGAGACGGTCCACTCATCGTCGAGCTTTTGACGCACCGCCACTTCCAGGTTCTTGCTGTCCATGGTGGCAGCATTGCGCACGTCGCCCTTGGCTTCGACCCGGGTGTTTTCAGCCACTTGCCATTCAGCGCGACCGCCCTCTTGCTTGACGGCTTCGCTGCCGCTCACCAACTGACCCGGCGCGGAAAAGCCTTGGCCGCGATTCTGCACGTAGGCGGAGATGCGTCCCTTGGCGCCGTCGGCCACGTCGGCCAGATCGGCTGCCGCATCCACCCGGTAGGCCTCCGCATTACGGCCCGTGCTGGAGATGCTGTTGAAGCCGAAGCCTCCGTCCTGGGAGCTGGAGACACCATTGCCCACACCGGACGAACGGGCCGCTTCCACCTTGACGTAGGTGTTCGGGTTCTTACGGAACGTGGCATCCACCCCGCCCAGACTCTGACTCGCGCCGGATTCGCCTTGGTGATAAAGGGTGCCGCCAACGGCGAGGTTGTCGTTGATCCACTGGTTGGCTCGAATGCCGGTGGAAAGGTTGCTGACCGCCGTCAGACCGGGCGCGTATTCGTAGGTAACGACCAAGTACTGGGGATTGCCGTTCACCGTGGAGCTGAATACCAGCCCACTGCTGCTTCCCAGGGAGGACAAGCCGTCCCGTAGGGCGATGCGGCCCTGGAGGTAGTTCACCTCGTAGTCTTGGGCGGCGACCAATTGTTTGCGCTCGATCACCAAGCCCGAATCCTTGTCGCGAATTTCCACCCACACCCGTTCGGAACCGAGGGTGATGTCTTGATGGCGCAGGTAGTAGAGGGAACCGCCGGTACCGCGGAATTCTTCGCGGCTGGCCACGGTGCCGGGATCGGCGGCGAAGGCATCCACCTGGGTCCGCTTTTCGCCGTAGGCCGTGGTGTCCTCGGACCGATAGCGGCCCTTGGCACCGTAGAGGCCGCGCGAATATTGCAGCAACTCGGTACCGCTCCAGGACGTTTGGAAATTACCCCACATGACGTGGGAGTCGCCCTTCTCCAACTTCACGAAGAACTTGCCCTGAGTCGGCGCGTCATCCACCGTGGTGCTGTCATCCCCATAGACCGGGTAGTAGAGGTCCGGGTTGATGTTGCGCAGCAGGTAGCGCGGATCCTTGGCCGAGAAGTTGGTGAACATCTGATTCACCGGCTGCTCGGTGGTGTCGGCGCTGGCCGTCAGCAGGTACTCGCCCTTGATCTTGCCCTTCAGATAGAAGGCGCCTCGACCATCCACGTACACCTTGTCGGCGTAGTGCTGGTTGTCGCCCGTGACCAAGGAGGCGGGACCGCTCACGTTGTTGTGGCCCACGGTGAGATCGCCCACGGCGAGCAGGAACCAATCGTCGGCGGGAATCGAAAGATTGCGCCGGAAGGTGACGGCACTGCCGTCGGGATTGCTGACCTTCACTTCAACCGTATGGGGACCGGCAGGCAAAATTTGCTTGATGGCGAACTTGCCGCTGGCATCCACCGGCAGATCGAGCCCCAGGGATTCCACGTGCTGCCCCGGCTTGAGGGCGCTGCCATTCACGGTGACGGTGCCGCCCTTGATCGGGATGTTGCGCAGGACCAGACTGTTTTCGCCATAGCCCGCGAGCTTTTCGCGCTCTGCCTTGTCCTTGTCATCGAAGCCGGCCTTGGGCCGCACCAGCAGCGTCAGCGGCTTGAGGGAGGATTCGTCGAAACGGCCTTCGCCGTCATACACCCGCAGGAGATAGAACACTTCGTCATCGGGCCCCTCTGCCGGCGGCGTCCACTGAGTGGGTGCGGTCCAACCGATGGGCACCACTTCCAGCGGTGTTTCCTGGGGCTTCTGGCCGCGACGGAAGATGCGCAGCTCGGCCTTTTTCAACCACGGGATGTAATTCGACCAAGCCCGGAACTCAACCGGCTGCCCGCGAACGGCCCCGTTCGGCGTGGCCCAGATGTTGAGGGCCGGCGCGATGGCGAGACTGTCGTAGCGCACCTGGATGTCGGCCTTTTCCAGGGCCACGTCCACGCAGCGCTGACGGTCGGCTTCCTGGGGAGCACCCGTGTCGATGGCCTCGCCATCCACGGTGATGCGAAACGGCAGATCACTGCGGGATGCCGCATCCTGGGCGCAGGCGGCCCGAGTGGCTTGAGGCGCCTGCAGCGCTGCCGCCGCACCCGCCGCGTCGTACCAGATCGCCAGTTCGACGCGGCGATTTTTCGCCATGCCCTGGAGATTGCCGTTGTCGGCGAGGGGACGAGATTCGCCGAAGCCCTGAATCGCCACTTGGTCGGACCGCAGGCCCAAGGCATCCTTCAAATAGGAGGCTACGGCCAGGGAGCGGGCCTCGGACAGGCCCTGGTTGTCCGTGAAAATCTTCTTGGCACGGGGCGAGAGACGCTGGTTGTCCGTATGCCCAACCACGGAGATCTTGAGGTTCTGCTTACCCTTCAGATCGGCCACCAGCTTATCCAGGATGGCCTTGGATTCATCCGTGAGGAAGGCTTTGCCGGAAACGAAGAGCGCACCCGTGAGGCTATCGCTCATGGACTGGCGAACGGTCGCCGGTGTGGCGGGCAAGGCACCGCTGGTGGCTTTCATGACGGCCACGTCGCCACGGCTCACACCGGAAGGCAGCGGATAGGGCACCGCCGGTTCAAGCTCTCCCGGCGACGGCAGCACATGGAAATCCACGCGACCGTTGTCGATACGTTTGCCGTCGGTATTGGCATCAAGAGACTGCTGTGCTTGGGCACCGCTGAAGAGCAGGCCCAGCGCCAGGGCCAGGGTTGTACGTTGGAAATTCATCATTGCGCGCCCTCCAGCTCGGTTTCAACCACAAGCGGATTGCGTTTCTCCTTGTCGTCGGTTTCCTGCTCGTGCCACAGCTTTTGCACGCGAGCGCTTACGCCATCGACGCGTTGGCGGGCACGGCCTGCGTCTTCGCCCTTGCGCAGGGCATAGGCCACGCGCAACACGCTAGGACGACCCTTGAGTTGGGCGGGAATGGTCTTGAGACGCTCGGCCCATTCGGGCAGCAGTTCAGCGCTGTCGGCGACGAAGGCGGCGGCGTTGAGTTCCACGCGAACCACGCGGTGAACCGTTGCGCCGAAATTGAGCTTGACCATCTTGCCCCGGGTGGCCCGCACGTCGCGGGGGTTCTCGGTGGTGAGGCGGTAGCCGGAGGGCAAAGTGCGTTCGTCCAGCTTCATGACGAAGTTGGAGCCCCGGTCTTGCTGCGGCACGTCGGCGCAGGTGACGTGGAAACGTCCTTCGGCGTCAGAGGTGACCAGCAGGCCGCGTGGGGTGGCAACGCGCACGTTGGCAATGCCCGGCTCGCCCTGATCCTGGTAACCGTTGGCGTTCTTATCGTCGAAGACCTTGCCGATGATGTCGGTGCAATCGAAGTTGGGATCGGGCACAACGCGCACTGCCGCGCTGGCCAGGTTCGACACCATGGCGTTGATCTGCGAATTCACGCTCCAGGTCTGATTCACGTAGGTGCCTTCGCTGACGCCGCTGCCCACCACGAGAATCATCTTGAACGTCTTGCGCTCGCCGGCTGTGAAGCTCTGGCCACTCCAGGTCAGATCACGACCAGCGACCGAGGGCTCCACATGGACGCCATTGAGGGTGGCAGTCCCGGTGCGATAGCGGAAGCCGGGCGGAATGTGGTCGATGACGTTGATGTTGGCCAGCGCTGCGGACAGGGTGTTGGTGGCCGTCACGGTGTAAGGCACCAGATCGCCCCGCACCACGTTGAGCATGGGCGTCGTCTTGGTCATGACGATGGCACCGGACAGAACGGGATCGATCGGGATGTGGTTGTTCAACACATTGGCCGACGTGACGGGATTGAGGTTGAAGCTGAAGAAATACTGAGTGGTGGCCGATCCGCCCGCCACGATGCCGGGACAAGCCGCGGGCGTGGCATTGGGAATCGTGGCAGCCGGTGCGCCATTGCTGCTCTGGACCAGCGCAGGGCTCGGCACCGCACCCACTACCGGCGTGGAGGTACAAGCCGGGATCAGCGCGGAAGGCGCAGGCAGGTAGCCAGCCGGCGAGGTGACGGTCAAGGTATAGACGCCGGCAGGCGCCGTGTTGAACAGCAGGAACTGGTAGAAGCCCGTGCTGCCCGTGGTCTGGCTCAGAGAGCCGCCCACTACGTCGGCGGCGGAGAAACCTCCGGGACCGGAGATCGTGATGGTGGCACCCGACACCGGAAGACGCGTCACGGAGTCGTAAATCACGCCACTGGGGTCTAGGGGCAGGCTCTGCTCCAGGACGGTCGTCCCGGCGCTGAGGGTCAGGTTGGACAAGGTGCCGGCGGCATTGGTCGCACCAGCCGGATTGGCGGTACTCACCGAGCCACTGACAAAGGTCGAGCCAGTCTCGTTGGGCAGAGGTTGCCCCAGCAGCGACCCGCTGACGGGATCGCGGAAACGCACCTGATAGCCGGAGCCGGGAACGAGGCCGGAGAACAGGTAGGCACCGGCGTTGTCCGTATGCGTGGTGGCTACCAGGGTGCCGTTGAGCAGCAACTCCACGGTCCAGCCCGGCACCACGGATTCGGAGCCGTCCATGATGCGGTTGTGGTTTGTGTCGCGCCACACGTGGCCGGACACAGCAGCACCCGTGGCGCTGTAGTCGGGCACTTCGGCAAAGTTGTTGCCGGTGCTGCCACTCACCTGCCCCGTGCCGTTGGCATTGAGCACGATGCCAACGATCTGGCTGGTGGTGGTCGTGGGGTTGGAAGCGGTACCCGGCGTGCCGGTGCTGCCCGCCACCGTGGTGATGGTGCCGGCGGTGGTGATGCCGTTCAGCGTGGCCGTCGGTTGCGCGGTCTGACACACCGAATAGGTGTCAGCGGGCAAGCCGGAGAACAGATAGTTGCCGAGGCCATCGGTGGTCGCCGGGTTGGTCAGGCCAACCACGGCGGTCAGAGGCGCGGAACATGTGGCGCCGCTATGCAGTTCGATACTGACCCCAGCCAGAGGCGTATCGACGCCCGCCTGATAGGTGCCATTGGGAACCGCGTTTTTGTCCGTGAACACCCGGCCCGAAATGAAGCCCAGGGTGCTGATCGTGAGTGTGGCGTTCGCCGGTTGTTGGTTGCTGCCCACGTTGGTGACCAGCGCGCCGGCGGGAATGTTGTTGATGTGATCGCCAGCCGCGTTGGCAGTGACGTCCACGCTGATGGAGCAGCCTCCGGCAGGAATGGCGGCACCGCTGGCGTAGCTGACCGTGCCGGCACCGGCCACGGCAGTCACGGCACCGACGCCCCCGGAACAAGTGGTCGATACGTTGGGCGTAGCAGCCACCACCACGTTATCCGGCGCAATCGGAAGCGTGTCGTCGAACGCGGAGCTGAGCGTGATGCTGCTGCTATTGGTGTTACCCAAGACCACGGTGAGGGTGGACGTGCCGCCGGGCGGAATCACGGCGGGCGAGAACTGCTTGTTCACCGTGGGCGGAGAAGAAATGATGATCTGGGCCGACGTGGGCTCGACGTTGGTGACCCCCTCGAAGGTGGTCACGTCGCCCCTGGCGATGAGGTCGGTATGGGTGCCAGTGATGTTGGACAGCACGTCCACGGTCACGGTACAAGCGCCATTGGCAGGAATGGTTGCGCCCGACAGCCGAACGCTGGTACCCGAAGGCTGGGCGAACACGCTACCGCTCACGCAGTCCGTGGAGGCATTGGGCGTGGTGGCGATCACCAGGCCGTCAGGCAAGACATCGTTGAACGCCGCTGCCGTAAGGGCCGCGCTGTTGGGGTTGCGCAGACGGATCGTCAGTGTGGCCGGTGTTCCCGCCGTCGCAGCCGCCGTGCCGTTGGTGAAGGGAGCGCCGGTCAGGATGACGGCATCCAGGGTCTTGTTGATGATGGCTTCCTGGATTTGCAGGGGCGACTTGACCCGCAGCAAATCGCTGGCCGGTTGCGCGTTGGTGGTGGGGACTCCGCCGGTGGTCGCCGTCAGCGTGCCCGCCGCGATCAGGTTCATGTAGTCGCCCTGACTCGCAGCGGTGACGTCGATCTCCACATAGCAGGAAGTGGGCGTCGCCCCCGTGGCAGCGGGCAGCGTGCCTCCCGACACTTGCACCTGGTTGCTGGCAGGAGCGGAAACCGTAGCGCCAACACACGTGGTGGCGGTGTTCGGCGCGGCGGCTACCGTCAGACCAGCGGGCAAGGTGTCCGTGACCGCAATAGCGCTAACGGGCTGGGCCGTGGGGTTGTAGAAGGTGATGCGCAGACGGGAGGTTTCGTTGGGCTTGATGACGTTGGGCGTGAACTGCTTGGTGACGCCCAGATTGCCCCCGGTGGTGAGACTGGTGGCGGCGGGACCGCTATTGCTCAAGCCTTGATCGGTAACGATGGAGCCGGCAGGAATGTGATTGGTAATGCCGCCGACGGTGGTAGAAGTGACGTTCACCGTGACCGTACAAGTGGCATTGGCGGCAAGGCTCACGCCGGACACAGTCACCGAAGTGGTCGACGGCGTTGCAGTCACGCTACCGCCCGGACAGGTCGTACTCGCAGCGGGTGTCGGCGCCACCATCATCCCGTTGAGCGCAGCGCCTGCGGTGCCGTCGGCGGTGAAATAGTCGGTCAGCCTAAGGTTGGTGACGGCCTGACTGCCGTTCTGCACGGTGATGGTGAGCTGGCTCACCTGACCGGGGAAAATCAGGGTACTGGGATTGGTCGCTTTCGCCACGGACGGGTTGTTCGGTGCGACGAAAGTCAAGGTAGCGGCCACGGCGTTCTGGTTGCGCACACCGCCGTCCGCCACGATGTTGCCGGCGGGGATGGAATTCACCCAGTTGGCACTGCCGGTTGCCGTGACATCGAAGATGAAATCGCAGCTGCCGTTGCCAGCAATGGTGGCGCCGCTGAGAACGGCGCTACTTGCGCCCGCCGTGGCAGTGATGACAGGCGTACCGGCACAGGTGGTATAGGCGTTGGATGGGTTCGCCAGCACCATGCCGGACGGCAGCGGATCCGTGACTCCGACCCCCGTCAGCGCCAGAGCGCCGGTGTTGGTCAGGTGAACCGTGACGCGGGAATGGCCACCGGAAGAGACGGAAGCCGGACTGAAAGCCTTGGTACAAGGGTTGGTGTTTCCGCACAGCGCCGAGGTGAAGGTAAAGGCAGACGCAGTTGCGGTGGCGGTCCCGGTGTGGGTGCTGCCGTCCATGTAGGTTTCGGTGTAGGCAAGGTTCGCCGTGTTCGTATAGGTACCGGCACCGGCCACCACATCCACCTGGAGGGTACAACTGCCCGCATTGTTCGCAGTGCCGCCGTTCGCACGGCCAGGCACGGTGGCGCCGGTCATCGCCACCGACGTAGTGCCGGCGACCGCTGTAATCACCGGGCTACCACTACACGTGGAGGAAGCATTGGCGGGCGTTGCCACTCGCATCTGACCGCCCGAGGGATCGGTGGGCAGGTTGTCGGAAACGCTGGCCACCAGGGTATTGGCGGACCAGTTGTTGAGCGTGATGGTCATGCGGACCACCGTGCCCTCGGCCCTGGGACTGGATAGGTTGTAGGCCTTGGTGGCGGTGAGCACCGCGGCCTGCACGGAAGAGGAAACGGAGTTGGAGGGAGATCCGTTGCACTTGGCGCCGCTGTTGTAGCAAACGCCACCCGTCACGATGACGTTCTGAGGTGCCGTGCCGCTAATGGACGTCATGGCATAGAAGGTCACGGTACACGCGCCGGGACTATTGGATGTGCTGCGGCCCGGAACGGTGGTGATGGTGAACGTGGGCGTGGTGTTGGTGCCGCCCACGGCGAGGCCGCTACAGCCGGTACCGGAAAGGGTCGGGGTGTAGTCAAAACCGCCAACGGTGCCAGTGATGAAGGTCTGGCCGCCGCCCAAGGAATCGCTGATGGCCACCGGCGTCGGAACGGCAGAAGCGCCGAAGTTCTGCACGGTGATTTGATAACGCGCAGCGCTACCGGAAGCCACCACGGAAGGCGACACGGATTTCTGCACCCGCAGGTCATCTGCCACGAGCACCGAGGCCGATGCGTTTTGGCTCACCACGCCAGCCGTGGAGGTCGTAATCTGCCCTGCGTTCAGGGTGTTGGTATAGCTGACGGGAGTACCGGAAGTCTGGACGTGAGCCGTGAAGGGAATCAGCACGGTACAAGAGCCGCCGGCGGCGACGGTGGTATTGGCGGTCTGATTCACGCCCGTGTTGTTGGCGGTCGCGGCAAAAGTACCGGGCGTACCGGCGCCAGTACACGTCACCGAGGGCGCTCCGGAAACTTTGAGACCCCAGAGGTTGGTGTTGCCGGCGGTCGTGCCGTCGATGGGATCGTCGGTGAGGCCTGTGACGGTCAAAGGCCCGGTGCCGTGATTGGTGAGGACGATGCGGAAGCTATCCGTTTGCCCATCCGCCAACATGGCGCCGCCCACGACGTTCTTGGCCACCGACAAGGGGGAAGTCACCGTGACGCTGGCACTCGCATTAGCGGCGGCAGAAATGCCGATGTCGTTGAAGAAATTGCTACTGGCGTTGATGCTATTGGTCTGGGTCCAGCTGACGCCACCGTTGGTGCTCGCACCTTCCACGTCCACCTGGATCGTACAAGTGCCGCTGGCGGCCAATGTGCCGCCCGTTGCAGAAACGCTGCTTCCACCGGCAACCGCGGTCACGGTCGGCGCCACGCCGCTCGGACAGCTCGCCGACGTGTTCGGCGTCGCGGCGATCTTGATGTTGGCCGGAAGATTGTCGGTAACGCTGAAATTGCCGATGGCCACCGCAGCATTGTTGGTCAGGGTGATGGTCAGCGTGGTGGCCGTACCGCCCAAGTACAAAGAACTCGTGCCGAAGCCCTTGCTGATGCTGGGACGGCTGATGGTTCTCACCTGAATGCTTTGCGTGGCAGCGCCGGTGTTGGACACGGGACCACCACCGTCTGTACCCGTCACCGCACCGCTGGCGATGGTGTAGCTGTAGGTAGCGGCACTACCGTTGGAGGTGCCCGCCGTCACGGGGATGCTGATGGTACAGATGCCGCTGGTGCCACCGGATTGGACAGGAATGGTGCCGCCGGCAAGACTGATGGATTGGGTGCCGACAACGGCGGTCACGGCCCCCGTCGTGGCAGCGGGGTTGCCTGCGGAATCGGTACAGGTATAAGTGGCGGCCCCTGCGATCTTCAGGCCATCTGGCAAAGTCCCCGGCAGGCTGTTGCTAAAAGCCGCGCCGGTGATCTGAGAAGTTGCGTCGTTGGAGAGACTGATCTGAAGGACCGTTGTCTCGCTGGGATTAATAATGCCCGGCTGACCGTTGGCCAAGGTGACAGAGGCTTGCAGCGCCGCGAATGCGGAAGCACCGTAAGCCACAGAAAACACCGTCGCGGCAATCGAAAGCAGGTGTTTGATGCGGTATGCAGGCCTAGTCGATTCACGGTGAGAGATTGCTGTAGCCCTCCCCCCATCTATCACCGCCCCTTCCCTACAATGCGCTTCACATTGCCCCGACGGCTTGTTAATCGAGCCAGGCAGACAGGGAAAGAGAACGTCGTCCCACATGACAAACCTCAAGTTTCAGTTTTTCAAGGGGCCGGAGTGTAGGTAGAGGGGTCGCGGAATACACGCACGCTTCCTGCGAGAAACTCACACTTCCTCACGGGAGTGAAAGTCTGGTCAACAGGACGATAGGCGCCGGCACCGAGGGGGCTCAGCGCATGTAGCGACTGCGGAGATCTTCGGGAACCATCCGGTTCCCGTCAGGCGACGTTAAAGAGGTTCGTGCTGGGACAGGAACATATAGCCCTTGCCCCGCACAGCGCGCACCGGCAGCGCCATGTCCAGAGATTTGGCTTTCTGACGCAGACGACTGACCAGCGTCTCGAAGCGGTGAAAGTCATATTCGTAGGGGTTGTCGTCCATGGCCGCCGCCAGATCCTCACGAGAGACTGGGTGACCGACCGATTTCCACAAACAGCCCACGAAGGCGCGCTCCTGCTCCGTTAAGGAGAGACCTTTGCCCTTAGGATCTAAAAGCGTCCAGCCGTCGGAAGCGAGCGTCCAGGAGTGCCCGGTGCGTTTTGCGGGATGCGATGCGGGGTGCAGCGGCAAGCGACGTTTCATCCCCTCGATGACCGCAAGCAACTCTTCCATGACGACCGGCTTCACCAGGTAGCAGTCGACGCCATCGCTCAACGCCCGGACACGATCTGCAACGCTGTCCCGCGCGCTGAGAATGATGGTGCCAATACCCCCAAGGGCATGAATGCGCTGTGCGATGGAAAAACCATCCTCGCCCGGCAGACCGATGTCCAGAATCACGATGTTGCAGGGAGCGATCAATAGATCGGCGTACAGCTCACGGGATCCTGGAAAACCGCGCACCCCGAAGCCGTTGCTTTGCAACGCAGCCACTAACTCTTCGCGCAAGTCCTCGTCATCTTCGACGACGCAGATTTCGATTCGATTGCTGCCGGTATTCCTGCTCATACCACCCGATTGATACGACATGTTTTCGTTGTTGTGAGTTGCTGACGCCCTGCGGCGCCTCTCCAAGAGGCCGGATGATAGCGGACCCTCCATCCGCAGTGCCAACCAATTCACGTCTTTCGCGACTATCGGTATTTACAAAACACTTGCGCCATGATGGTGCTTCGGACATTCTTACGCCCGCTCTGCCGTCGGTCAGGCCTCGGGAGGAATCGCATACGGCAAAGCATCGGCATATCCCTACAACAAAATCAGCATCTGCCTCGCATGACAACAGCCGCTTACCTTCGCCGTAGCCTCTGGGCGCTACCGCTAGTCGCCACTCATTTCGCCTTCGCCGGGGATTGGATCTATGCCATCCGCCCCGGCGACACGCTGATCACCATCGCTTCCGACTATCTGACAAAGCCCCACGACTGGCCCGAGTTGCAGACGCTGAACAAGGTGCCGGACCCCAAGCACTTGAAGCCCGGCTCCACGCTGCGCATTCCGCTGGAATGGCTACGTCAGGGGGCAGCGGTGGCCACCGTGATTCACATCCAGGGCGAGGCGATCCGAGTGAGCGGCAATGCCAGCTCACCGCTTAAAGCCGGCGATACCCTGGCAACGGGAGAAGGCCTCAAGACGGGCGAAGCCAGCAACGTCACCCTGCGCTTTTTCGATGGTTCCCGACTGCTCATCGCCCAGAACAGCCGCATCGCCCTGCCCCGCCTGTTCCAATACGGACGTACCGGCATGGCAAAAACCACCATTCGCGTACTTGAAGGCAGTGTGGATACCCAGGTCACCAAGCAACACGGCCCGGTGGCCGATTACCGCATCGAGTCCCAAGCCCTCAACCTTGGCGTTCGCGGCACCAACTTCCGAGTCGGGGTGGAAAGCAACGGGCTCACCCATAGCGAAGTCCAGACCGGCCTCGTGCAAGCCAGCGCGGAGAAGGCACGGGGCGTGGCGCTCAAAGCCGGCTTCGGCACCCTCGCCAGTCCCGGCAAAGGGCCGGCGGCGCCTATTGCCCTGGCCCCTGCCCCCGCACTGCAAGGTCTGCCAAAGCGCATCGAACGCCTGCCTCTGCGCTTCAATTGGCCAGCCCAACCCGGCGCTGTCAAATGGCGTGCCCAAGTCTTTGCCGACCGCAATCATGACGTAATGCTATTGGATGGTCTGTTCGATGCCGCCGCCAAGTGGGCCGACCTGCCAGACGGCACCTACTACCTTCGCGTGCGAGCCGTGACGGCCAACGGCCTGGAAGGACTCAACGCGGAACATGAATTCACGGTGGCCGCTCGCCCCGAAGCGCCGCTGGCACTGGCACCCCAGGATGGCAAGCAAGCTCACGGCAGCCCCACCCTATTCCGCTGGGCCAAGCCGGTGGATGCAGCGAGCTTCCATCTGCAAATTGCCACCAGCGCGGACTTTGCCAAGCCCCTGTTCGATCAGGCCGGATTGACCGACACCGAGCACAAAGTGGATCTGGCTGACGGCGACTACGTCTGGCGCATCGCCAGCGTCACCGCCAGCGGTCGGCACGGCCCCTTCGGCGACGCACATCCGTTCAAGCAACGCCCCATTCCTGCCACGCCCAGCGCGGCCCAATCGGAAGTGGACAGCGATGCGGTGAATTTCCGCTGGTCCGCCGGCGAACCGGGCCAAACCTATCACCTCCAGATCGCCCGCGATGCGGCCTTTACGCAACTAGTGGAGGATCGCACCCTGCCCAAACCCGCCTACCGCCTGCCTCGCGGCGAAGGTGGCCGCTTCTTCCTGCGCATGCAGACCCTGGACAGCGATGGCTTCGCCGGCCCCTATAGCCAAGCGCAGGAAATTGACGTGCCCGCCGCCCGCAATTGGTGGCTCCTGCTGCTGCTTCCCCTGTTGCACGCCTTATGAGAATCGCGGTGAGCGCCGCGGCTGGCCGGCTGCGCCCACTCTCCCGTTCGCTCTTGTTGTGGGGTCTGCTGGCACTGCCCTTGGCGCTCGCGCTGCTGGCCCCGTTGAGCCCGCTCTATGCGCGCGTCGAATCCTGGCTTTTGGATGCCGATCAGCGTCTGCTCGCGCGGGAGCAATACTTCGACAACACCGTGGTGGTGGAAATCGACGAGGAATCCCTCGCAGAACTTCAGCCCTATTTCGGCAAGTGGCCCTACGACCGGAGCACCTATGCCCTGCTGCTCGACTACCTGGGCGAGATGCAAGCACGAGCCGTGTTCTTCGACATCCTCTTCGCCGATGGGCGAGCCGGCGATGCCGAGTTCCGCTCTGCCCTGACGCGCAACAGCCAGGCCATCCTGGCTTCCAGCGCCCTGCGCCAACCCGTAGCCCACGAGAGCGACAACACGCTCCCGCCTCGGTTGGCGTGGCTGCGGGCGGGAACAGCCCCACCACCCGCCATCCACTGGCCGTCCCTCGCGCTGCCGCTGCCACTGCTCACCGGCCCCGATCCCTTACCCAGGGTGGGCGTCATCACCTTCAACTACGACGATGACGGCGTTCTGCGCCGCTTGCCCTTGCTCCACGACATCGGCGGCAATCTCCTACCCTCGGCCATCCTCGCGGCCTTGCGGCCCGAAGGCGCATCCATCGGCGTAGCGGGAGACGCAGGCCACTTGCGCGTGGGCGAGGCAAGCTGGCCGGTGGATCGTCAGGGCAGCGTTGGCTTGATCTATCCGGCCAACGCCAACTCGGTACTGACCATGCCCCTGTCACGCCTCGCCAAGGCGGCACTGGGCCACCCTGACACCGTTTTGGAAAAGGATTTCTTTCGCGGCAAAACCGTCTTCATCGGCAGCACCACCCTCTTCGCCGACCACGTGAACACGCCCTACGGCATCATGAACGGCATCCACGTGCTCGCCATCGCCTTTGCCACCTTGAGCCACGGGCTGTTCCTGGCGCCGGCCAGTACCCCGTGGAATCTGCTTCTGCTGTTGATCGCCATGGCCGCACCCGCGATGGTAGCCATTGCCCAATGGCGTCGCCGGACGCTCCGCGCCCACTGGGCGCCGGTCATCACTGGCGCCAGCGCCCTGATTCTCTACGGCCTACATATGGCCTTGCTGGCCGGCCATCAGCCCACTTGGCTGGCAACGCCGCTGCTGGCGATGCTCACCGGCGGCATCCTGTCCACCGCTCTCCTACAGCGTCAGGCCCGGCTCCATGCCCAGGCCGCCGCCGATAACGCCACGGCTCGCGTGGCGCAGCAACAGGAAGTGGTGGCCATGGTGTCCCACGAACTGAAGACGCCCCTCGCCACCATCGACCTCACCCTGCAAAACCTCAGCATGGTGGGCGACCTGCCGCCGCCGGTGGTGGCGCGTCATCAGAAGTTGCGCCGCGCCAGCCGCCGTCTGCAAGCGCTGATCCAGCATCATCTGGCGGAAGACCGGCTGCGCCAGGGTAACGATCTACGAACGGACATTTTCGATTTGGCGCCGATGATCGAGGAGATCGCCGAGGCTGCCGAATATTCCGAACTGACCGTCGACATGATCGACGCCAATTGCATGACGGTGAAGGGCGACAAGGAGATGCTGCGGGTCGCCCTATCGAACCTAGTGGGCAACGCCATCAAGTACTCACCCGACGGCGGCTCCATCCATATCGTGGCAAACACCGACGGGGACCGGCTGCGGATACAAGTCATGGATCACGGCATCGGCATCGACGCCGACAGCCTGCCCCATATCTTCGATCCCTACTTCCGCGCGGACGGCGTGCGCCAGCCCGGCAGCGGCCTGGGCCTGCATCTCGTGCAACAGATCGTCGAACGACACGGCGGCACCATCAGTGCCGACAGCCAAGCCGGGGCGGGGAGCATCTTCACGGTGATGCTGCCCCTGACGAAGGCTTAGGCGACGTTTATCGCCCGTCCTCCATGGCACCGAGGATGGGGGCAAACACGTCGTAGGCCAAGGACGCGAACTCGTCCGCCAAGGGATCCTCCTCGCGGAAGGCCAGATCGAACCAGGGATCGGAAGATTCGCAGCCCGGCTGGTCGCTGGCCCATTCGGCTTGCCAGTTACCCCTCTCCGCCGCGTAACCGTAGGCGGTGTTGGGGAAGAAAGGCAGCAGTTCGCGCTGGCCGCGCTGCCACAGGGCCAGCAGGTAGCTCAGGTGACGCTCCGGCTGATCGACAGGCCGCAAACCTGCCACGCTGTCCAGGGTGAGCAGTCGGCTTTGGCGCGGCAGTTCGGGCGTTTGTCTCGCGGCCAGTTGCAGGGCCAGGTGATGAATCCACAGTCGCAGCCAATCCTTGCCCTTGGGCGCAGAGGCGGGCCGCCACAGCACCAGACCGTCAGCAGCGATGGCGCTCAGTTGGCCGGTGAGCGCGAGGCCATGAGCCTCGAAACGGATGGGCATGGGATCGAAGGCCGCAGGTGCGGCGGCAGCCTGTCGAGCCAGATCTGACAAGGCTTTCCAACGGGCGAAGAACTGGGCGCTGCCTGCTTCGCCATGGGGCAGCACGCCTTGGGCGCGGGCCAGTGCCAGCGTGGCATCGGCATTCCGACCGGCCAAATGCTGACGCACGATGAAGTCGTCGAGCCCGTAGCGATCCAGACCGTCGAGCAGGAAAGGCTCGGTGGATTCCACCAGTCCCTCGCTCTCTTCCAGTTGAATGCCGAGGCGGTAGCGCAGCAGGTGGCGAGCGGGATTGAGGAGGAAGCGGATCAGCTCGTCCAGGCTAATTTCCGTGGTCGGCTCCGTGGGTTCGGGCAGCGGCTTGGCAAGGAAGGGCCGAACGATCCGGCGTTCATTGGCCTGAGCCGCGGCGGCGCGACTGGCGGCGGCGTAGCTTTGCTCATAGCTCACCAGCCCGCTGCTGCCGTCGAAGTAGCGACGGCTGAAGGCTTGCAGGGGGTGGTCGATGACGACCTGGGCAAGAACGTCCCCCTCTCCCCTTGTGGGAGAGGGCCGGGGTGAGGGGGCTGGTTCTTGAAAGTGGGCGACTTCCCCCCTCACCTTGTCCCTCTCCCACAGAGGGGAGAGGGAACCTTCTTTTGGGGCCACGCCATTCCGGAAGCCGCGTGCCAGAAGTTCCATCAATTCGGCCACCACACCGGAGGGCGGCAGCTCGCTGTTGTCGCGGACGCTACGGCCCACGTAGCTGATGTGCAGGGCATCGCGAGGCAGCAGTAGGGCTTCGAGGAAGGCGTGACGGTCTTCTTCCCGATAGGCCCGGTCGCCGGCGCGGGGATGAGCAATGGTCAGGTCGAAGCCGGGCACCGCCGGATTGCGGGGGAAGCGGCCATCGTCCATGCCCAGCAGGCACAGCACGCGCACGGGCACGGCCCGGTGGGCACGCAAGGCGGCAAAGGTGACGCCGCCGCCGAAAAAGGCCCAGCCCGGCGCGGCAGCGGCGAGCGCATCGTCTAGGGCGCGACGAACGACGGCCAGGGGAACGGCGTCTTCGCACTGGGCATCGGCGGCGGTGGCGGCCAGATCGGTCCAAGCTTTTCGCAAAGCTTGGGCAGCGGGGGCATCGGCGAACTCATCCCACGCACAGAAGCGGGTCAGGAGTTGCTCGAACAATGCAGCCCAAGCGGCCACGGGACGGGGGCGGTTGAGGTCGTCGTAGGCGTTGAACAATGCTTCACCGAAGCTGATGAAGCGGCCCAGGTCGCGGGCCTGGGAGCCGGCGATGTCGGCAGCGGACGACGTGTGTTGGAACAGGGCGTCTTCTTCTGCGGGCATCGCCACGCCCAACAGCAGACGCTCGAAGCCGCTACGCCATGTGTGGGCGGATTCATTGGGTAGGTCGCGCTCGGCACGCCAGGGGCCGTCCACGCCCCAGCGGATGGCGGCGTTGCGCACCCAGTCGCGCAGGGTTTCCAGGGCGGCATCGTCAAAGCCCCAACGGCGGGCGACGGGCGGCTGTTCCAGCAGCGCCAGCACGGATTCCGCTTCCAATCGGCCATGGGCCAGATCGAGCAACACAGCGAAGGCTTGTTGCAGCGGCGATTCGGACTGGGTGGGCCGGTCGGCGATGGAATAGGGAATAGCCGGAGCGCCGCTACCGAAGCGGGCTTCGATCAACGGCGCGTAGGTTTCCATGTCCGGCGTCAGCACCAGCACGTCGCTGGGACGCAGGTCGGGGTGGGCCTCGAACAGGGCCAGCAGGCGGTCGTGGAGCACGTCCACTTCACGCTTGGCGCTGTGGCAGACGTGGATTTGGAGCGAGTCGTCGTCGTCGGCAACGGGCAGTGCGTCGGTGAGTTGGCGGTCGATCAGGTTGAGCATGTCGGCCTGAAGGGCTGCCAGTAACGGCAGACGGGGAAGCAACTCGTCATTCCCGCGAAGGCGGGAATCCATGGACGTCTCCAAAGGCTGGATTCCCGCTCGAGCGAAGCCCGGCCTGTCCTGAGCCTGTCGAGGGGCGGGAATGACGGCATTGGGTTCCTCGAACGCCTCGATCTGCGCATCCACTTTTTCCGAAGCCAGATCGAAAAACTGCCGCGCCACGGTACCCAGGGAGCCGAGCAGCGCGTGGCCAGTCTCCAGATAGGCGCCCTCCTCCGGCCGCTCCAACGCGGCGCGGGCCTTGATGCGGGCATCGACGATATGGCCCCAGTGCTCCCGACAGGGGTTGAGCAGATAGAGCGTCACATCCAGGTACTTCCCCAAGTCGCGCAGCACCTCGAAGATAGGCGGCGGCATGGCGCCGATGCCGAAGAGGCTGATGCGCTTGGGCAGCTTCTTGGCGAGATCGGGATTGCGCGCCAGCGCGGCAAAGAAGGCTTGACGCGGATGAGCGGCGGGAAGGTCCGGCAGTTCCGCCGTCAGCTCACGCCACAAGGCGGCCTGCCACGACTCGTGAGGGCCAAGGCCGCGCAGGCGACCGGCGCTCCAGTCGGCAAGCCAGTCGGGGCGGTAGGCCAGATAGCGCTCGAAGGTGGCGGCAAGCTTGACGGCCAAGCTGTCGCGCCGGGCCACGTCGTTGCCGTCCAGGTAGTAATGCAGGGGCGCGAAGGCTTCGCCTTCCCGCTTCACGCCCAATAGCCGCAACAAACGCCAATGCAGTGACTCGCCCGAGAAGGGCGATGCCTTGGGCACATTGGGCAACACCGCCTCGAACAATTCCCAGATGTAACCGGCCGGAAAGAGAAAGCGCACCTGGGCAGCGATGCCCAGTTCCTCGGCCAAAGCCAGACGCAGCCAACGGGCCATGGCCTCGCTTTGCACGAGCACCACTTCTTCGGTGAACAGGGGCGGAGGATCGTTTTTGAGCCGATGGCCCAGGAGGCGCACCAGCACGTCCTGTCGGTTG
>DASUJA010000230.1:0-15817 GCA_036279515.1 Rhodocyclaceae bacterium | reverse complement strand
GCGCCCGGCCAACTCCGCAAAGACGAGTTTTTGACGTGAGAAATCCGGCGTCGGTACCAAGGGACTCATGGTCTCGGTGTTCCGGGGGCGCGGTATGACGCGCTTCGGGCCGGACGCGGTCGCGGGCGGCAAGGCGAAGTCGTCGCTGAAAACCGGCGCAGCCTTCGGCTGGTCGGGGGTGCGCGTGGCGACATCCTTTTTGGAGGTTTGCAGACTACGGGCTGCGCCTGAAAGACTTTGGCCCAACGAAGTCGCGTCATCTAGTTCGCCTGCCGCGTCACCTGAAAACCCCGCGATGGACTGACGAGTTTTTTCTCGCAGCCCTTGAATGTTTTCAGCGGCGGAACTGGCACCGCGCCCTGCCCGAACCTGTTCTTGTGCGATTGAAAGGGACGGCACGACTATCCAGGCAGCGGCGCAGAGAAGCGACGTCATGCGCAGCAAATCCAGCCTCAGGACGGTCTTGTGCGACAAGGCAGAGGCCCAATGGATTGGGTGGGGTCGGACGGAATGAGCTCGTTCGGCGGTCATCAATTTCACCTCTCCCGCAACGCCTCGCGCGCGCGGAAAACGGGTTTGAACAAATAGGCAAGCACGGACTTTTCGCCGGTCTTGATATCCACGGAAGCCTGCATGCCGGGAATGATGGGAAGAACCCGGCCATTGGGCGTTTTCAGTTCGGCATTGGTCGTTCTTACCATCGCCTTGTAATAGGTTTCCTCACGACGAACGTCGTCGCGCAAGGTGTCGGCGCTGATCTGAATCAGCTCTCCATCCAGCCACCCGTATATCCCTGAGTCATAGGCCGTGATCTTGACGATGGCTTTCAATCCCGGCCGCAGGAAAGCGATGTCCGCCGGGCGGATGCGCGTTTCGATCAGCAGGGTTTCGCCAACGGGAACAATCTCAAGAACGTCCTGCCCCGCCTGTACCACACCGCCGACGGTGGTCACTCGCATGTTCTTCACCACCCCGCGCTTGGGGGCACGCAATACGGCCCGCTTGAACGAATCCGCCTTGCCGGTGAGGGTTGCATTCTGGGTACCGAGGTCCGCTTCGATGCGCCCCAATTCAGTGGATGCGTCTGCCCGGAACTTGCTCGTGGTTTCGCCGATCCGACTTCTCAATTCGGCGACCGTCCGGCGCAAGCGCAAGACGTCAATATCCGAAACCAGTCCCTTGGCGGCCAGCGGCTCCGTCATTGCCAACTCGTCCGTCGCCAGTTTGAGGCTCTGCTGCAAACCGGAAAGCGTCGAGTCCAGGGACTGCCTTCTCGCCGTAAGGGCATCGAGTTCCGACTTCACCACGCCAGGATTACGTCGGGAAAGTTCAGGGGGGAACTGAGGCGCACCTCCATGCCCTTCTGCACGCAGCCGGGCAGCGGCAGCTTCCAGGGCATCGATTCGCGCTTGGCTCTCCTGCATGGTGGCGCCTAGCTTCACGTCGTCGATGCGCAACAGCGGCTGGCCCACTTCGACCACGTCGCCTTCGTGAACCAGGAACTCTGAAATCACGCCTGCCTCGGCTGCCTGAACAATTTGTTCGCGGCTGCTGGGAACCACTTTGCCGATGCCCGTCGTCACCTCATCGAGCTTCGCGATGGCGGCCCAAACGAAAAATACGGCGATGACCGTAGCGCTCACCTTGATCGAATGCCGGGTCCAAGGCGGCATGGGCTGCAAGGGATCGAGATAGAGGTCAGACACTTGGTCCCGCAGGGCTTGCAATGCGTTGGCCTGACGCAAGGTCTTCACTCGCGCCTGCAATTCCGGATCCGCCTTGAAGTCAGGCGTTGCTACGGATTGCGCACCCTTCCAATAAGTAGCGACCAGCCGCTGAAGCCACGCAATCATCTCGCGCTCCCTCCCGTGACCGGCACCTGGGGGGCTGCGGCGGCTCCGCTTCGCATCACCAGTCCATCCTTGACGGCGGCAAGCACTGCGTCGCGGGGACCATCGGCGGCTACTTGACCACGGTCGAGAATGACCAGTCGTTGCGCCAACTGCAAAGGTGCGGGACGGTGCGTCGCCAGCACGACGAGCCGATCTGCGAATTCTGGTTTCAAGCGTTCCAGCAAGGCCTGTTCGCCCGGCACGTCAAAAGCGCTCGTGGGCTCGTCCAACAGCAGGATCGGGCATTCGGCCAAGAGCGCCCGTGCGAGCACCACCATTTGCCGCTGGCCACCAGATAGGGCCGCGCCCGATTCACCCAGCTGCATGTCCAAGCCTTCGGAATGGTTGGCCGCCAGCATGTCGAGACCGCAAAGTCGCAAAACTTCGAGGAATCGCCCGTCGCTCACCTCGGGGGCTGCAATCAGGAGGTTCTCGCGCAAGGTCCCCCGGAACAGAACGGCATCCTGCCCAACCCAGCCAATGGAGGCTCTCCAGTCGGCAGGCGAGAGCTGCCTCGCATCTACGCCATCCAACAATATCCGCCCATGCTCTGGAACTTGGAGTCCGGCAAGAACGCGCAAGAGGGTCGACTTGCCCGAGCCCACAGGCCCCATGACAGCGACGATTTCGCCGCGAGATAGACGCAGTCCGCCGAGATCAAGCACCACGCGGTCGGTACGGGGATAGGCGAAGCGGACGGCTTCGACCCGCAATTCCTCTGGCTTTTTCTCGATGTGGATGTAGGTTTTGGTCGGGTCGGTACGCGACGGCAGTTGCATCAGTTTCTGTATGGACTGATAGGCCAGCTTGGTGTGCTCCCATCGCGCCAGCAAGGCCGCGATTTGCCCCATGGGTCCCAGTGCCCGGCTGGCAAGGATGCCCGATCCGATCAACGCGCCGGTTGTCAGGTGGCCGTCGAGGATGAGATAGACGCCGGCCACGATCAGTATGGTGCTGGCCGATTGCTGGGCGAACTGGGCCAGATTCAAAGTCAGCGAGGAAACAAATCGGCTTTCCATTGCACTGCGCGCCACCATGGCGCTCAACCGTTCCCAACGCCAACGAATAGTTGCTGCGGCACCGAGGGCTTCGATGGTTTCCAGGCGCTCCAGGGCCTCCACGAGGAACGCATGTTTTTGAGTGTTCTCGTACTGATATTTCTCGACGGAGTTGCGCATGGGCCAGTGGGACGCGAACCCCATGCCGACAACGACAATGGCCGCGATGATCGGAACCACCGCCAGCCAGCCGCCGATAAATGCGATGACGCCGATAAACAGCAGCGCGAACGGGAAATCCGTCATGGCGACAAGAGTTGTCGAACTGACAAACTCCCGCACCGACTCGAACTCACGTAACTGGCCAGCCAACTGACCGCTGGATGAAGGACGATCCCCGGCTTGCAATCCAACAATCTGGCGGAAGATGGTGGCCGACAAAGTCAGGTCCGCCCGCCGACCCGCTTCATCCAACACATGGGCGCGCAGGGTACGCAAGGCTGTCTCAAAAGCACCCGCCAGCAAGACGCCCAGGGCCAACACCCAAAGAGAATGGAACGCGCCGTTGGGGATGATCCGGTCATACACGTTCATGGAGAACATGGAGCCGGCAAGGGCCAGCACATTGACCAATACCGCCACCGTCGCGCAATCGCCGTAATAGGGACGCAAACGCTTGAAGGTGCCCCAGAACCAATCGGTATTGGCTTCGTCGGCCACATCCGTCAGCGGCAAGGAGGTAATTGCAAGGCCGTCATGGGCATCCTGCAAGGCGGCGAGCGTCCATTGAACGGTTGCTGGACGTTCATTCCCGGCACCATGATCGGCGGCATATTCACGCAGCTTCACATGGGCGCCATCAGCCCCAAGCAAAACGACCCACGAACCCGACTTGAGCTTTACCAGTGCAGGAAGGCAGTGGAGATCCACCAGACTGCGCGCCTGACGGAAATGCCGTACCTGTGCGTTAAATCCGAAGACATGCAACGCCGTCGCCGCTGCCTCTGGTTCAACGATCTCCGGCAAGGCCGTCACCGCTGCGCACAGATCTCCGGGCGACAGTCGGCGCCCTTGCTGTAGCGCAAGGTCCGCAGCGGCATACCAGATGGGTTGCATGACTTTGCGCGCCGTTAGAGCCCAAGCTCCTGACGCAGGCTTCCCTGTAGGGAAAGCAAGTGCCAGGCAGCGACGGCGGCATCAACGCGGGCCGTGGTTGCATTGGAGCGCGCAGTAAACAGTTCGTTCTCGGCATTCAGCACATCGAGAAGCGAACGACGACCAATCTTGAATTGATCCTTGTAAGCGGAAACCACCTGACCAGCGCTGGACACGTAGTCGTCAAAGCTTTTCATGGAAGCCACCGCCGCCAGGGCGTCATACCACTGGGTGGTTACGTCGCCGCGAATTTTCAGGACCATCGAATCCCGTGCATGCGTTGCCGCCATCAGGCTTTCCACTGCGGTGTTATTCGCGTAGTGCGTGGACGCCCCCAGCCGCCATTCCACGCCCAAGCCGTAGTACCGATCACTCTGCCCGCCCGCAATGCCGCCGTAATCGTTCCCGGAAGTCATTCGCGTTTCAGCATTGAGCTTCGGATACCAGGCGGATTTGGCAATGTCGATCTGCTTCTGAGCCACATCCATATTTGCCTGCGCCTGACGCAATTGCGGACTGTTTTCCTGCGCATGGGCCACCGCCGCATCCAACGTCGAGGGAAGCATGGGCATCGGCACATTGAAACCGTCGCGACCGAATTGCGGCGACGCCAAACCGCTCAGCACACTCCATTGCACCCGGGCCGCTTCGAGTCGGCTCAAGCGACTCGTCAGTACCGATTCCGCCAGCGAAACGCGGGCAGCCGCCACGGGAAGATCGGACGCACGGCCGATGTCGGTCCGGGCGATTTCCTTCATCTGCGCCACATAGGCCCGGTGGGTCTTGAGGTTGTCCCGTGCCAACTCCATCAACTGCGTGGCCCGGAGAATTTCGGCATAGGCGTCGACCGCACGCAATACCACTCGATCACGAACGTCAGTCAGCGCCCAATCCGCAACGACCACCTTGGATTCGCGCTGCCGTATCGTCGCTTCATTTTCTAGATCCACAATCGGCATCGCAATGCGCGTCTGCAACTGTCGCTGCGCATTGAATTCCAAGGTGCGGGATGACGCGCCATAACGCTGTGTCTCCCGCCCGGCATTCCCCGTCACTGCCAAGGTGGGCCACCGATTGGCTTTGGCTTCGCTGAGCTGGGAATCTGTCTGCCGGCTTTCCGCTTCCGCCTGCATGAGTTCAGGAGACCGCTCGAGTATCTGCCGTACCATCGAAGCGAGGCGCCGAACATGGACATCTGCATTCGCAGGCAGCGCAGTGCTCAATTGGGGCGGCGATTGCAGGCTATTGCCCTGAACCGCACCACTATCCGCCGCACCATCAAACGCCGAAGGTGCCGTGTCGCGCATCAACGGCGGGGGAACCTCAATCGAATTCTGCTCGACAGGCTGAGCCCAAACGTCGCTCACCGCTAGACAGCCCAGCACCCCCCCCGTCAGGAGGAGTGCCCTTGAAAAAATATTATTCATCTTCGTAGTAGCCGGTGTTGCCGGGGAAGATGGAACAAGCCAGAGCCAGCTTGGCGCATCGATTAGCCGCTCCCGGCTTCTGGCGGGTGAGCAATTGCACCACGGGAGGAAATCCATCCCATTTGGCAGCCGCCACGCCTCCATCGCTCTTCGCCGTCATTCCTGACGCGAAGACAGCAGCAGGGCACAAGCAGCCCTTGTTCAGGGAGGCAAGCGGTAAATACCTATTCATTTCCCACAACCCATCGAAAAGTAATGGAACAAGTTCCAAGCCGCATTGCGCGGCAGATCGTCTTTTCTCGGGTACTCAGCGGGTCAAATGGGGCCGCCCGTGAGATTTTCCCCGGAATGTCTAATTTTTACGTAGACACCCCGAAAGCCTCAGTCGGCCAATACTGCATTTTGCGTAGGGAATTGCTGATTATTTCTAGGAAATTCGGTAAGCGCCCGCCCCGGATTGACGCTCTCCTTGCCCCCTCTCAACCGAGGGCTTCATTCCCCCCTGGGGTCGCGGCTCATGAGGCGTTCAACAGCGGCGGAAGGAGAGAGTGCGCCATCAAGCACGCTGCACACGGCTGCGGTAATTGGCATGTCCACATTCAGCGAGACTGCCCTGCGTGCAACTTCTCGCGCAGTCAGCACGCCTTCGGCCACGTGACCGAGATCGCGGGTGATGTCACTCAGGGCTCGCCCCTGTGCCAGAGCAAGCCCGACACGGCGATTGCGCGACAGGTCGCCGGTGCAGGTGAGGATCAAGTCGCCCATGCCTGTGAGGCCCATGAAGGTCTCCGTGCGTGCACCGAGAGCGACGCCGAAGCGGGTGATTTCTGCCAAACCACGCGTGATAAGTGCAGCGCGGGCATTGAGGCCGAGACCCAGACCATCGCAAATGCCCGTCGCAATGGCGAGCACGTTCTTCACCGCGCCACCGACCTCGGCACCTACCAAATCTTCGTTGGCATAGAGCCGCAGCCGGCTGCCGTTGAGCTCGGGAATCAAACGACCAAGGAAAGCGGCATCGTTGGATGCAAGTGCAATGGCGGTGGGCAAGCCACGGGCCACTTCCTCGGCAAAGCTGGGGCCGGTGAGCGCACCGTAGGCGCAGCTCACACCAAGCTGCGCCACTACCTGATGAGGCAGCAGCCCGCTGCCGGCTTCCAGGCCCTTACAGGCCCAAAGGAAAGGGACCAAGGGCGCTTCGCGCGCAAGGTATTCGACAGTGGCACGCAGGCCCGCCATGGGCGTTGCGATTACGACCAAATCGGCATCTGTCGCGACGGCAGGGCCGACGACAACCGATAGACCTTCCGGAAACAAACAACCGGGTAGGTAGCGAGCATTTTCGCGTGCGGACTGAAGCTGGGCAGCCTGCTCTGCATCGCGAATTTGCAGACTGACGCGATGCCGGTTAGCAAAAGCAATGGCAAGGGCGGTGCCCCACGCACCGGCACCAATGACGACGACGTTCATAAGGAGCAGCGCAAAAATTTCATGGGTCTAATCACAGCCCCCAGACTTGGCCAACGCGAACGAAGCCCGCTTGGCCGTCACGATGCTTCACTTTGACCCAGCCGGCGGGGCCGGTTTCCAGCCAATCCAGCACCACGTCTTTTTCGGCCTCGAAAACTAAGGGGGACTTGTCGTCGGCCTGGGCGCGAACCGGGGCTTTGTCGGCCTTCACCATCACGGTACGGCGCGAGGACAACGCCTTGTTCTCGATCCAGAGCAGATGGCCGCTGGCGTCGCGCACCTTGCTCCATACCCCCTGCCCCATCACCACCTCGACGGGGGTGCCGCGGGCGATGATGAATTGCCGCTTGGCCTTGGCGGAGGGCGCATCCCAAAGGATGCTGGGCTCGGCCACGGAGCGGTAGTCCAGCGCAAGCGCCGGCACCGCGGCCAGGGCCAGACCGGCCGCAAACAGAGAGGAAAGAAAGGCGCGCGCCATGGTGACGTCTACTGAATGGTCAGTTCGCCGCTTTGGCCTTGGGCCTGGGCTTCCTGGCGCTGCTGATACAGGGCTTCGAAGTTGACCGGGGCCAGGATCACGGGCGGGAAGCCGGCGCGGTTCACTGCGTCGGACACGGTCTCGCGGGCATAGGGGAAGAGCACGTTGGGGCAAGCGATGCCAAGGATGGGCTCGACGCTTTCCTCAGGCACGCCTTCGATACGGAAGATGCCGGCCTGGGCGGCTTCCACCAGGAAGTAACCCTTCTCGCCGTTCTTGGCGGTCACGGTGACGGTCAGGGTCACTTCGAACATGCCTTCGCCCACGGGGGTTGCGGTGTTCTGAAGTTGCACTTCAATGGCGGGGGCTTCCTGTTCCATGAAGACGAAGGGCGCATTGGGCACCTCCAGGGACAGATCCTTCACGTAGATTTTTTCGATGCTGAAGATGGCCTGCTGTTGCTGTTCGCTCATGATGAACTCGTTTTAGGAAAGTAGAAAAGCCGGTGACGGTCAGCCGACCAGCAAGGGGACCAGCTTGCCCTGCCGGTCCAGTTCGTAGAGGTCGTCGCAACCGCCTACGTGGGTATCGCCGATATAAATCTGGGGTACGGTCCGGCGACCAGTTTTTTGCATCATTTCGTCCCGATGCTCGGGTTCCAGATCGATGCGAATCTTCTCGATTTCGGTCACACCCCGGGCTCGCAGTAGTTGTTCCGCACGAACACAGTAGGGACAGACCGCCGTGGAGTACATCAACACTTTGGGCATGGAGGCGTCCGCCAATTAATTACTTGGTAGTAACAGGCAGGCCAGCTTCGGCCCAGGAAGTCATCCCGCCATTCAAATTGAACACCTGGGTGAAACCAGCTTTCGTCAGCACCTTGCAGGCATTGGCGGAACGATTGCCGCTGGCGCACACGGCGATCACTGGGCGATCCTTGAACTTCTCGAGTTCGTTCAGGCGTTTTTCCAACTGGGCCAGGGGCAGGTGGCGAGCGTTGGCGATATGGCCTTTGGACCACTCAGCGGCTTCGCGCACGTCCACCACCAGGGCGTCCTCGCGATTGATCTTGAGGGTGGCCTGTGCGGCGGAGATACCGCCTGCATCGCCCTGAACCAGGGTCCAAAGAAGCATGCCGCCGCTGGTGAGAACCAAGCCCACCAGAAAAATGTTCTGTTGCAGGAAATCGATCATTGGCTTGTCAGAAGTAAGAATTAAGGGAGTTGGAGCAAGCGTTCTCCGCGCTGAACTATTCAGACAGCGGGGACGCCACAGAAGACTTCGCGCATCATGCCGATCAACTGGAGCGTGCGCTGGTCCGCCACCCGGTAATAGACGCGATTGGCGTCCTTGCGGGTTTGCAGCACCCCCTTGTCGCGCAGGATCGCCAAATGCTGGGAGATGTTGCTCTGGGAAGTGCCCACGGCGTCCACGATGTCCTGCACGCAAACTTCCTCGGCACCGATCACGCAAAGAATCTTCAATCGCAAGGGATGCGCCATAGCCTTCAGGGACCGGGCCGCAGTCTCGATGTGCTCCTGCTTGTCTTTCAGGTCTTCGATGGGGTGCTTCATGGCGGCGGAGGTCGATGGAGAGGGAAGTTAAGGGGGACGAATATTATAGAATACCGGGCTTCTGCCCCCGACGGACGCGCCATCAGGCGATATCCGGCAAAAACGCCGCCCGCCGGCTGATCCGGGGCCAGGTTTTATCACTTCACCCCGGGAATTCATTCCATGTACAAGATTGTCTTTCTGCGCCACGGCGAGTCCACCTGGAACAAAGAAAACCGCTTCACCGGCTGGACCGACGTAGACCTCACCGAACTGGGCGTGCAAGAAGCCGTTGCTGCCGGCAAGCTGCTCAAAGAAAAAGGTTTCCGCTTCGACATGGCCTTCACTTCGGTGCTCAAGCGCGCGAACAAGACCCTCAACATGGTGTTGGAACAACTGGACCAACTCTGGATTCCCGTGGAGCACAGCTGGCGCCTGAACGAGCGCCACTACGGCGACCTACAAGGCCTTAACAAGGCCGAAACCGCCGCCAAGTTTGGCGACGAGCAAGTGCTGATCTGGCGCCGCGCCTACGACACCGCGCCTCCCGCCATCAAGGAAGGCGACGAGCGCCTGACCCTGGACGATCCCCGCTACGCCGCCCTGCCCAAGAGCCAGTTCCCCCGCACCGAATGCCTCAAGGACACCGTGGCCCGCGCCGTGCCCTACTGGGAAACCGTGATCGTTCCCCAAATTCTGGCAGGCAAGCAAATCCTCGTCGCCGCTCACGGCAACAGCATCCGCGCCATGATCAAGTATCTGGACAACGTGTCCGACAAGGACATCGTGGGCCTCAACATCCCCACCGCCCAGCCCTTGGTGTATGAACTGGACGAAAACTGCCGCCCCATCCGCAACTACTACCTGGCCGATCCCGAAGCCATCGCCGCCGCTCAGGCAGCCGTGGCCGCGCAGGGGAAAGCAAAGGCCTGATCCATCCCAATGTGTCCGTCATCCCCGCGAAAGCGCCCCGAAGGAAGTGCCCTTGGGGTGCGGGGATCCAGCCTTTTCCCCGGCCCATGGACTCCTGCACCCCGGGGGCACCTCCGTTGGTGCGCCTACGCGGGAGTGACAGCCATTACGCTGGCCTTGTTGTCGCAGCCGGCCTTCGCCACCCCCTCCGACGGCAAGAAAGCCGAACTCAAGGAAATCCAGGGCCGCATCGAAGGCCTGCGCCAAGACCTAGCCAAGAGCGAAGCGTCGAAGGCCAACCTCACCGACCAGCTACGGGACGCGGAATCCTCCATCTCCACCGCCAACCGCAAGCTGCGTGAACTGACGGAAAGCCGCAGCGCGGTTCAGACCGAAATCGGCCAACTGGAGCAGCAGTCATCCACATTGGGCCAACAGGTGGACGCCCAGCAGAAGCAGCTCGCCGGCCTACTCTACCGGCACTTCGTCCATGGCGACACGGACGCGCTACAACTGCTGCTGTCGGGCGAAGACCCGAACCGTATGGCCCAGGACCAATATTTCCTGACTCAGCTATCCAAAGCCAAAGCCCAATTGCTCGGCCGCCTGCGCGACACCCTGGCCGAAAAGCAACGCCTCGCCGACGCCCGCCGGGACAAGGCCACCGAATTGGCCGCCATCGAAAAGCAGGCCCAGGAAAGCCGCGCCGCTCTGGTGGCGAAACAAAAGGAACGTCAGGCGGTGCTGGCCCGTATTGCCGACAAGATCAAGGATCAGCGCAAGGAAATCGCCACCCTCAAGGGGAACGAGCAGCGTCTGTCTAAGTTGATCGAAGGCTTGGCCCGCATGGCCCGGTCCCATCCCAAACCTGCGCCCACCGAACGTATCGCCAAGAACCCAGGCAAGAAGGAGGCCGCGACTTCCGGCCCCGTTCTGCGCAATGACGCCACGCCAGACGCCAGCGCCAGCGGCGCCTTCGCCGCCCTGCGCGGCAAGCTGCGTCTGCCTGTTCGCGGCGACGTGACTGCCCGTTTCGGCAGCCCACGGGCCGACGGCGGAACCACATGGAAGGGCCTGTTCATCCGCGCCACCGAAGGCGCCGAGGTCAAGGCAGTGGCGGCTGGGCAAGTGGTGTTTTCCGACTGGCTGCGAGGCTTCGGCAACTTGCTGATTGTTGACCACGGCGACGGTTATCTATCCATCTACGGGAATAACCAATCCCTGTTCCGTCAGGCAGGCCAGAGCGTGAAGGCCGGCGAGGCTGTGGCGGCTGTGGGCAGCAGCGGGGGCCAGGGAGAATCAGGTTTATACTTTGAACTCCGTCACCAGGGCCAGCCCTTCGACCCGCTCAAATGGGCCTCCCTGCGCTGATTTCAGCCTGATTTTCGCCCTGGTGGGCACCCCTAGGAATATTCCATGAGCAACAAGCTGCGCAACATCGGCCTTATCGGCATCGGCGTAGTGGTCGGCGTCCTCGCCAGCCTCAACATCGCTGCCATCGGCAAGGATGAACCCAAGTCCGTGGGCGGCCTGCCCATCGAGGAATTGCGCAGCTTCGCCGACGTTTTTAATGCCATCAAGCAAGGCTATGTAGAGCCGGTGGACGACAAGAAGCTGCTGACCTACGCCATCAGCGGCATGCTCTCCAATCTGGACCCCCACTCCACCTATCTGGATGCGGACGCCTTCAAGGATCTGCAAGTCAGCACCCAAGGCGAGTTCGGCGGCCTGGGCATCGAAGTGGGCATGGAAGACGGCTTCGTCAAAGTCGTGTCCCCCATCGAAGACACGCCCGCCTACAAGGCCGGTGTTCAGGCGGGCGACTTCATCATCAAGCTCGACGACACCCCGGTGCGCGGCATGACCTTGTCCGACGCGGTCAAGCGCATGCGCGGCAAGCCCAAGACCCCGATCCGTCTGACCATCGTGCGCAAGGGCGAACCCAAGCCTATCGAAATCACCATCGTCCGCGACAAGATCAAGGTTCAGAGCGTCAAGGCCAAAGTGCTCGACGACAGCTTCGGCTACGTGCGCGTGACCCAGTTCCAGGAAGAAACCACCGCCGATGTGGTGAAGGCCCTGGACAAGATGAACAAGGACGCTAAGGGCAACCTGCGCGGTCTGGTGCTGGATCTGCGCAACGATCCAGGCGGCCTGCTCAACAGCGCCGTGGGTGTTTCCGCCGCGTTCCTGCCGGCCAAGGCCCTGGTGGTTTCCACCGACGGTCGCACCGACGACGCCAAGCGCAAGTTCCTGGCAATCCCCGAGGACTACCAGCGCGGTCGCGGCGACGTGCTCAAGGATCTGCCCGCCGGTTCCCGCGACATCCCCATGGTCGTGCTGGTGAACGGCGGCTCCGCCTCCGCATCTGAAATCGTGGCCGGTGCCCTGCAGGATCACAAGCGTGCCGTCATCATGGGCACCCAAACCTTCGGCAAGGGTTCCGTGCAGACCGTGCTGCCCCTATCCAACAGCACCGCGATCAAGCTCACCACCGCTCGCTACTACACGCCCAGCGGTCGTTCCATCCAGGCCAAGGGCATCACGCCCGACGTGATCGTGGAAGAGAGCCCCAACGGCTCAGCCCGCGAGCGTCTGCGCGAAGCCGATCTGGAGCACCATCTGGAAAACGACAAGGACAAATCAACCGCCGCCGTTCCGGACGCGAAGAGCAAAACCAAGTCGAAGAAGAATGAAATGGACGACGAGCCTCTGGGCAAACCTCTGGAGTTCGCGTCCAAGGACGACTATCAGTTGGGTCAGGCCCTGAACCTGCTGAAGGCCTGGCAGATCATCCAGAAGAAATAAGGAGCGCACCATGTCGGACTCCGCCAAACCGCTCAAGATGACCCCTGAAAAGGCCCGTCAGCTGCGCGACCAGGCGCGGGGCCACGACCGGAATCCGCCCATGTTCGATCCCCATCCGGGCGAGCGCAAGCAGCGGGAAATCCGCTTCGACCACGCCCGCCCGGAACAGCCGGAAGAAGCTCGGCAACTGCTCTCCAGCCTGGACGATCTGGAAGTGGAAATCGGCCATCACGACAATGGCCTCACGGTCCGCTACAGCATCCACCAGTACACCTTGCAGGGCCTGGAAACGGCCCTGATCCGCCAGGGCTTCCACCTGGACAACTCGGTGGTTCATCAGTTGGGCCGCGCAGTGATCTACTTCTGCGAAGAGACCCAATTGCGCAACATGCAGCAGCCGGAACGACTCATCAAAAAATCCCACGAGGTCTATTCCAAGGCCTGGGACAAGCACCCCCACGGCGACCACGACGAAACGCCGCCGGATCTGCGGGAAGAAAAGTAAGCCTCCCTCCCCCCCTCGTCGTTCCTGTGACAGCGGGAGTGGCGTTATCCAACGTGAACGACCAACAACTCCTCCGCTACAGCCGCCACATCCTGCTGCCTGAGATCGACGTGGAAGGCCAGGAACGCTTCCTGGCCGCTCGCGTGCTGGTAATCGGCGCTGGCGGCCTGGGTTCACCCGCCGCGCTCTATCTGGCTTCTGCCGGCGTAGGCACACTGGTGATCGCCGACGGCGACACAGTGGACGCCACCAACCTGCAACGGCAAATCCTCCACCGGGAAACCAGCATCGGCCTGCCCAAGGTGGAATCAGCCGCTTCATCGCTGGCTGCCATCAATCCGGCCTGCCGCGTCGTACCGATCCAGGAGCGGCTTTCCGGCGAACGGCTGGACGACGAAGTGGCCGCAGCCGATCTGGTGCTGGATTGCTGCGACAACTTCACCACTCGCCACGCAGTGAATCGCGCTTGCGTGAAGGCCGGCAAGCCCCTGGTTTCGGGTGCGGCCATCAAATTCGACGGCCAGATCGCCGTGTTCGATCCACGTTCCGACAACGCCCCCTGCTACCACTGCCTGTTTCCGGAAGCCGAGGACGTGGAGGAATTGCGCTGCGCCGTCACTGGCGTCTTCGCGCCGCTCACCGGCATCATCGGCGCCATGCAGGCCGCCGAAGCTCTCAAACTCCTGGCAGGCTGTGGTCAGTCCCTCGCCGGACGACTACTGCTGCTGGACGGACTGCGGATGGAATGGCGCGAAGTGCGTGTGCCGAAAGACCCTGGCTGCCCGGTGTGCGGTTAAGCGCCAAGTAACCCCGATTTGGCGTAGCGAAATCTGGGAAGGCAAGCACGGGATATCTCCCGTATGCGCGCGGGCGTTCATGGCTGATTCCATCGCCGGAAGATGTAGATGGGGTCCGGGTTTTCGGCACACGGCTGCATCGATGAAACATGCACGCCCCTGCGTGTACGCGAGCTACCGGAACCGGGCGATGGTGCGCAGGTCTTCGCCGATCATGCGGCGGTCGATGATTTTCAGTTCCCGCTTGGTCGACAGGTCGGTGAGTTCGGGCAGATTGAACATGCCCCGCGCCTTATCGCCCAGCAGCACGGGGGCTTGGTAGATCAGCAGTTCATCCACGCAATCTTCCCGCAACAAGGAGCCGTTGAGCTTGAAGCCGGCCTCGGCCATGACTTCGTTGATGCCGCGGAGCGCCAGCTCTTGAAGCAAGGCGGACAGGTCCACCTTGCCTAGGGCATTCGGCACCACCACCACGTCGGCGCCACGATGTTCCAGGGCGGCACGGCGAGCCGCATCGTCCACGGCAGCTGCAATCAGCACTTTATTGGCGCCTTGAGCGCCTTCCAGAATCTGGGCATTCAAGGGCGTTTCCAGGCGGCTATCCACCACCACGCGCAGAGGCTGACGCGGATTCACGAGGCCCGGCACATCCCGCACCGACAGACGCGGATCGTCGTCGCGCACGGTGCCAATGCCGGTGAGCATGGCGCAACTGCGGGCACGCCAGGCATGGCCGTCGCGGCGGGCATCGGGGCCGGTGATCCACTGGGAAACGCCGTTGTTCAGCGCCGTCTTGCCGTCCAGACTGGTCGCCACCTTGAGCCGCAACCAAGGGCGGCCACGGGACATGCGGGAGACGAAACCGATGTTGAGCTCCTTGGCCTCTGCTTCCAGCAAACCGGATTCGGCTACGATGCCCGCGGCGCGCAGCCGCTCCAGACCACGGCCCGCCACCAGCGGGTTGGGGTCGGTCATGGCCGCCACCACGCGGGCAACGCCGGCTTCCACCAAGGCTTCGGCACAAGGGGGCGTGCGGCCGAAATGGGCGCAAGGTTCCAGAGTCACGTAGGCGGTGGCGCCTTTTGCCGCGTCACCGGCGGCACGCAGGGCATGGACTTCGGCATGGGGTTCGCCGGCTTTCTCGTGCCAGCCTTCGCCGATCACCGCACCGTCCTTCACCAGCACGCAGCCGACGCGGGGATTGGGGGTCGTGGTGAAGAGGCCACGATGGGCCAGACGCAGTGCCTGGGCCATGTAGGCGGAATCAGCAGCGGAGAAGCTCAAGGGCTGGCCCGAAGAGAAAGAAGATGGGAGGCGGAGGTTTACTCGCCGCGACGACTGCGCGGCTCCGCCACTTCGCGGATGGCGTTGGAGAACGCATCCACGTCCTCGAAGTTGCGATACACGGAAGCGAAGCGCACGTAGGCAACCTTGTCGAGCTTCTTCAGCTCGCGCATCACCAGTTCGCCCACCCGTTCGGACGGCACTTCCCGCTCGCCCAGGCTCACCAGTATTTCGGCGATGCGATCCACGGCAGCATCGAGGCTTTCCATGGTCACGGGCCGCTTGCGCAGGGCGAGCATCATGCTGGCCATGAGTTTGTCGCGGCTGAAATCGGTACGGCTACCGTTCTTCTTGACGATCTGCGGCAGCTGCAACTCCACCCGTTCGTAGGTGGTGAAACGCTTGTCGCAGGCGGCACAACGGCGGCGGCGGCGAATCGTGTCGCCGTCGTCATTGGCCCGTGTATCGACGACCTGGGTGTCGGCGTCGCCGCAGAAGGGGCACTTCACGGAAGTGCCCCTTCTGCGGCGCGAGC
>DASUJA010000229.1:0-28774 GCA_036279515.1 Rhodocyclaceae bacterium | reverse complement strand
CGACCGCTGACGGGAGAGGTGCGTCCAGTATGAGCGAAATGAGGGGAAATCCCCCATCGCTGGGGCTCCTCCAGGACGACGGCGCGCGCATCTTGCTGCTCATTTCTCGTTTCCGTCGAAATTCGCTCTCTCGTCTTCATGACGTGAGGGCTTGTTCGGCGTTTCCTTAGTTCTGGGAGGTTGATCCACCGCAGACGATGATTTCCCCTGCGCTTAAATAATCGAATGTAATTTCGTTTCCAGATCCGGGATGGCCACTTGGATCGTTTCCCAAACAACATCGAGATCCAACTCAAAGTAGCCATGCGCCATCCGGTTGCGCATTCCCTTCATCTGATGCCAGGGAATCTCAGGGTGGTTGCCGACGAAAACAGCGTGCTCATCGAGTAACTGAACGGCCAATTCACCGATGACCAGCAATTTCATCATGACGGCATCTTGCGTCTTTGCATCGGCAAGAAAGTCGTCCTTGCTGATTCCGTCAACATAGCTACGCGCTTGAGTCGCTGCATTCAGCATCAATTCAACATAGTCTGCGTGGCGGCTATCCATTCCCGTCATACAGGCATCGCCTCTTCCAGTACCTGCTCACGGAATTTTTTGGGCAAATCCTTCGGCGTTAATACGTCGACAGAAACACCCAACGAAGTCTGAAGTTCAATCTGTATCGCGCCCAGATCGAACAATGTCGCCCCAGGCTGGGGATCAACCAGCAAATCCAAATCACTGCTTTCGGTATCTGTGCCACGCATGACAGAACCGAATACACGGGGGTTATTGGTGCGATGACTCAGCACGACTTGCCGAATCAATTCACGGTTCTGATTTAACGCCGTTGATGGTTTCACACCCGTCCCCTTGTAAATTCCGCTCGATGTTAACCGATCTCTTCCGACCGAAAGAAAGGCTTCGTCACCGCCCCATCACGCAGCGACGGCAACCTTGGGCGGTTGAATCAAACAGTCGGCAGGAATGCCGAGCTTCTGATGGAGATTCCAGATCATCCGGAGCGTCAACGGACGTTTGCGGTTCAAGACTTCGTAGACGCGATTCAACTGCCCGATGGAAGGCACAAGATCTTTCGGCGTGAGTTCTGCCTGTTCCATACGAAACTTGATGGCTTCCACCGGATCGGGCAAGCCGATTGGATAGTGCTTGGCCTCGTAGGCTTCGACGAGGGTCAGCAGGACTTCAAAGCGATCCCCATCGGCCGACCCTGGTTCGGGCTCATTGTCAAAATAGACAGACAGCGCACGCAGCGCGGCCTTGTAGTCGGCTTTGGTGTGGATGGGGCGGATTTCCATGTCATATCTCCATCTGAACGGTTTCGGCATCAATCGCGTCGTACTCTTTGTGCGTGCCGATAAATTTCACGTAGACCGCTTGGTAGCGATAAGCCACCGAAACCACCCAGCGATAGTCGTTACCTTTGATGTTGAACACGACGCGCCGGTTCTGGAGAATGCTGGCGCTCCTGTATTGCGCTTTTACGTCTGCCGACTGCGACCACTCGGCCTTCCTCACCTCATCCACCCAAGCCTTCAAAGGCTGCTCGGCATCCGGGTGTCTTTCCCAGAAGGCACGAAGGAATTTGACGGCAACGATCTGCATGGCGGCACTATAGTCCCATATCGGGACTAACATCAAGTCCAACGCAGTCCAAGCATCCAAGACTGCATGCATATAATTCCGCGCTCACCGCCCCCGTTAAGAAATGCGCCAGTTCACATACTTTCCACCGCTGGACCTTGCTCCCTACGTAGACCGGCTATGGGGCTGGGAAAGCGATGCCAAGGAAACGCTAGCCCTGCCGACCCTACTGCCGGGAACCGGCGCCGAGCTCTATTTCCACTATCGGAAGCCCTTTGAATACGACGCTTCAATGAGCCCCCGCAGCGAGAAGGCACACTTGTTTTGCCTTCGCCGCACTGCCCTGGAACTCATGCCCGCGCAGGACACTGGATTCATCGCCGTCCGCTTTCGCGCAGGTATGCTCCATCGCTTCCTGGACATCCCCGGTGAAGAACTGATCGACTGCGCCGAAGCCATGGATGACATCTGGGGATCAGCAGGAAGAATCGTCGCCGCGAACGTTGCGGATGCAAAATCCCACGAAGCGCGGACATCGCTCATCGTCGCATTCCTGCGTTCCAGGCTGGCGGCCACAGCAAAGGACGAGGTCGTGGAAGCGGCGGTCTCCATGCTCTACGGCGCCCCATCCCTATCCATCGAGACGCTGTCGACTAGCTTGGGCCTGGGGCGGCGCCAGTTGGAACGGCGGTTTCAGGGCCTCACCGGCCAACGCCCCTCCGAATTCCGGCGGCTGGTCCGATTTCAAAAGACGGCAAGGGCACTCCTGCTCACTCCCAATGCCAATGCACTCGACACCGCCTTGGCCCACGGCTACTACGACCAGTCGCACTTCATCCGCGACTTCCGTTCCTTCGCACAGGCGTCGCCCCAGGCCTACCTGGCCACAGCCAGGCACAAGACGCATTTCTACAATCGCTCCCGCACGGACTCCGAGAACATGGCGCCTCCCGCCACTACTATCGAAAGGAAAGTCCGTGCAAACATTGTTCGCAGAACTTGAAGCCAAACCAGCCTTCGGCAAGGAACTGGAAATCCTGTTGAAGGGACTGCTGGAGACCACCCGCCAGGAGCCCGGCTGTATCCACTATGCGATCCACCGCGACCAAAAGAGCGATGTCCGCTTCCTGGTCTACGAGGTCTATCGGGATATCGCTGCCTGCCAAGCCCACCTGGACTCGGCTCCGATCAAACACGCGCTCGGTGAGTTCGAAAGACTGCTGGCCTCACCGCCGCGACTCGTTTTTTGCGACATTCTCGGGGCCACGCTCTAGCGAGTCGCATTGATGCAGCGAAGCGGGACCGGGTTCCCCTTCGCTGCACGGGAACAACATTGGCCTTGCAACCCAAAGGGCGAAAACTCGCGGGCTTATAATTCCGCCCTCTCTCCAGTTGCCTGCAAAGATTCCCCGTGTCCGCCTCTTCTTCTGCGCTGCTGCCGCAGCTTTCCGCTTTTGCTTTGCCCAAGGCCGGCCAGCGTCTTGATCTGCCAGCGCTGGCCGGGTCCGCCGATGCGCTGGCGATTGCCCGGCTTGCACGGCCCGGCACGCTGCTTACCGTCATCAGCGCCAGCCCGCTGGATGCCCAGCGGCTGCTGGATGAAATCAAATGGTTCGCGCCGGGGCTGCGGGTGCATCTGCTACCGGACTGGGAAACCCTGCCCTACGACAGCTTCTCACCGCACCAGGATCTAATCTCGGAACGCCTCGCCACGCTCTACGCCGTGAGCCGAGGCGAATGCGACGTGTTGCTGGTGGCCGCCTCCACAGCCCTCACGCGGCTCGCGCCGCCCAGCTTCATGGCGGGCCATACCTTCTTCATCAAGAAGAAGGACACGCTGGACCTGGAGAAGCTCAAGGAACAACTCACTGTCGCCGGCTACGCCCACGTGACGCAAGTGGTCGCCGCCGGCGAATACAGCGTGCGTGGCGGCCTGGTGGATCTGTTCCCCATGGGCACCGCCCTGCCCTACCGCATCGAACTGTTCGACGACGAAGTGGATACGCTCCGCACCTTCGACGTGGACAGCCAGCGCACCCTTTACCCTGTGGCCGACATCCGCCTACTGCCAGCGCGGGAATTTCCGCTTGGCGAAGCGGGCCGCAACAAGTTCCGCCTGCGCTTCCGGGAGACTTTTGAAGGCGACGCTTCTCGCATCGCGCTCTACAAGGACGTTTCCAACGGCACCCTGCCCGCCGGCATCGAGTACTACCTGCCCCTGTTCTTCGACGAGACGGCAACGCTGTTCGACTATCTACCCAAGGACACGGTGCTCGCCCTCCACGGCGACGTGCCCGCCGCCATCGCCGAGTTTTGGACCGACACCAAGAGCCGCTACAAGTTGCTGGGCGGCGACCGTTCGCGGCCCATCCTCCCGCCGGAAGATTTGTTCTTGAGCGACGAGCAGTTTTTCACTTCAACCCACACCTACGCCGCATGGCGCATCGCCTGTGGGAGGCCCGCCCTCGGGCCGACAGCGACAGCCGATGCGGAGTCCGGTCGGCCTGAGGACGGGCCTCCTACAAAAGCGCCGTTGGCGAGCCGTCTGCCTTCCATCGAAGTAAACCGCAAAGCCGACGAGCCGCTGGCCGCCCTCAAGAATTTCACTCAGACCTTCCCCGGCCGCGTGCTGCTCCTGGCCGAATCCGCCGGTCGCCGCGAGACCATCGCCGAATACTTGTCCGAGTACGGTCTGAAGCCCGTGACCTGCGTCGACTTCGAGGCCTTCGTTCAGGGCGAAGCCAAGTTCATGCTGGGCGTCGGCCCCGTGTCCGGCGGCTTTACGATTGGCGACACCGTTCGCCCTGAGCCTGTCGAAGCCTGTCCTGAGCCTAGTCGAAGGGGGCGAGATTCGGCGCCATCTCAAGGGGCTTCGACAAGCTCAGCCCGAACGGGCGAAGGCACCATCGCCATCGTCACGGAGAACGAGCTCTACGCAGCCACCGCCCGCCCGCGCCACAAGCGGGATGCGGCCCGCCGCGCCAATCTGGAAGGCTGGCTGCGCGACCTATCCGAACTCAAGATCGGCGACCCGGTGGTGCATGAGTCCCACGGCATCGGCCGCTACATGGGCCTGGTGCACATGGATTACGGCTCCGGCAGCGAAGAGTTCCTGCACCTGCAATACGCGGAAGGCGCCACGCTCTACGTGCCCGTGGCCCAACTGCACGTGATCTCCCGCTACAGCGGCGTGGATCCCGAAGCGGTGGAACTGCATCGCCTCGGCTCCGGCCAGTGGGAAAAGGCCAAGAAGAAAGCCGCCGAGCAGGTGCGCGACACCGCCGCCGAGCTGCTGCACCTCTACGCCCAACGCGCCGCGCGCCAGGGCCACACCTTCGATTTCAAGCAGCACGATCTGGAAGCCTTCGCCGACGGTTTCGGCTTTGAAGAAACCGCCGACCAGCAAGCCGCCATCAACGCGGTGGTGGCCGACATGAAATCCGGCAAGCCCATGGACCGTCTGGTCTGCGGCGACGTGGGTTTCGGCAAGACCGAAGTGGCCCTGCGTGCCGCCTTCGTCGCCGTGGCCGGCGGCAAGCAAGTGGCCGTGCTCTGCCCCACCACCCTGCTCGCCGAGCAGCACTACCAAACCTTCGCCGACCGCTTCGCCGATTGGCCCGTGAAGGTGGCCGAAATTTCCCGCTTCCGTTCAGCCAAGGAGCAGACCGAAGCCATCAAGCAACTGGGCGAAGGCAAGATCGACGTTCTCGTCGGCACCCACCGGCTGCTGCAAAAGGACGTGCAGTTCTCGCGTCTCGGTTTGGTCATCATTGACGAGGAACACCGTTTCGGCGTGCGCCAGAAAGAAGCCCTCAAGGCCCTGCGTGCCGAAGTGGACATCCTGACGCTGACCGCCACGCCCATCCCCCGCACCCTCGGCATGAGCCTGGAAGGCCTGCGCGAAATCTCCGTGATCGCCACGCCGCCCCAGAAGCGGCTCGCCATCAAGACCTTCGTCAGCAAGTGGAGCAAGGGTCTGGTGCGCGAAGCCTGCCTGCGGGAATTCAAGCGCGGCGGTCAGGTGTACTTCCTCCACAACGAAGTGGAGACCATCGAGAACATGAAGCAGCGTCTCGAAGAGCTGCTACCCGAAGCGCGCATCGTGGTGGGCCACGGCCAGTTGCCGGAGCGCGAACTGGAGCGGGTGATGCGCGAATTCACCCAGCAGAAGCACAACCTGCTGCTGTGTTCCACGATTATCGAAACCGGCATCGACAATCCCCACGCCAACACCATCATCCTCAACAGGGCAGACAAGTTTGGTTTGGCGCAATTGCACCAACTGCGTGGCCGTGTCGGTCGTAGCCACCATCAGGCCTACGCCTACCTGCTCACGGACGAACACGCCAAACCCACGCCCCAGGCCCAGCGCCGGCTGGAAGCCATCACCGCCATGGAGGAACTGGGCTCTGGCTTCTTCCTCGCCATGCACGATCTGGAAATCCGCGGCGCGGGCGAAGTGCTGGGCGAAAACCAATCGGGCGAAATCCACGAGATCGGCTTCGCCATGTACACCAACATGCTGAACGCCGCCGTGAAAGCCCTGAAGGACGGCAAGGCCATCCCCGACTTGACCCAGCCTCTGGCGATCACCTCCGAAATCAACCTGCGCGTGCCGGCCCTGCTGCCCAACGATTACTGCCCGGACGTGCACGAGCGCCTGACGATCTACAAACGCTTCGCCAACTGCGACAACGAAGACGAACTGCGCGACATGCAGGAAGAGCTGATCGACCGCTTCGGCGAGTTGCCCCAGCAAGGCGTATCGCTCGTAGAGACCCACCGCCTGCGCCTGATCTGCCGCGATGTTGGCGTCTCCAAACTGGATGCTGGCGAGAAGAGCATTCAGCTCCAGTTCATCCCCCTGGTAGGAGATGCGCCGCCCATCGACCCCGTCAACATCATCCTGCTGATCCAGTCCGACCGAAGCTTCAAGCTGGCAGGACAGGACAAGCTGACGTGGCTGAAGGAAACGGCCAACCTCAAGGACCGCGTGGCGGCCGTGCGTGAGCTTTTCAGGAAGCTTCAGTCGGGACCGACGACGCCAGCGCGCTCAGGTCGACCAGCAAAGTAAGCACGCCGTCTTCCACCGCAAGCGCCCGCAAGCCCGGCAGGGTGCTGCGGGTGCTCAGCAGCGGCGGCAAGGCATAGATGTGCTCGACCGGCAGGGCGCGCAGTTCCACCGGCCCGCCGACGCGGAATTCACGATCCCCCGCCGCTGTCTTGACGACGAGAATCTGCATCGGCTGATCACCGGCCGGCAGACCGAGAAGCGACGCCAGTTGCGCGACAACCTCATCGCCCATCTGCATTGCCCGCGAAGCGCGCGCTTGATGCGCGTCGCCCGCGACACGCCAGCCGCCACAGCGGAAGAAGACGATGTCGATGGACTCGATCATCCCAACCCGCGAGCGTAATCGGCAAAGATGCGCTCCAGATCCAGCACGGCAACCGGATGGTTCTGAAAGTTCAGCACGCCGGAAACAAAGGCTTGCAGCCGCTCGGGCAAGGTGGCGGGCGGCGCCTGGATGTTGCTTTGGGGCAGATCCACCACGTCGATGACCCGGTCCACACGGATGCCGCTGCTCATATCGGCGCTGCGCCCAAGCAGGATCGAATCGCCTACTACGCTTGCACCTTCCAGCCCCAACAGGTCGTGCAGACGCACCACCGATTCGATGTCGCCGCGCACGTTGATGACGCCATCCAGCGATGGGGGGCAGCCCGGCACGAAGTACACCTCGGCGCCGGCAAGGATCTCGCGGATGTTGCCGCCCGGAAAAGCAAACCACTGATCGCCAAGGGCGAAGATGACCAGCTTCACCGTCGGTTCATCTACATTGACGATTTCCTGCCGCGCTTCGCGCCGCTGAATCAGCACTTGGTCAAATGCGGTTTCGCTCATACCTCTTTCCTTCCGACCACCACGCGATTGCGACCGCCGTGCTTGGCCGCGTACAAAGCCTTGTCAGCTGCTTCTCGCAGCGACTCCAAACCCTTGCGCGGACCGTGACAAGCAACACCGGCGCTGAACGTACACGAAAACTCGATCCCTCCTGCCTGGAAAAGGACGCGTCCGAAATCTTCGCGCAAGGTATCGATCAGCTTACTGGCCTGGGACGCATCCACATCCGGCAGGATCACGGCGAATTCCTCGCCGCCATAGCGGCCTACGATGTCCGAGTTGCGCAGACGTTGTTGCAGCACCCGCGCCAACGCCAGGATGACCTGGTCGCCAATCGGATGTCCATAGGTATCGTTGACCGACTTGAAATGATCGATGTCGATCATGGCGAAGCTGAGCGCAGCGCCAGTGCGGCTGGCCGTCGCAATGGCGTTTTCCAATAGCTGCGTGGTGGTGGTGTGATTGAAAAGCCCAGTGAGACTGTCCTTCGCCATCAACGAGCGCAGGGTCCGCATGCGTTCTGCGCGAATGCCGACGGCAGCCACCAAATCCTCGGGCACCACCGGCTTGGTGAGAAAGCCCTCCGCCCCTACACGCATGGCCGAGAACTGCTTGCTGCGGTCGGTCTCACTGGACAGGAACACAATCGGCAAGCCAACGTATTCCGGCAATTGGCGAATCAGTCGCGCAAGATCGCGACCGGAACAGACGGGCATGTACATATCCATCAGCACCATGTCAGGCCGGAACTCCGCCAGTACGCCCAGCACGTCCGCAGGATTGCCGACATAGCGGGTGACCATGCCGGCCTCCTGAAGAATGACGGCGTGATAGCCGGCAATTTCAGGTTCGTCGTCGACAATCAGAATTCGATAGGGCTCCGGTGTTTGCTGCTGAGTTGCATCGTCCAGCGCCGCAACGAGATCCAGCGCACGTGCCGGCTTGTGGAAATAGGCCACGCTGCCGCATTGCACTGCCGACAGGCGTGCGGCGAAATCGTCCCGTGCCGACAAGAACACGGAGGGCACAGGCTGTTCGCTTTCGCGGTTGATGGCGAGTAAAGCATCCGTGCCGACCCGGTCTCCGCCAGGGAAATTGATGTCCATCACAATGGCGTCAGGCCGACGCGCACGCACGGCTTCTTGCAAGGTCGCCGGATCGTAGAACACCACCGGCTCGTAGCCAAAGCAGGCAATCTGCGCCGCCAGTTGGCCGACCAGGACAGGTTCGTCGTCGCAGAGATAGATCAGACGGCCACCCTTGCGCGGCAGCTCCCCTGAGCCGGCCTGCGAGCGCAAATCGAAAGCGGGGATGGCGCTGTCTGCATTCCCCGACATTCCCGTATCGGCGCGAAGCGCCGCCACATTTCTCGCCAAACTATCCAGGCAGACCTCCAGCGCTTCCTTCCAATCGGACGGTGGCGCCTCGCTGCCAAGAAATTGGCCGGCAATCTCTTCACCATGGGCCGCCGTCTGCGCCAAATCGCTGAAACCGAAAGATCGCCCCGTGCCCTTGATGCTGTGTAGGAAACGATGCAGCTCAACGGCCACCTCGCGTGCCGTCGGGTTTGCCACGAGTTGACCGTACTGGGCCTGTGCCTGGGCCAGACGGCCAGGCAACTGCTCGATAAAACTTGCCCGCAGACGTGCGATCTTTTCCCGGGCTGTGGCGGCTTTGTTACTCATGGCATCAGGCCTTATCGAAACGCGCCACGATCTCTAGCAACGTCTCTTCAATATTCGCATCCTTGAGCAGGCATCCATCCAGCCGTGGCTCCTGTTCCAGCAGGCCGGCGGGATCGTCGCCGGTGAGCAGGACGAAGGGAAGCAGGCTACCCTGCTCGCGCATTTCACGGAACAGGTCAATGCCGCTCACCATGGGCATGTTCATGTCGGAGACCACCATCTCGATGTCGGCATTCTCGTTCAACTGCTCGGATGCCTCGATGCCGTTCTCGGCCAGCACCACATCGTGCCCGGCACATTCGAGCACCGCCCCCGTCATCGCCCCGGCCAGCGGGTCGTCGTCCACCACCAATATTTTCATTTCACTCTCCCGTCTGCACTAGCCCAACAGGGCGCGCAGGGTATCCACCAGATTACTTTGATCGAAATCGCCCTTGACGATGTAGGCGTCGGCGCCCACTTGCACGCCACGGCGCTTGTCTTCCTCCTTCTCGCGGGAGGTGATGATGACGATAGGCGTGCTGCGATAAGCCTCCTCCTGGCGCAGGCGCTCAGTTAGGGAGAAGCCATCCATATGAGGCATCTCCACGTCCGTCAGCACGGCATCGAAACTCTCCGCCTGGGCCTTGCGCAGACCGTCGAGACCATCCTCGGCCAAGGTGACGCGATAACCATGAGCCTCCAACACGTCCTTTTCGATCTCTCGCGTATTGAGCGAATCGTCCACCACCAGGATGCGGTAGCCGCCCTGTGCTGCGCCCTCTTCCGCAGCGGCAGCCGAAGCCTGCCCTCGCGCCTTGCGCGCCTGCTCCAGCAAGGTCGGCGCGTGCAACACACTGACCAGTTCATTGCGGCCAGTAATGACCATGCCCGATACGGTCTGCAAATGACGCATGTGCTCCGGCAGTGGCTTGATGACCATGTCGCGCTCGTCGATCAACTCGTCGACCTCAAGGGCAATCTTCTCGTTCCGCACCCGCACCACCACCAGCAGCAGACCGAGATCGGCCCGGCTCGTGGCCGGCTTGCGGACCCGTGCTTTCGGCACACGCAGCAATTCAGCCAGCGGCACCACCGGCACAAACTCGTTGCGCACCACCACCGCATTACGCTCGGCGACCGTGAGCAGGGCACTGCGCGGAACGCGCAAAATCTCGGCCACATACTGGGCCGTGAAGCCAAAGGACAGGCCATCGACTTCCACTAGCACCACACGCATCACGGCCAGCGATAGGGGCAGACGCAGGGAGAACGTGGTGCCGGCGCCTGACCGCGTTTCCACGCCAACCACGCCTTGCAGGTCATCGACAATGGTTTGCTTGACCACATCCATGCCGACGCCGCGACCCGACAGATCGGTGATGATGCTGCTGGTCGAGAACCCGGGCAGGAAGATGAAATCGACAACCTCCTGGTCGCTCATCGCCGCTGCTTTCTCGGCGGTGACAAAACCCCGCTTGATCGCCTTGTCTCGCACCGCCTCGATAGGAATACCGCCACCGTCGTCGGCCACCTGGATCACCACCCAGCCACCGTCCTGATGAGCACTCAGGGATAGTCGCCCCTGAGGCGTCTTACCGGCAGCGACGCGCTTCTCCGGCGTTTCCAAACCGTGGTCCACCGCATTGCGCAGCAGGTGGATCACCGGATCGGAGAGTTTGTCGATCATCTGGCGGTCCAACTCGATTTCCGCACCGGCGACAACGCATTCGACTTGTTTTCCCACCGTGCGCGCCATCTCGCGGATCATGCGTCCCGCCGGCTCGAAGACGATGGCAAGCGGCAGCATGCGCATGATGAGCGCCTTGTCGTGCAATTCGTCCATCAGCGCTTCCTGCGCCAAAACGTCGTCCTTCAGCGTCTGGGCGAAGCCGCGCAAGCGCTGCCGTAGCTCTCCGCCTGCGCTGTCATCGCTGGCCTCTCGCTCGATGGTGCGAATGTCAGTCAAGCGCTGGCGCATGCGCGCGTGGCTCGAAACCACTTCGCCCATGAGTTTGATCAGTTCATCCAGCTTGGTGAGGCGCACCCGCACCGTGTCGGGTGTTTTCAGTTTCGGATCGGCTGCCGACACCGCTGGTGCAGGCGGGGGTTCCGACGGCGTAGCGGGTTCGACTGCGGCGGGCTCGGCGACAGCCGGTGCCCCGCCGGCCCCTTGCGCCGCCGCGTCAAGCGCCGCCAGTAGCGCCGCATCGGCTGGCGGCAAGCTGGCGCCGTCGCTGTTCTCGGCCAGTTTGTCCACCAATGCGGAAAGGCCATCCACGCCGCGATAGAGCACCTGAGCCAGGCTGGCATCAAAACGCACCGCGCCCTCGCGCAAGGCACCCAACACATCCTCAAGCTTGTGAGCCGTGTCGGTGATCGGCCCAAGCTTGAGCATGCGCGACGAGCCCTTGACGGTGTGGGCGGAACGGAAGACAGCGTTCACAACCTCCTTGTCGTCGCTGCCACTTTCGAGTGCCGCTAGGCCATCGTTGAGCTTGCCGATGTGATCCCGCGCTTCCTCGACGAAGCGGACAACAAATTTTCCAATATCGATCGCCTTCGCCATCGGCCTACCTCACCCTTACAGTCTGCGGCTCAGTGCCGAACTTGCCCAACTGATGTTCGCAAAGGAAACGGATCTCGGCTGCCGGCAGGCCCAGGGGTACGACCTTGGTTCCAGCCTCGGGCTCCCCCTCCCGTCCCAGCAACTGAAGCACGACGCGGTAGGCGCGTTTCGCTGCGTCCATGTCGCCGCGAAGCCGGTATAGATCGCCCAGGTAGTAATGGGCCGGCCAGCACGTTTGGCTAGCGTAGGCAGCCTTACGGAACCAGGTGATCGCCTCCTCGGCCTGCTCTTGCCACTTGGCTGCCAAGCCAAGCAGCAGAAAGGCATCCACGGACCAGGCGTCAGCTTCCAATGCCTGCTTCGCTGCGGACGCTGCGGTCGAGAAGTCTTTGCGGTTAATAAGAATGTGGGCCTTGAGCAGCAATGCGGCGCTATCGGCGTCATTGGCTGCAAGCAGGGACTCAATGATCGTCAGGGCCTCGTCAAAGCGCTTTTCGCGGACGAGGATACGAACTGTCTCAAGGTCGGCCACGCCGGTGGCAACATCGGCGACACGGGTAACAGCTGTGGCCATCACTGGCAGGGAAACGGGCATCGGCAGCGGCACGGCCGGCACCGCGAGGGGCACAGGATCAGGCACTGGCGGCAAGGCCCAGGGCAGTGCCAGCGGTGTCTCCGCCCGACGCTCGGCGTGGGCAGACGCTGGAACGGATGTGCCACGCTCCGACAGTGGCGGATTGCCCTTTACGAAATAGAAAAGCCCGTCCTCCTCCATCACCGGCAACACGCCCAAATCGTTGGCCAAGGTCTCGGCAGTGCCGATCACCAGGATGCCGTCATCCTTCATCAGGGATGCCAGGTTTTGCTGGATCGTCTTGCGTGCCGGTGCATCGAAGTAGATCGAGACGTTGCGGAAGAAAACAATGTCGAAGCCCTGCAAAGCGGGCGGAAAGGTTTCGGCGAAGAGATTGAGTTCGTAGAACACCACGCGGCTGCGCACCTTCTCCGCCATTCGATAGGAGCGGCCCTCTTCCTCGAAGTAGCGGTCGCGGATTTCCGCCGGCAAGCCACGGAAGGAAAACGACGAATAGATGCCCGCGCGAGCCCGGGCCAGAACGGTGGTGTCGATGTCGCCGCCAGCGAAGGAAAACAACTGCGGCACGCGCTCGCCATACCGCTCATACAAGGCCATCACGAGGGAATAGGGTTCCTCGCCGGAGGAGCACCCCGCGCTCAGGATGCGCAGCGGACCGGCGTTGCGGGCCAGGAAGCGGGGCACCAGCTTTTCCACGAGCAGCCGAATCTGCTCCGGCTCCCGGAAGAAGTAGGTCTCGTTGATGGTGAGGAGGTTCACCAACGCCTGGAATTCCCCTGCCCTCGTAAGAAGGCAAGCGTGATAGTCGCGGACGTTGGCGAAGCCCGTTTCCGCCATGCGCTCGCTCAGCGCCTGAGCGAGCTTGTCGCTATTGCTGCCATCGAAAAACAGGCCGCAACGCTGCTTGATGAGCGCCTTGATCGGAGCAAGACCGTTCATGTCGATCACCATGCCGTCTTGGGAGCGCCATCCTGTTCGGTCAGGCGCAGCAAGTTGCCAGCGATCTCGGCAAGGGGCAACACCTTCTCCACCGCACCGTTATCGATGGCAATCTGGTTCATGCCATAGATCACCGAACTGGATTGATCCTGTCCCAAGGTGACACCACCCGCCTTGCGGATGGCCGCCATGCCAGCCGCGCCGTCATGGCCCATGCCGGTGAGAATGACCCCGATGGCCATGGGGCCGAACACGGCGGCGACGGATTCAAGCAGAACGTCGCAGGTGGGATGGTAAAGGTCGCGCTCGCCACGAGGCATCAAGGTCAAACGCCGCGTCGGCGTCACCGCCATGTTCCGTTCCGACGGCGAGAGGTAGATCGTTCCCGACTGGATCGACTCCCCCTCCTGCCCGAGTCGCACGGGCAGCCGGCACAGGGTGCCTAACCAATCCGCCATACCACCGGCGAAACCGTCGGAGATATGCTGTGCAATGACGATGGGAAACGGAAAGTTCGCTGGCAACTGGGCAAAAATCTGTGCAAGGGCCTGGGGGCCGCCGGTGGACGAGGCAATGGCGACGATACGCTGAAAGGTGGACGACAACGGGGCGTTGGTCACCATGGTCGCCACTGTCGCCGTGGCGGTGGTACCGACGGCGGCCGCTGTGGCCGCAGGAACAACCGCCTCAGCCAAGGCCTTGCGCGGACGCAGATGGGTGATGACGCGCACCTGAGCCAGCATCCTCACTTTGGCGACGAACCCCGCCGTCGTTACTGGATCGAGGTCGGGCTTGGCAACGGCATCCAGCGCCCCGCGGCGCACCGCTTCGAGGGCATTGTGGGCATCGGCAACGCTGCTGACAACGAGAATGGGCACGGCCTTGCTCGCCATGATTTCCTCGATGGCTTCCATCCCGCCCATGACCGGCATTTCCAGATCGATGGTGAGGATGTCGGGCTTGAGGCTGTGCACCAGTTCGACAGCTTCGCGCCCATTACACGCCTCGCCGACCACCTGAATGCCCTCCTCGCTTTCGAGAATGCTGCGTAGCAGTTCCCGTGCGAGAACGCTGTCGTCGGCAATGACCACACGAATGACGCTCATGCTGCGATCCCGTCCGTGGCCGTCAGGCCTTTCCGGTCAGTTTGAACTGGCCGATGGAATCGCTCAGTCGCGCCGAAAGCCCCGACATTTCTTTGCTGATCTGAGAAATACGAGCGATGGATTGCGCCGTGTGGGAGCTTGCGGTGACGATCTCGCGCAGGGCCACCACCACTTGGTTGCTCGCCGTGCGCTGCTGTTGGGTGGACAAGGAAATCTGCTGTGCGGCGCTGGTCGTATGGCTGGCCGTATTGACGATCTCATTCAGTCGTTCTGCCGTGCTGGCACTGGCGGAAGTGCCGGCGGCAATGCCGCTGGCACCCTTTTCCGAGGTGATGACGAGGCGGTTGATGGAATCTTGAATCTCATTGATCTTGGTCTCGATTTCGCCGGTGGAATCGGTAACGCTATCGGCCAGACGACGAATCTCCCCTGCCACCACGGAGAAGCGCTTGCCGGCTTCGCCTGCGCTGGAGGCCTCCAGTGCCGCGTTGAAGGCGATGAGCTTGGTCTGGTCGGCCACCGAATTGATGATCTCCATAACCTTGCTGATCTGCTTCGACTTGGCGCCGAGTTCCACGATTTCCTGAAGACTCAATTGGTTGTCGTTGCGGATGTCGCTCATGCGGCCCAACACAGTCTGCATGGCCTCGGAGCCCTTGCGACTACCGTCGAAGGTCTGGTTGGCGATATCCACCACCGACTTTGAATGCTCGGCGATCTGGACGGAGGAAGCAGAGAGCTCCTCCATCGTCGACGTAATCTCGGCCACCGAGGACGACATCTCGGTGGAGGTCGCAGCCTGGCTTTCCACGGCTCCGGCGATTTCCTGTGCTGCGGCATGCACGGCGGCGGCATGGCTGCCCACCTCGGCAGCCAGGTCATGCAACTTGCGCCGCATCTGGCGCGTGGCCCGAGCCAACTTGCCGATCTCGTCGTCGCCATCCTCAGCCACATCCTCCGACAGGTCGCCTTGGGCCACCCGATCCACGGCCTGCACCACTGCATCAATGCGTCGCACCAGATGCCGCGCCATGAACATGGCCAGCGCCAGGCCCGCCACCAGGGACAGGAAGCCCACCAGCAGCGAAGTGTTGCGTGCTGATGCCAGCGAGGCTTGGTAGCGACTGCCGTCCATGGCAATCTCCAGCACCCCAATAGGCTTGCCCGCATAGTCCGAAATAGCAGCGGCGTAAATCGCAAAGGGCACGCCGCCGATGTCGCGATGGTCGAGCTGGGGCGTACCGCCCAGGGCCTTCTTCAGCATCTCGACCTCCATCATGGGCTCCTTGCCCAATGTGGACGCCAGGGTCTTAAATCCTTCCCCCGCCGCAACATGGAGCCCCGACAGAATGCCGGTCTGGGTCTTGTAGTTGTCGAAGAACGACTGTCCGAAGCTCATACCGAACTCCACAGAGCCCACATGGTGGCCGCGATAGGACACGGGCACCATGCCACGAGCGCCCAGCCCGGCCACGCCGCCTTCGAGGCCCTTCGTCGGCTTCTGGTTTTTGTTCGTTGCCACCACCGTGTTACGGAAGGCGGACAAGTCGTCGCCAAACTTTTCCGGTTTGTGGACCCGCAGGAAGGAGGTGGCCGGCGGCGTGTGGAACTGGAACTGTTCGATGCCATATTCCTTCGCCAGCGTGGCGAAGCCGGGCACAAACATATCCGCCAGCGCCTTGCGGTCGCCGCTATTGAACTTTTCCTGAACCTGAGGAATATGAGCAACCAACGCAGCCATCATTTCGGCCGTATTGCTGTTGTCGGCGATGGAGTTAACGATGTCCTTCATATGGGCATCCAGCGCTTGACGCTCAGCCTCACGAATCAGGCTCGACATCGTTGCGAAATTCGTTATCGTCAGGACGATGCTGACCGCGGCGATGGCGGCGCCCATAGCGACCATGATCTTGGCCCAGAGACGCAGATTCTTGAACATGAAAAACCTCGGCTTTACCAGAATATTCGCAGGCCAAATTACATTGACCATTGCGTGAAAGAGGGCGGCGATTGTATGCGAACGCATGTCTGCCGTATCTTTGGCGACCTCCCAGGACGCTCACACAATACAGCGGCAACGGGGTAAAGAAGCGAATCCACCGACGACTCACACTCCCTCACATTTCCTCACATTTCGACCAGAGAAAGAATGCATGCGGTACGTCCCATCCAACCAATTGTCCTCCACTGGAACTGCCCACTGGCGGCACTAGACAAGCGGACCAAGCAGAAGCCCACCGGCAACCTGAAGGAATGGATGACGGAAGTGACGGAGTTATTCAAAAAACTTCCGGGCTGAATGGAAATATGCCCACCCAAAAACAAAGAAAGCGACAGCGGGTCGCTCTCTTTGCTTTGCGAGCTACACCGCCGCGCCTGGGCTACTGCTGATGTTGCTCATGCGAATCCGGTTGCGACCGGACTCCTTCGCATCGTAGAGCGCCGTGTCGGCGGCGTGGAGCAGATCTTCAATAGAGGTATTACCGCCGAAGAACTGAGCCACACCAGCGCTCATGGTGACTTTCAGCGACTGGGCCGGTGTGGGGAAACGTTCTTCGCCAATGGCGCGGCGGACCTTTTCCAGCACCACCATGGCCCCCGCCGCATCCGTATCGGGCAGCACCATCACGAACTCCTCGCCGCCCCAACGTCCTGCTGAATCGGACGCACGAAGGGATTGGCGCATCACTTCGGCGAAGGTCTTGAGCACCATGTCGCCCATCAAGTGGCCGTAGGTGTCGTTCACCGATTTGAAGTGATCCAGGTCGAGCACGGCAACGGTGAGCGGGCGACTGTGACGCCGAGCTGCCGCCAGATCGCGACGGAAGTTACGCAGCAGAGCGCGCCGAATGGGCAAGCCGGTGAGGCTGTCCAAATCGGCCTCGGCTTCCGCTTCCATGGCGCGCTGGCGCAAGCGTGCCTGTTCGTAAGCGGCATGGATTGCCCAACCCGCCGCCAGCACCAGCAGCGGCGGTATCAGGGCGGACTGCTGCATGGCGAAGTAGAGCAAGCCCAGGTGCACCGTCCATACGGTCGTCACCGAGGCGCCGGTCCACACCAGGGTGGTCCGCCAAGTTTGATCGACGGGAATCAGCAAACAGACCACGGCCACGAAGGAAAGAGCCACCAACAAGCCGTTCCAGACAGCAGAAGGCGGCAGCCAAACCAGGCCCTGCTGTAGCGATTGATGGGCGACAGCCAACATATACGTCCCCGCCATGGCGCCCCGGGGCGTCATAACGCGATCCGACAAATACGCGGTGCTACCGATAAAAACCGTCTTGCCGCGGAAGAAGTCATTGGCGTTGCGAAGGCCAGCCACACCCAGTGCGGCTTCCGCCACCTGCTGGAAGGGCATGGTCATCACCGAGTTGGCGTTGGCGGGGAAGTACAGATGCACGAAACCTTCGCGATCAATCTTCCAGCCGCCGGCACCGGCGGCAGGGGGGACTGTCTTTACGCCTGTCTTGTGGCGCTGACCACCCACTTCAAGCGCAGCGAGCAATAAGGAAGGCAGCGCAACGCCGTTGGTTTCGTGAGCCAGGGGCATGCGTCGCAACACGCCGTCGGGGTCGGCGATGGCTGCGGCCACGCCGACAGTCACGCCGGGCTCGCCTTGCAGCAGCTGACTATTGGGCAGCAGCAGCGCAGGCCAGGCCACGCGGGGCAAGGTTGCGGTAGGCGGCTGACGCAGCCCGTCCAGCAGCGCCAGTTCGCGCTGGGTCATACGGGCCTCGCCATTGGGCGCCGCCGCTGCGAGGATGCCGTTGCCGTGACGGCGCAGGGACTGAGCGAAGACTCTGTCGCCGTCACGCCCATCGGGCATAAACACGTCGAAGACCACGGCAGCAGCGCCATGCTCATCCAAATAGTCGAGCACCGCCGCATAGACATCCCGGTCGTAGGGCCAGTTGCCGAGATGGGGCTTGAGGGCGCGAAGACTGGCTTCGTCGACGTCGACCACCACCGCGTCGCCAAAATAGGCTTGCCGGGCAACAATCGACTCCTGTGCGTCCTCGACGATGCGTTCCAGTCGGTCGCTTAACGGCAGCTGCGCCAGCAAGAAGGCCGCCGCCAGAGCCGCGAAGGGAATCCAGGCTCGCTCCCGGAAGTATTTGGGAATGGTCATTGGCATCACTCCGATGCTGCGTCGAAGAACTGCGTTGCTTCAAAATCGCCGGCATAGCCATCGGCCGCGATGCGCTTGATACGTACGTACATCAGGCCGTTTCCGGGCACGGCAACTTCGGTGGAGCGCACTTCGGCATCCACGACAGGTGAGACGAAGTTTTCCTGCCGCGCCATCTGCACTACGTAGCGCTCACCTGCCGCCGCTTCACGCCAGCGCAAGGAACGCCCTTGCGCGGAAGCGGATCCAGCGCTGGCCTCCTTGACATCAAAGGACTGAATGGCGCCGAAGGGCCCCAAGCCATCGGCGGCACTACCGGCGGCGATGCGCCAGTAGTAGTGGCCGGGCGCCAGCGGCACGCTGAGGCCGTTGGACTTGCCCGTCAGGTTGCGTACATCCATAACCAAGTTGGCGAATCCTGCATCGCGCGCCACCTGGAAGCGCAGGTACTCGGCATCCTGCACCCGCGCCCAGCGGAACTTCACGCGCTCGGCAGCCACCACCGCACCCTCGGCGGGCGCCGCAATGAAAGGCGCCGGGGGCCAGGCCTGGACCTTGAACTTCACCTCGGCATTGGAGCCCTCCAGATGCGCTTCATCCACACCGCGAATGCGCAACCGATAGTCGCCATTGGGCAAACGCCGCCAGTGGGATGCGGGAGCGTCCACGGCAAATCGATCCACCAGGCTTTCGGCATTGCCGCCTTCCAGCAACTCAACGCGGTACTGTCCGGCGCCCGGTGTTTGCTGCCAGGCCACGCCCAGGGGGAAAGCCTCAACCACGGCAGAGGCCGCATCCACTTGAGGTGCGGGCAGGAGCGGACGCGGTGCCAGGGGAGCGCGGCCCCGTTCGGCGGTGGTACCGCTACCAGCAGGGATGGCGGTTTCGCCGAAGGAGTTTCCCGCCTTCACCAGCCCCTCATTCACCATGGCGCGCGTGGTGCCTTGCGCTTCATCGAACTGCACGCGGAACACGGTGCCCCGCACGGCGAGGTTGAGGGTCGGCGTCGTCACCTCATAGCGGGCCTTGATGCCGCGCAAAGGCGTAACGGACGACTCCACATCGCCAGCCTCCAGCGTGGCCCGTGTGACTGCCGTGCCGCTGGCGGCATCGAGCAGCAACTGGGTCAGCACCAGTCGGCTGTTGGGCGTGACCAGCATCCGCGAGCGATCCGCGAAACGCAAGGTAAGCAAGCCCGTGGCCCCCGTTTCGATCACGGCACCAGCGCTCAACTGAGTGCCGGAAGCCAACGGAACGAAGGTAGCGCCGGTGCTGGGACGAACGCGAACGTCGCCCTTCACAAGAACCACGTCGGCCTGCACCGGCACGGCAACTGCCTTGCCGCGAGGAAGACGCAGGGACGTGCCGGGACGCAGCACGTCCGGGTCTGCGATCTTGTTCAGGGCTTGCAGACGCTTCCAGGCACCTGTGTCGTTCAGCTGCGCCTTGGCAATGCTGGACAGGGTGTCGCCCGGCTGCACCGTGTATAGCGTCTCGCCCTTCGCGTCAGCCGCTGCCTCTGCCGCCTTAGGAGCCGCCCCGGCGGCAGCCGCGGCCACGCCCAGGTGCAGAACGCCAGCCGAGACCAAAGCCAGATACATCGCCGAAGCAGTCCAATTGCGTTTCATGTTCGATTTCCTATGTGAGGCCGATCAACGCCCCGCGTCCAGATATATGGTGTCGAAGCCCGCTATGGCCAAGCCGAGCTTGACGCGCACTTCTGCCATTGCGACGCCAATCACCACGTCACGCTGGGAGGTGACGAGTTGGCGGCCCAGATCGTTGCTGGGGCGAATTACAACACCATTATTCACTAAGGATATATCGAACTGGGCATTGCCCAAACCGCGAGCATCGACGGAGAACTGAGTGGTCTGCCGGGCCGCGCCTGGCGCGGTGACTGAACCGCCGACGAGACCATCCACTTTCTCCACGTTGATGCTGCCGCCGGCTTCGGTGGCCACCACGCTAGGCTGAACGTTCAGTTCGCCCTTGGCGCCGACAGAGACGACCGTCATCGCAACAGAGCCGCCGCCTGCCGCCAACTGGGCGCCGTCAACGGTCTTACCCAGCAAGGAAATGCTCACGCGACCGTTGCTGGCGTCGATCCCTAGGCCGGTGGATGAGAGTTCACCGCGACCGCCTTTGTTCACGATGGGGGCCAAGCCACCACCGTTACCGCCGCCCTCCAGGTGAATCACCACACCCTTCACGGACGAGGGCTTCACGTCCAGCCGATCCCGCGCGATGGCGAGGCCGAGCAGAACGATGCTTCGATCATCCATGGTGGCCTTGGTGGCGTTGGAAACCTTCACCACCAGGACGCCTTCGGGCGAAACGCCGACCGTGACCGGATTCTGGTCGCCGCTAGGCAGCTTGTAATCCACGCTGACGAAACGCATGGTGGCCGGGTTCAGACTCGGAACGGTAGTCACTTCCGCCTGAGATGACGAAGCCTTCAGAGACTGCCCCTGCTCCACAACCGTCAGTGCGCCGCCCGGAGTCACAGTGTTGCCGGTCTGGCTGAACAACAGGATGGCCGTGCTGCGGCTTTCGGTATCGCGGCTACCGCCGGAAAGCCCTTCGCCCTTGTCACCTCCGCCGAAGACCAGGGTCGTGGTATCGCCGGATTTGACGAACTCCACGGACTTGGGACCACTGTCGCTACCCAGGTCGAGTTGACCGCCGCTGCGTTCGGTGCCGTTGTTACCGCCCCGATTGCTGCCGTTGTCCTCAATGTTGCCCGTGCCCTTTTTCGGATCCAGGTTGTCGTTGGGCTTGTTGCCATCGGTGGGCTTGGACTTATTGGCGTCCTTGCGCTCATCGTCAGACTTCTTGTCGTTGTCGGACTGCTTGCCGTCGTCGGGCTTCTTGCCATCGTCGGGCTTCTTGCCATCGTCCGGCTGCTTGCCATCGTCCGGCTGCTTGCCATCGTCGGGCTTCTTGCCGTCGTCGGGCTTCTTGCCATCGTCGGGCTTCTTGCCATCGTCGGGCTGCTTGCCATCGTCGGGCTTCTTGCCATCGTCGGGCTGCTTGCCATCGTCGGGCTGCTTACCGTCGTCGGGCTTCTTGCCATCGTCGGGCTGCTTGCCATCGTCGGGCTTCTTGCCATCGTCGGGCTGCTTGCCATCGTCGGGCTGCTTGCCATCGTCGGGCTGCTTACCGTCGTCGGGCTTCTTGCCGTCGTCGGGCTTCTTGCCGTCGTCCGGCTTCTTGCCATCGTCGGGCTTCTTGCCATCGTCGGGCTGCTTGCCATCGTCGGGCTGCTTACCGTCGTCGGGCTTCTTGCCATCGTCGGGCTGCTTGCCATCGTCCGGCTGCTTGCCATCGTCCGGCTGCTTGCCATCGTCGGGCTTCTTGCCATCGTCGGGCTGCTTACCGTCGTCGGTCTTCTTGCCGTCGTCGGGCTTCTTGCCGTCGTCGGGCTTCTTGCCATCGTCGGGCTTCTTGCCATCGTCGGGCTTCTTGCCGTCGTCGGGCTTCTTGCCGTCGTCCGGCTTCTTGCCGTCGTCGGGCTTCTTGCCGTCGTCGGATTGATCGCCGCCGGCGTTGCCTACGTCCTTGCCGTTGCCCTGATTGCCCAACTCGCCGGATACGGTGTTGTTGTTTTCATCCGAGCCGCCTGCACCGGCTTCCTTGGTAGAAGTCTGGCCGTTGGGCGTTGTGCTACCCGTATCGGAAATTGTTCCGCTGTTCTTGGGCTTTTGGGAATCGTCGCCCGAAGAATTTTGGGCGAGCAAGCTGCCGGAGCCGCCAGCATTGCCCACGTCCTTGTCGTTACCCTGATTGCCCAACTCACCTGACACGGTGTTGGTATTGCCATCCGAATTCCCAGCACCCGCTTCATTGGTGGACGTCTGACCTGGAGACGTGCCGGTTGTGTCGGACTTAGACGGGCCGTAGTCAATAACCTGCGGAGGATTGAGCGCGGTACTGGTATTGGTGTTGATCGTCGGCGAGCTGCTCGTCGGATTGCTGCTCGGCAAAGGCGGCGGCACATAGGGCGCCGGCGCAATGATCTTGGCCTTGGCGCGGCCCGTCGTAGAAGCCAACACGTAGTTACCCGCGTCGGTGCCGGACAGGGCTGCATTTCGCACGGCAATGGGCTTATTCACGCCAGGGTTTGCATCATTGAACGAAGCGGTCGAGTTCACCGTCAGTGAGTCGTTCGCTACACGATTGTCCGTGGCCGCCACCGTTGCATTGGTGTTGCCGTCATAAGCCTTGTCTTGCCCCGCGTAGCTCACGTTCAAAGTACGCGGCGTAATGCTGGCGGTTGCAGTGGCGCGATTCACCGTGTAGTTGGCGGCATCGGCACCTGTAAGGGAGTATCCGGAAACGGCGATGGCCTTGCCGGCACCCACGTTCTTATCGGCAAAGCTAACAACACCGGAACCGCCCAGCGAAACGCTGTCGCCAGCGATGCCGGTGATGGAACCCACACCCGTCAGCGTTGCCGCAGTGGTGCCGTCATAGACCTTGTCGGCCACGGCCAAGCCGGCGACAGAAAGTGCCTTGGGCGTGATCGTGGCGGTAGTCGTCGTCGTCGTGCTTGCCAGAGTGTAGTTAGCCGAATCCGTGCCGCTTATGGACATGCCACTTACGTTCACTGCCTTCCCCACTCCGACGTTCTTATCCGCAAAGTTGGCGGCGCTGTAGGCGGTAGACAGCACGTCGCCCGTCAGGCGGCTATCCGCCAGAGTGACGGTGGCCGCCGTCGTCCGGTCATACTCCCTGTTCTGGCCGGTGGCGGTCGCAGTCAGAGTCCGTTGTGCGACGGTCAGTTCGGTGGTGGACGCTGCATTATCGGCCAGGGTGTAACCCATGCTGCTGGCAAGACCGCTCAGATAGGTAATGTCATGGCTGCCGACGGTGTAGTTGTTGGAGCTGGACTTGGGGCCGCCGATGCTGAACGTGGCAGTGCCGGTAATCCCGGCGCTGGCAGCGTTGTCGCCGTCAATGAAGCCGCTGTAGCTCACCGTGGGGGTGCTAGGCGCATTGCCGTAAGTCGACGTCTGTGCATCCGGCGTAACAGTCAGCGTGGGCGACACTGTGTAGAGGAACCAGTTGCCGCTGCCCGCATAGGATGGCGTGCTGCCATCGACGTAGCTTTGGGCGTAGTGCTTGTTGCCCGTCATGCCGCCGCGATTGCCCGTGGCCGGGTCGGAGGAATATATCCACCACTGGCTGGCGGTGATGGGGGAAGCACCTGCGTTATTCGTAAAGTTGCCGCCCAGTGCCACCAAGGTGGCGGTGCCAGCATTGATGGAAGTGCCAGCAGACAAGGCGATGTTACGGGCCTTCAGAACCATGGCGCTATTGGGCATATTGACCGCCCCTGCAACCGTCATGGTGGCGGTGCTATCGCTCCGGCCAATGGTCACTTTGGAGAAGCCCGTGGCGAACACGTTGCCGAAATAGGTGCTCGGCAATTGCAAGGTGCCAGCACCGCCGGCGACGCCGACTGTGGTGGCAGCAGCCTTGGGCTGAACGGTCAGCTCACCCGACGAACGCACGGTAACGGATGCCCCGGTCGGAGCGAGATCCATCGTATTGCTCGTCAGCGTGATGTTGCCCGTCATGGAGGACGAGCCGATGCGGTTGGTGGTGCTCTGGGTCGCCTTGATACCGTAGTTGTCGGTGCCCGTGCCTTCCGTACCAACGATGTTGATGGCGCCGGCCCCCTTGGATTCATAGATGCCGCCGTTTTCAACCAACACGCCCCAGTTGCCCGTGCCGGTTGCCGTTGAACTGCCTGTACCTGTCACCGCCATGGTGCCGGTGGCGGTGGCACCAAGACGTAGCGTGCCGCCGGCTCGCACATTGACGCCGATGTTGTAGTGAGTCCCCTTGCCGCCGGTACCGTTGACCGTCAGATTGCCGCTGCCGGTCTGGACTTCCACGAGAGCGTTGTCCACCTTGGCGCCCTCGTTGTTGGCGGCGGTCCCGTTGGTGGAACCCTGGCCCGTCAAGGAAATGCTTCCACCGGCGGTAGTCTTCACGACTGAGCTTGAGGCAACGAGCACGCCCATGTTGCCGCCCGCGATCCCCCCCCCGGTACCCGAAACGTTGATGGCGCCGCTACCGTTCGACACGGTGTAACCGTCATGGATGTAAACGCCGGAATGGCCGCCGTTGGCACCGCCGGTGGCGCTGGCCGTGCCGTTGATGGTGACCGTGCCCGAGGTGGAGCTGATCGTCTTGTTGCCGGTGGTCGCGCTCAGGCCAGAGATCTCCACGCCGTTCGCGGCACCAACACCGTTGCTGGTATTAGTGCCGGTCAAGGTGATGTTGCCGGTGGTGGAGGATAGGGAGCCGCTATCCACGTAGATGCCCACGTTGCCCGCATTGGTCGTGGTGGATGCAGCCAGTCCATTGAGGGCGATACTGCCGGCGCCGCTATTGATCGATGCGCCAGGCCCCATGTAGATGCCATGGTTGGTCCCCGCCGCATTGACCTTGCCGTTGACCTTTACGTTGCCGCCGCTCGAATTGATGGTGGCCCCGGTTGCCATCTGCACGCCGCTGATACCCGCAGTGGTGGAGTACGCATAGCCGGTAGTGGGATCGGCACCTCCGCCCAGGGTGACGTTACCGCCGTTGGTGGCGATACCGGACGAAGTACCCATCTGGATGTAGCCGCTACCGCCGGATGCAGCGGAGTTCAGCACCACGTCCTTGCCGTGAGTGATGATGCTGGCGCTATTGCTGATAACGATGTTGCCGCCGGCCTGCACCGTCAGCCCGCCGTCGCCGCCCGCCGTCGCCAGATCGGTGATGGTGCCAGCCAGCGTGACGCCGGTTGTGCCCGCTGCCGCCACCAGATTGAGCGAATCCGAATGCGTCAAACCATTAACGGAAATGGCGCCGCTCTGAGTGCTGGAACCCACGGTGATAGAGCTAAAGCCATCCTTGAAGTTGCCCGTCGTGCCGTTCCAGAAAGCACTCTGCCCCAGTTGCAGGTGAGTGGCGTCAGCCGAGTAAGTCCCCAGGTCGATCAGCGTGCTCGCGGTTTTCGTCTCAATCGTCAGCGCACCGGCAGAACGAATATCCAGCGACCCGAGGGACATGCTGTCGTTGATGAATTTGATATTGGCTGTGCTGGAGCCACCGGCGATTGCGCCGATGCTGCCGGTACCTGCGGCTACCAGGGCAACAGCTTTTGAACCGTTCGTCGTTCCGGCGCCATTTGACCCGCCGCCACCTGCCCAATGCCAACCGCCAAAAATGCCGGGGTTCTCATCATGTCCGCCCCCGCCCCCGCCCCCGCCATTGCCTACGGTACCTCCCGCTCCGCTAGCACTATCGAAGGTCATTACTCCACTGCTGGACGCCACGGTTGCGCCGCTGCCCAAATAAAAACCGCTACCGGCATTCCCTCCGTTTCCGCCTCTTCCGCCGGTACCACCATTGCCAGCCCCGCCACTCCAGGAAGTCGTGCTACCACCTGTTCCGCCACCGCCGCCGGTGCCACCTGTGCCACCGTCACCGCCCTTTGCGGTCTGCGTCACGCCAGTGGTCGCTGTAAGAGTGGAAGCACCGAGCGTCACGCCATTACCACCAATACCGCCGACACCACCAACACCACCGGTGCCGCCGGCGCTGGCAGAAGTGCCATGGGTGTTGTAACTACTGTTACCACCTGTACCACCCAAACCGCCGGTACCGCCTTTTCCCCCGGTGGTAGCACTGGTGATGGTGAGGGTGCCAGCCGTCGCAGAAATGGCCGCTGTCCCAATTGCGATACCACTACCGCCGGTTCCACCGACGCCCCCCGTCCCACCAGTGCCGCCGTTATATCCCCAATCGCTGGTTGCATCACCACCCCGACCGCCCGTGCCGCCGTCGCCACCTTGGCCACCTGTTCCCGTCAGCGTTACGCTAGCCCCTGTGATCGCCGACGAGTTGGACAAGCTGATGCCAGCCCCACCGTCAGCACCGATCACACCATTACCGCCGAGCGAACCAGAGCTACCCGCTGTACCGGGAGTACCGTCGGCACCCTTACCGCCCTTGCCACCGATACCCGTTGCCGCAATAGCGCCCGTTGCGGACGACAGGGTTGCACCGCTGGCGAGCTTGACACCGGAACCACCTGCAACGCTGGTCGTACCGTCCGCCCCCTTGCCGTACATCGTCATGCTGCCGGCACTCAACGTGGTGTTGGTGCCGACGTAGATACCGTCGGTATAGGTTGTGTTGCCTAGGGCGTAGGTCGCTCCACCCGCTTTGCCGCCCATGTACAGGGCGCCATGGATATTGACGCTATTGGTCGCGCTGGCGTTATCCGCGAAACGGATCGGTCCAGTGGCTTGCAAATTGACGGAAAGGGCGTTGCTGGCTGACGTGTCGGAGATGCTGACGCCAGCATTCACAACGATGGCCGCATCCGCTTGCAAGGTCAGGGAAGAAGCGGCTCCGCTGCTCTTGGTGATGTTGGCCGCCACGGTGATGTTGCCGCTGCCACCCGTGCCGCCGCTGGTTTGCAGCGTGACGTTGTTGCCGTTGTTCAGTGCTGTGTTGATCGACGTGTTGAGCACCGTCGTGTTGTTGGTGGCCGGCGTAGAGGTGCCGCCAGTACCCGGAACGCTATAGGTGCCGGAACTGCTGATGGTCAGGTCGATGGGGTCGAGCAGCCAGGAGCCGCCCATGCCTGCATTCACGCTTCCGCTGACGCCCAGGTGATAGCCCGAGGTCTCCACCCTTCCGCCCTTGCCGCTGCCTGCGCCCTTGGCGAGGATGGAACCGTCCATGATGGTTTGGGACGATGCGTTGTGCACGTCGCTCCACAGCACGACCTTGCCGCCATCACCGCTTTGGGTGGCACTGGCATCGATCACCGCGCCCTTTTCCATGGTGACGGTAACGGCTTGGCGCATGTGGCCACTGCCTTGCCAATCGCCACCCACCAGTACGCTACCGCCGCCGGTAGCGCCGGAGGCGTCGAGCTTGCTGCCGGCGCCAAGGGTGATGTCGTCGCCTTCAAGAACGATACGTCCGCCCTTTGCAGTCATGCTGCTGGCGCTGATGAAGCCGGTGTTGTTCACCACCGAGTGAGCGATGGCGTCGGCAGCTTTGGCGGTCAACACCACCGTGCCGCCTTCGGCGTTGATGGTGCCGCTGTTTTCCACCAGGGCCTTGGCGGCGCCTGCATCGAGGCTGTAGCGGATTAGGCCGTCGCCGGTGAAGTCCACCGTCACCTTGTCGGCAGCGGCAAGCAGCGCGCTGCCCTTGGGTGTTTCGATGGTGCCGGCGTTGTTCACCACCGGCGCGATGAGGGCGACGATGCCGCCATTGGCGGTAACAATACGACCGTAGTTGTCGACGCGACCGGCGATGCCGTCGGCGCCTTTGGCAAAGGCGTATCGACCAGCGAGGAAATCGTTATCCGAGATAGCGAGCGTGGAGGCCACCAGGGAGCCAGCATTCACTTGGCTGCCCGCGCCGAAGACGATACCCGCTGGATTGACCAGGAAGAGCTGGCCGGTAGCAATCAGCTTGCCAAAGATTTGGGTCGGGTTCTGGGAATAGATCCGCGCCAAGGCAATGGCGGTCGGCGACTGGTTATAGATGACAGTGGCGTCCGCACCGATGTCGTGGCCGGTGAAGTTGGCAATCATGCGCTGGCCGTGCTGGGTGATCGTCATGGTGTTGCCGACAACGGAGACGGAGCCCGCCGCCGCCCCGCCGACAATCTGCACCCCGGTGGGCAATTGGTCGCGCGCGGGCGCCGCAGCCAGAGCGACGCCGGAGGCGGCCAAGAGCAGTGCGCCCGAAGCGCGCTTGCCGCGCGTCTTGGCGATTTCGGCGACAGCCACCCAGGCTTGGATCAGTTCATTCCAAATGAGGCGATAGGTCTTGTTCATTATGTTTTGTCCTCAGAACCAAAGGGTGGCTTGCAGCCAAACGCGGGAGTTGTCATTGGCGCCATCGGCATCCATGCCGGCGGCGGTGCGGCCAGGATTGCTACCGAGCTTTTGCGCCCAGATCAGGCGCAGGGCGTGGCTGCCCGTCTTGCTGAGATTCATGCCCAGGCCCCAGCCGGCCAGGTCGTAAGCGTTCTTCCCGGTGGCGCCGGTAATGGCGATGCCTTTGGTGTCCTTGTGCAGTTCGATGTGGCCCAAGTCGTAGAAGCCGATGAATTGCAGTTGCCCCCAGTCGGTGCCGCCGAGGACGTCGTAGCGCAACTCCAGATTGAAGAGCCAGCCGTTGTCGCCGCTGCCCTCCGCACCGGGATAAGCTCGCACGCCGTTGGGGCCGCCGAGGAGAAATTTCTC
>DASUJA010000228.1:0-4392 GCA_036279515.1 Rhodocyclaceae bacterium | reverse complement strand
TGTTTGGCGCTCCTGGAGCGGCGGGGACGAAGACTCAAGACCGAGCGATTATCCCCAATCCCTCCTCATATATAAAGCCCAGATGATCTTCCAGCGCGCCCTGTTGCGGGAGTTTTCCCAGACCGCACTGGCTGTCTTCGTTGCTCTGTTCTCGATTTTGCTCACCACCCAGTTGATTCGTCTGCTGGGTGAAGCCGCCGGGGGCAAGCTGGCCTCCGAGGCAGTGGTGGCCCTGCTCGGCTTCGGCGCCATCAACTATCTGCCGGTTCTGTTGTCGCTAACGTTGTTCATCGCGGTGCTGATGACCTTGTCTCGCTGGTATCGGGATTCGGAGATGGTGGTCTGGTTTGCCGCCGGTGTGCCGCTCACCGCCTGGGTGCGGCCTGTCATTCGCTTCGCGCTGCCGATGGTCGTCGCTATCGCGGCCTTGTCTCTCTTTCTTTCCCCTTGGGCCTTGAGCAAGAGTTCCATCTACCGGGAGCGGATGGAAAGCCGCGACGATGTGGCCAAGGTGTCGCCGGGCAGTTTCAACGAATCCGCAGGTGCTGACCGGGTGTTCTTCGTTGAGGCCGTTTCTGGCGACTCCAGCAGGGTGCGTAATGTTTTCGTGAGTTCCATGCAGCAGGGGCGGCTTGGCGTGATGGCGGCGTCGGAGGGGCACACGGAAACAATGCCCAATGGTGATCGTTTTCTGGTCATGGATCACGGTCGTCGCTATGAGGGTATGCCGGGCCAGGCCGACTACCGGGTGATGGAGTTTTCCAGCTACGCCGTTCGAATCGAGACCAAAGAGGCGCGTAAAACGGATACGAATCCGAGCAATATGCCGCTCCATGAATTGCTCAAGAACCGAACGGCGGACAATCTCGGCGAGTTGGTGTGGCGTGTCGGCCTTCCGCTCTCGGCCTTGAATCTGGTGCTGCTGGCGATCCCTCTGTCCTTCGTTAATCCGCGGGCGGGGCGCACGTCTAACCTGATTTTGGCCATCCTCGTCTACATGATCTACAGCAATCTCATCAGCGTGAGCCAGGCTTGGGTGCGCCAGAGCCGCTTGTCTTTCGAGATCGGCGTCTGGGCGGTGCATGCGGTGATGTTCGCCATGTTGATCATGATGTTCTGGCGTCGTCTATCGGTGTTTTCCTGGAAGCGGCTATGGCGTTAAAGGTTTACGAGAGGTATTTGTTCCGGGAAATCTTTGGCGCTTCCACGCTGGTGTTGGCGGCCTTCCTGATGTTGTTCGCATTCTTCGACTTCATCGGTGAGGTCCAGCAGATCGACAAGGGCGGCTACCAGTTGCATCATGCGGTGGCCTACGTGGCCTTGACGATGCCGGGGCGCCTTTATGAGTTGTCTCCCATTGCCGTGCTGATCGGGACGCTCTATGCGCTAACCACGCTGGCCCGGCACTCGGAAATTACGGTACTGCGGGCGTCAGGCCTTTCCACCCTAACATTCATGAAGACCCTGATGAAGCTGGGCATGGTCTTTGTGGTGCTGACCTTCGTTTGCGGCGAGTTCGTCGCGCCGCAGGCGGAGCAAGCAGCGCAGCAGCTGCGCTTGCGCGCCACCAGTTCCATGGTGGCCCAAGAGTTCCGTAGCGGTCTGTGGGTGCGGGATGAACATTCTTTCATCAACGTCCGCAACGTCATGCCCGATGCTTCGCTGGAAGATGTGCGTATTTACGACTTCGATGGAAGTTTCCATCTCAAGGCCATCAGCGAGGCTAAGTCGGGTGTCTATCAGGATCAGGGCCTTTGGAGGCTGAGTGGCGTGGTGCAGACCCGCTTCAACGGTTCCAGTTCGGAGGTGCTTCGATTTGACACCAAGGATTGGCAGTCGGCTCTGACGCCAGACATTCTGTCCATCTTGCTGGTGGTGCCGGAAAAGATGTCCATCGTCAGTCTCTACCAGTACATCCAGCATCTGGTGGATAACCGGCAAAAGACGGATCGTTACGAGATCGCCTTTTGGAAGAAGCTCAGCTATCCCTTTTCGGTGCTGGTCATGATGCTGCTTGCCTTGCCCTTCGGCTTTCTGCAAAACCGTAGTGGCGGCGCGAGTCTGAAAGTCTTCATCGGCATCATGCTGGGCGTCGGCTTCCATATGCTCAACGGGCTGTTCTCCAGCCTGGGCGCCATCAACAGCTGGCAGCCGATCATCTCGGCGATCACGCCATCGGCCATGTTCCTGTTGGGGGCTGGTGCCACCCTCTATTGGGTCGAGCGGCGCTAGTCGGCTGAGTTTTATTCAGGTGTCTTGAAGACGATACGGGTGCCGGCCAGTCGGTCATGAAGAAACTGGCGATCCCGATCGAAATAAGCCCAGAAAAGGCCGGCGCCGTAAAACAGAATGCCTGCCCAGGCAAGGATGTAGCGCAGCCAAGCCTGCTTCAGGGTGGGCACTCCTCCATTGATCGATTGCACCTGGATCTTCCAGGTCTGCATGGCCAGGGTTTGGCCCCCATGGCGCCAATACCAAATGAAGTAGGCACCCATGACGGCGAATACGTGAAGTGCCAGGATGGCTCCAGGCAGAACGATATGGAAGGCAACCCCCAGGATCAAATGGGGCACCAGGAAAGCAAAGGCCAGCACTCCTAGCATCAGGAGGCTTTCATAAAGCAGGCTGGCCAAGCGCCGGCGAATGCCGGGCAAGGGAAGAGATACGGCAGTAATGGCTATTTACCTGTGGTGGTCGGCGCTGCCGCAGTGCCTGGAGCGGTCAGCGCATTGATGGCCGGAGTTGGCAAAACTGGGGTGGCCGCAGCTGGCTCTATCACAGGGATTGCAGTTGTCGAGGGTTGGGTCGGGGTTGTCGCCGCTGGCGATGCCGGAGTTGCTGGTGCGATAGGTGTCGGAACCAGAGTTGGCGCAGCTAGCGGCACAGCCGTTTGACTTAGTGGTTTGACAGGCTGTGCTCCCTTGACGATAGCCTTGGCTTTCTTGGTCAGCGGAGCGGGACTAGTGGCAGCCTGCTGCTTCAGTCGCAACTTTTCCTCTTCCGGCAGTTCTTTGTACTGCTCCCACTTCTGCTTAAGGGTTTCCTTCTTTTCTGGTGGTGCCTTCTTCAGACTTTTGTATTTTTCCCGGACCTGCTGACGTTCTTCCGGGGTCAGTCGTACCCAGATCAGCATCTGTCTTTGAATCCGCTGCTGCTCTTCCGGCTGCATTGTTGGGTAGCGGCCAGCGACGCCCAGCCACTTCACGCGGCGGGGATCTTCGAGTTTGTCCCATTCGCCAGCCAAAGGCGCCAGGATCTCCTTCTGTTGGGGAGATAGCTGGGCCCAACTGGGCTGATGAACGAGGGGGACGACGGCGTGGGCAGTGAAGGAGCTAAACAGATACCCCATTGCCAGAATGCCGATTACTCGGAAGAGGCGCTGTGCTCGAGCCATGTACGGAAACCTTGGTCTGTATAAGCGTCCATGGGGAGCTCATCGGAAAGAAGCGCGGAATCCACTTCGATGTTGTCTTCCGCGTTCTGGTAGCTGTTCCAATAGTAAGACCCCATCATGCCTGCCAGCATGGCAAGCACGGACACCGCAATGCGGGCCGGGCGCAATAGGTCTGAGGTGCTGAAACCACCGAATCCTGCAAGGCTGAGGCGGCGTGTCACGACCTTTTGGTGTTGAAGTGCTTCATCGACCCCTTGGCTCAAGCGGACGGCGATGTCTGAGGGGATGTCCCGACAGGAGGCGTCCAAAGTCCTGCGGACCAAGGCCGCAAGCTGCTGTTCCTGTAATTCCAGAGGGTAGTTCATAGTTCAATGCCTTTTGCTTTGAGGGCCTGGGCCAGGGTGTGGGTCGCCCGCGAACAGTGCGTCTTTACGCTCCCTTCCGAGCAGCCCATGGCTGCCGCCGTTTCTGCAATATCCAATTCTTCCCAATAACGCATGAGGAAGGCTTCCCGTTGACGTGGCGGGAGCTTCTCGATTTCTTTTTCCATTACCGCCCGGAGTTGACTCCGCTCCACATCGCCGTGCGGGGTCTGCGCCTGTGACAGGTGCTCGGTCGCCAAAGTTTCCAGCGGATCGGCATCTTCGTCGTCGCCCGGTGTCAGGGCGGAAAGCAGGGTGGTCCACAGGGATCGCACCTTTTGCCGGCGGTAATAGTCCCGAATGGTGTTTTGCAGGATGCGCTGAAACAGCATCGGCAACTCGGTTTCAGGCCGGTCGCCGTATTTTTCTGCCAGTTTCAACATGGAGTCCTGGACGATGTCCAGAGCGGCATGGTCATCATGTACCGCAAACGCTGCCTGCTTGAAGGCGCGTCGCTCCACTTCCGTCAAAAATCGGGAAAGTTCGTTTCGGGTAGCCAGCCTGGGCCTCTCGGTAATTCTTATTAGGGTTTGTCGCAGGTCAATACTGTCGCCACGCCTTGACCAAATCCACGCG
>DASUJA010000227.1:0-2776 GCA_036279515.1 Rhodocyclaceae bacterium | reverse complement strand
TCCGCTGGCGCAGTTCAGTCATGTCGTTCTCCTCGTCAATTCGGGAACATTCCCGGATGACAGGATCGAACGACCCTCCCTCAAAATGCAAAACGCGGGGGTGACTCTCGCCACCACCGCGCTAGCGGTTTAGTTCAACGTAAATTGTCGTTCCTAAAAGATGAGATATTTTCCGTCATGATGAAAACACAGCCTCAAACGAGGTCGGTGAGATTCTGTCGGCACTGGGCGATCTAGGAGCTACTGAGTCCGCAATCGAGCTACGACGCTAACCAAGCAGGCAAGCAGCAACGCTGCCCCAGCGTTGTGGGCGACGGCGATGGGGAGGGGCAGGCTTAGCAGGACGTTGCTGATGCCGAGCGTGACTTGAAGAATCAGTACAGCGAGCAGCGCGTTACCAATGGTTCGTGTTTGTTCGTGTCGGCGGAAGGCGAATGCGAGACCGCCTACGACCAGTAATACCGTGAAGGCACCCAGGCGATGGGTCAGGTGGATGGCGGTCATGGCGCTTGCAGATAGCAGTTCTCCGTCCGCCGTGCGGCCCAGTTCCCGGTGGAATTGGAAGGCATGATTGAAGTCTGTTTCGGGCAACCACTCGCCACGACAGACGGGGAAGTCGGGGCAGATCAGTGCGGCGTAGTTGCTGCTGACCCAGCCGCCCAGGGCGATTTGTAAGGCCACCAGCGCAAGCGCCAGCCAAGCCCAGCGGCGCAGGCCGGCGGAGGCGCGGAGCGGCGAAGTTGCTTCGCGGCAGTAGATCCAGAGCAGCAGCGATAGGGTGGTCATGCCGCCGAGCAGATGGGCGCTGACGATCACGGGCTTGAGCAGCAGGGTCACGGTCCACATGCCCAGGGCCGCCTGGAACAGCACCGTGCCGAGCAACAGCGTGGGGGCGAGTGGTGATAGTGCCGCGCGTTCCGCCTTGCGCCAGGCGCGGATGAAGATGGCGAGGATCAATAGCCCCAAGGTGCCGGCGGCGTAGCGGTGAATCATTTCCTTCCAGGCTTTGTGCGCTTCCACGGGGCGATCAGGGAAGGCCTGGGCGGCGGCGACTTGTTCGTGAGCTTGCTCCGGCACCGTCATGTGTCCGTAGCAGCCGGGCCAATCGGGGCAGCCGAGGCCGGCGTCCGAGAGGCGCACGTAGGCGCCCAGCGCAATGACGCAGAAGGAGAGGAGGAGGGCGATGCCGATCAGCAGTGTGTTGCGTTGGGTCATGGGACGTAAAGGTCAAAAGGCGCAGGCAAGCTATTTCGACTCAGTGGTGGGCGAGCGACGGTGGCCTCTCTCTTCGTGGGTACATCGCTGGATTCCGGCTCGGAGGCCGGAAAGACGGTGCCTTTTTGCCGTGAGCGTCTCATGAAGGGCGCTTTCGCCTTAAACCAACCTATCCACAAATAGCGCCGCGAACAGGGCCGTGAGGTAGACGATGGACCAGTGGAAGGCCTTGCGGGCGCGGGTATCCGAGTAGTTGCGCCAGAGCTTCCAGGCCACGTGCAAGTACCGGGCGTTGAGCAGCGTTACCAGGGCCACATAGGCGGGGCCGGTGGTGCCGAGGGTGTAGGGGAGATAGCTCACGGCCACCAGCATTACCGTGTAGAGCAGGATATGCAGGCAGGTGAGCGGCACGCCGTGGGTCACGGGCAACATGGGCAGACCGGCGTTGGCGTATTCCTCCCGGCGATAGCAGGCCAGAGCCCAGAAATGGGGCGGGGTCCAGAGGAAAATGATGAGGAACAGGGCTAGGGCCGTGAGGCTCACTTCGCCGGTCATGGCCGCCCAGCCCAACACCGGCGGCATGGCACCGGATGCGCCGCCGATGACGATGTTCATGGGCGTGTTGGGCTTGAGCACCAGGGTGTAGATGATGGCGTAACCGAGGAAGGTCGCCAGCGTTAGCCACATGGTGAGCGTGTTCACCGCGCTGCCCAGGAGCCACAACCCAAGGCCGCCGGTGAGGCAGGCGAGGGTCAGGGTTTCCATGGGGGAGATGATGCCTCGCGGCAGAGGCCGCGCACGGGTGCGGGCCATGCGGGCGTCGATGGTGCGCTCTACCAGACAGTTGATGGCGGCTGCCGCACCGGCGACGAGGGCGATGCCGACGCTGGCGAACACCAGTCGCGCCAGGGAGGGCCAACTGGGTGCGGCGAGCAGCATGCCGATGATGGCGGTGAAGACGATGAGGCTGTTCACTCGCAGCTTGCATTGGTCGAGGAAGGCTCGGAGCTTGAGGAGCAGGGGGGGCGTGTGCGCGGTGATGAGGTGGTGGTTCATCGTGAGTCTCCTCTCGTTAATTCGTCATTCCCGCGGGAGCGGGAATCCATGCGGGCGGCACACTCATCTGCACCGTTCGTCCTGAGGTATCGAAGGGCGAGTTTTTGCATGGTGGCCCATTCATGGTTCGATACCTCACCACGAACGGGAATGTGGTCAGTGCCGAATCGGAAAGGAATCGTTCGCTATTGCGAGGGATCACGTCCATTCAGCTATACCGGAGCAGCCGCTCCATGTCCTTGAGTACGCCCTTGGGCGCGGCGTCGGCTCGGTAGCGCATGACCACGCGGCCTGCCGGGTCCATCAGGTAGATGCGGTGGCCGGGCTGTTCCATGTCGAAGCCGGGCTTGGCGGCTGACGGCACTTGGGCAGAGATCAGGTCCGGTTGTTCGCTGTGGAGCTTGCCGGCCTCTGCCGGGTGTAGGTCGTCAGTGAGCCAGATGCGATCCACGTGGGGCATCAGCTTGTAGAGCGCCACGTGGATGCGGCGGGATTCGTCCAGCAG
>DASUJA010000226.1:0-19195 GCA_036279515.1 Rhodocyclaceae bacterium | reverse complement strand
GAAGCTGATCGACCTGCAAACCCGCATCGGTCTGCCCTTGAAGGAACTGAAGGACATCAACAAGCAGATGTCCACCGGCGAAGCCAAGGCCCGTCGCGCCAAGCGCGAAATGACCGAAGCCAACCTGCGTCTCGTGATCTCTATCGCCAAGAAGTACACCAACCGCGGTCTGCAATTCCTCGACCTGATTCAGGAAGGCAACATCGGTCTGATGAAGGCAGTGGATAAATTTGAATACCGTCGCGGCTACAAGTTCTCCACCTACGCCACTTGGTGGATTCGCCAGGCCATCACTCGCTCCATTGCGGACCAGGCGCGCACCATCCGTATTCCGGTGCACATGATCGAAACCATCAACAAGATGAATCGCATCAGCCGCCAGATCCTGCAGGAGACGGGTGCCGAGCCTGATCCCGCCACCCTGGCGGAAAAGATGGAAATGCCTGAGGACAAGATTCGGAAGATCTTGAAGATTTCCAAGGAGCCCATCTCCATGGAAACCCCCATCGGCGACGACGACGATTCTCATCTGGGCGATTTCATCGAAGACCAATCCACTCTGGCCCCTGCCGACGCAGCCCTGTTCGCCAGCCTGCGCGAAGTGACCAAGGAAATCCTCGATAGCCTCACCCCAAGGGAAGCCAAGGTACTGCGTATGCGCTTCGGTATCGAAATGAATACCGACCACACCCTGGAAGAAGTGGGCAAGCAGTTCGACGTGACCCGCGAGCGGATTCGCCAGATCGAAGCCAAGGCGTTGCGCAAACTGCGTCACCCCAGCCGCTCCGAAAAGCTCCGCAGCTTCCTGGATTCCGAAACCTGACCAAGCTTTAACACAGGTCGCGCCTAGGCCCGACCTGTGCGGGCCTCTAGCTCATGCCTGGTTAGAGCAGCGGACTCATAATCCGTTGGTGCCGAGTTCGACTCTCGGGGGGCCCACCAAAAATGTGAAGGGGTTGCACCGTTTACGTGGGCAACCCCTTCGTTTTTTCAGCAAAAATTTTCATCCATTAACTTCATCGACATCATGAGCACTCTGCCTCCCTGCCCTCAATGCGGTTCCGAATTCACCTATGAAGACGGCGCCATGTACATTTGCCCCGAATGCGCCCATGAATGGTCCCAGGAGGCTGGCGCGGCAGAGGTGACCGAAGGCGCCAAGGAAATCCGCGATGCGGTCGGCAATGTGCTTAAGGGCGGCGATAGCGTGACGGTGATCAAGGATCTGAAGGTGAAAGGCTCATCCCTGGTGGTTAAGGTCGGTACCAAGGTCAAGAGCATCCGTCTTGTAGAGGGTGATCACGACATCGATTGCAAGATCGATGGCATCGGCGCGATGCAACTGAAATCCCAGTTTGTGAAGAAGGTCTGACGTCTTCGTCGTCATGATGAAACGCCCTATGCGGTATTCCGCGTAGGGCGTTTTCTTTTGCGGCTTGCCGAGAGGACTAGCGCGTCACTGGCGACGGCCATTGGTAGCCACCCTTTTCAAACAGATAAGTACAAGCTTCGACAATGTCTTTGTCGTAGAGCTTTCCTGAGCCCCACCTCAGTTCCTGAATCGCCCGATCAATCCCCAATGCCGGACGATAGGGACGATGGGAGGCCATGGCTTCCACCACGTCCGCAACCGCCAGGATGCGCGCTTCCATGAGGATTTCTCCATCCTTGAGGCTGCGGGGATAGCCGCTGCCATCGGGGCGTTCGTGATGTTGGCGGATCATCTCTGCCACTGGCCACGGGAAGTTGATGTCGCGCACAATGTCCCAGCCCACTTCCGAGTGGCTCTTTACCAGCTCGAATTCCATCGACGTGAGCGGGCCGGGCCGATTGAGGATTTCTGCGGGCAGCCAAATTTTTCCAATGTCGTGGATCGTGGCGCCGAGGCGCAGGCCTTCCAGCAGCTCGGGAGAAAGGCCCATGTGCGCACCGATGGCAGTGGCCAGATGGGCTACACGGGATTCGTGGCCGGCGGTATAGGGATCCCGTTTTTCGACAGTCAGTGCTATCGCTTGAACAGTTTGCTCCAGCATCAAACGGTAGTCGGCGCGGCTCTTTTCCAGCGCTTCGCAAGTCGTTCGCAATTCGGTGGTACGTTCGTCCACCAGTTTCCCCAGATTTACCTGCATGTGCCGAAGCTGCACATGAGCCCGCACGCGAGCCAAAACTTCTGCGCTCTGAAATGGTTTCGACACATAGTCCACACCACCCGCATCAAATGCCGCAAGCTTGTCTTCCGTGTCGTTGAGCGCACTAATGAAAATAACGGGAATGTCGCAAAGATGCTCGTCAGCCTTTAACCGGCGGCAAGTTTCATAGCCGTCAATTCCTGGCATGCGAATGTCGAGCAGAACAAGGTCGGGAGGATTCAGTTCAATGGCCCGTAGTGCAATCTCTCCGCCCAGCGCTGGCCGCACCTTGTAGCCCGCATGTTGCAGGATGCCGCTCAGCACCTCAAGATTGTTTGGGTTGTCATCGACGATGACGATGCTGCTGCTATCCATGATGCTCCTCCGATTCTGTGCAGAGAGAAGTAATGCGGTCGTAGTGATAAGCGCGGACAAGGGATTCGAGTTGCTCAGCCAGACTGGGGTAACGTTTACGCACCTCCGCGATTGCGGCGCTAGTTGCTTCCACATCAAGATGACTGGCCGCTATGCATAAAGCTTCCCGCATGGAAACCGGCAAACTGGAGAGATCAATCGGCGCCTCAGCCTCGACAACAGAGGGCAACTCTTCCGCGTAGCGGAAGTGTATGCCCAGCAGATTTTCCATGGTGTAGAAAAGCTCGCTTACGTTGATGGGCTTTGCCAGAACAGCATCGCACCCTGCATCGATGATTTTCTGTTGGTCTTCCTTGAACACGTTTGCCGTGAACGCTGCGATCTTCACGGTCTTCCCATCGGGCAACGAGCGAATGCGATGGGTAGCATCGTATCCGTTCATGATTGGCATGCGCATGTCCATCCAGACAAAGTCGGGGTGCCATGCCTCGAACTGCGTCACCGCATCCTTTCCATTTGGCGCGATGCGAGTTTCAAAGCCGGCTTGAGTCATCACCTGTTCCAGGAGCCGTTGGTTGTCCGGCTTATCCTCCACGATCAAGATACGCCGACATCTCTCGCCCTCGGCGAGCCCAACTACGTGTCGATGTTCATGTTGTGGCTCCGCACCTTCGGCCAGGGTTACGGGAAGCCGGAACGTGAATACAGAGCCTACGCCGGCGGCACTGGCCGCGCTCAATTCGCCCCCCAACAGCCGAGCGTATTGCCTGGAAATAGTGAGTCCGAGCCCAGTGCCTTCTCCCAGTCGCGCGCCTTCTTCTGTCTGATAGAAAGGCGTGAAGATGTTTTCAAGTTCGTGCAGACCGATCCCTATTCCCGTGTCGCGAACGACGAATGTCAGCGCTTTGCCATGCATGCCTTCCACACTGGGGTCGCTGGCCACTTCCACATCTATGCGGCCGCTTTCGGTGTACTTCACCGCATTCGATAGGAGGTTGATCAAGATCTGCCGCAGCTTACCCACGTCAGTGGTGATAAAACGAGGAACCCCATCAGCGATATGCAGTTCCATGAGCAGCCTGCGTTCCTTCACGCGAAGTGCCATGGATTCGACCAGAGTCCCCACTAATTCCGGCAAGTCGCAGTTAGCGGGCTGAAGTACCAGGCGTCCTGCCTCGATCTTGGAAATTTCCAGAATGTCATTGATGAGGGAAAGCAAATGTCGCCCGCTTCGGTTGATCGTGCCGAGGTTGCGGCGCTGGTTTTCGGGGACGGAACTGTCCGTCTCCATGAGCTCTGCGAATCCCAGGATGGCATTGAGCGGCGTCCGGAGTTCGTGGGACATATTGGCCAGGAAAGCGCTCTTGGCGCGGTTAGCGCTCTCTGCGGCATCTCGAGCCTGGGCCAGTTCTTGCGTACGGATGGCGACAAGTTCTTCCAGGTGTTGGCGGTATCGCATCAATTCTTCGTCGGCCTTCTTTCGCTCCGTAATGTCGCGTGAAAGCAGTAAGGCACCGACGATGTTCCCCTGAGAGTTCCGTTCGGCTACGAGTCGTAGATGATGAATTTCTGAGCCGTGGGGCGTGTGCAGAGAAGCCTCCATTTCTACGGCTTCGCCGGTCGCCAACACCTTACGTATTGCCGCAGAGATCTCGTCTGCTGCCATGACTCTCTTATCGAGAGGCGTTTCTTCGGGAGAAAGGCCGATCAATTCGTCAGGTCGTACATCTAGAAATCGAGCGCAGGCGGGGTTGAGGTAGACCTTGCGAACATGGGTGTCGTAGCGAATGATGTTGTCTGGAACGTTTTCAGCCAACATGCGAAACTCCCGCTCACGGGCCGCCAAAGCTTGTTCCATGAGCTTCCGATGGGTGATGTCCATAAATGTGACGACGATCTGGTTGATCTTGCCGTCTGCATCGAATATCGGATCTGCGTTGACCAATGCCCAAACGACGTGGTCATCGCCGGGGCGATGGAGTCCAATGACATAGTCCCTGAGGGGTTGCCCGGACGCGAAGACCTTGTTGACTGGGTATTCCTCCGAGCAAGCGCGGGTTTCATCTTCCCGGACGAAGTACCAGTCGGGATCAGTGGACGACCGCCCGCACAGCTGCTCTTCGCTGAGTCCTAGGATTTCTCTGGCCCGGGGATTCGAGGTAACAATTCTGGTGTCCGCACCGTGTACCACCACTGCCGCCTGAATGTTCTGGAGCAGAGTCCGATACTTCTCTTCGCTCTCTTTTAAAGCGACTTCTGAAAGCTTGCGCTCAGTAATGTCGGTGACGTGTCCTTGGAAATGGGTGATCAGTCCGGCAGCATTGCGAATGACCACGGTGAAGTCGTAGACCCAGCGGATCTCGCCGTCGGCGCGCTTGACCCGATATTCCTGCTCGAAAAACGCATCTTGTGCCGCGACGTGGGCCTGGACCTCAGCCTCGATTCGAGGACGATCCAGGGGATCCAAGATACTGATGAAGGGCACCGTTCCGCTCGTGAGGTCTTCCGGCGTATAGCCAAACCGCTCGACTACGTTGGGCGACACATATTCAACGGGAAAGCCTTCGTCTGCCCGCCATTTGAACGCGACCGAAGGGCCGCCCATAAAGAGCCGGCGTTCATCGTCCAGCGCCTTCTCCATCCGTTTGCGCTCGGTGATGTTGCGGACCAGAGATAGGTTGTAGGTTTCCCCTGCATATTGAAAACTGCTGCAATTGATTTCCACAGGGAATGTGCTTCCGTCCTTACGACGGAGCGTACTCTCAAGTGCCAGCGTGCCCGCGGCTACGAGACGGGTCCAGAAGTCATTCCACCTTTCATGAGGCCAGTCGGGATCGAGATCGACGACGTTCATTTGGAGCAGTTCTTCTTCGCTATATCCGAGAGAGCGGCAGGCCTCTTGGTTGACATACCGCATGTGGGCAGTTTCATCCAAGAGGAATACGGCTTCACGAACCTGACTGAGGGCATAGCTGCTGAGTTTGAGTTTCTCATTGGCATCCGTCAGCGCACGGGTACGCTCCGCCACTTGCTGCGCCAATTCCTCCCGGTGAGCCGCGAGCAATTGGTTCTGGGCCTGAAGGGCATCTTCGTAGCGTCGTAGCTCCGAAATGTCGCGACCGATGACCAACACGCCTGCGACGGCCCCGTCCTCTCCCTGCTCGGGGACGAGTCGAAGCTCGTAGATCGATGCCTGCTCCTTCTCCTTGGGGAAGGTGAGCTCTAGGTCCGCGCCTTGATTGGTTGCCAGTGATCGCTCAACGGCTTTCGCGAATCTGCCGTCTTCCGTCTGATCTATCTCTGCAGCACTCTTTCCTATCCAGCGATGATCCTCAAACTGGAACATGGCGCCTACGTGGCGATTGAGATACGTGACATGCCCCGTCTCGTCGAAGCGAATGACCGCATCCGGAGCGCCTTCTGCCAGGGCCCGATATTCCCTTTCCTGGGAGGCTAGGGCGCGACTGGTGCTGCGCCGTTCCTCTCTCCTGCTCCAAATGGCAACGGCCAAAAACATGAAAAGACTGCCCGCGATGCCGACAGAGAGCAACGTATTGATTCTGCCCCGATCCAGTGCGAGCAGCTGCGGGAACGGCCAGAGAACATGAATGACGGGTTCAGGTCCAGCAGCGATGACGCGGCTGAGATGGATGACGGGATGGGCCTTGCCATCGTTTTTTTGGAGTTCCGGGAAGCGGTCGTCACCCCAGGGGGTGATGTGGAGCGGCAGAAACTCTGTTTGTTTGTATAAGCGGAGCCGCACCTCAGCATCCAGGCGTCTAACCGGAGCGTCGTTGCTTGCGCGCATGAACAGATTGGCATCCCTGGACAGCATCACCACGCCGTTGCTGTCGGTAAGAAATGCATCCGTGGCCTTCAGCCAGTTACCGTAGCGGGTGATGTCGATACGGACCCCCATCATGCCGACAGCGCGTTGCTCCTTGGTCACGATTGGGGCAAAGAAGATGATGCCGGCGCCGCCGTACTGCTTGCCTATGGTGAGCCGGTAGCCCGAATGGCCGGCCATGGCTTGGGAAAAGTAGTCACGGTCTCCATAATTGACCCCGACGAAGCTTGTTTCCGTTCCCGCATTGCTTGCAGCAACACAATTGCCGGAGGCATCGGTGATCGACACGGCGTCAAGGATCAGATCGTTTGCCGCCATTTTCAAGCGCTGGTTCACCGCAGAGAAGCGCGGGTCTCCCTCCCAACGACGCTTGCGCTCTGGATAGGGCAGCGAGGCGCCCGGTACGACGGGACCGAGATCGGACAAAAAACGTTCAAACGTTGGATCGCGGGAGATGATGCGCGGCATGCCTGCGCGGACGTCGATAATGCGGTCGTAGCCTTCAACCAGGCCACTTAAGTATCGATCGGCCTGCTCGCTCTCATTGCGGTAAGCCACCTCCAACTCGTGGCCAAAATATGCTTGGGTCGCCCCCCAACAAAGTAGCCACCAGATCGGCAATGCTGCAGCCAAGGCGAGCTGCTGTATTCGGGAAAATCCCTTCAGGTCAGAACCGCTCATCGCTAAATGTCTCATTTCCATGTCGCCAGGGCGTGAGGTGGCGGTAACGAGAAAACCAAGAAAAGCTGCCTAGCGTCTGTGCTACAAGGCTTTTGGCATTCACTCGCATGCACCGGCAGTCCTCAACTCCAATAGTGATCATCTATTTTTGAACACATCGGTGGCGTCAGCATTGGCTAGGTAGATCTCCTGTCAGGATAATTTACCGATTCATTACCTGCTACTTTTATCTATCATTGAGCTGTTTCCCGCTTCGGCGACGCTACTGTGGTTTGTCGAGGTCCGGTCCGAAAAATGGAAAGAGACGTTGCTTGAAATACCACTGCCCGAGGGCGCTGCTCGGGGACCCCAATTGATTCGACGGTTAAATGTTCTGCCATGAGCCAAGCCGATAGCGGCAGTATCGTCATCGTTGATGACAACCCCAACAACCTGGAAGTGCTCGAGGGCATGCTCGTCCAGGCAGGGTACAAGGTGCGTCCAGCCTTGAATGGTGCCGTCGCGTTGCGTGCCATCGAACTCAATCCACCGGACTTGGTGCTATTGGATATTCGGATGCCCGGCATGGACGGCTACGAAACTTGCCGGCGGATAAAGGCCCAAGAGCAGTTGCGCGACGTTCCGGTCATTTTCGTGAGTGCGTTGAGCGATACGGAAGACAAGGTGGAAGCGTTCGAGGTAGGTGGGGTGGACTATGTCTCCAAGCCTTTCCAGCGGGCGGAGGTACTGGCCCGTGTTCGCTCCCACATCCAGTTGCGCCGCATGCAAGTCAATCTGGAGCGATTGGTGGAGGAGCGCACTAGCGAATTGCGCAGTGCCTATGAGGCCTTGTCGACTCGGGAACGGGAGTTCCGCACCCTTGCGGAAAACCAGCCCGACTACATCGTCCGCTACGACAAGGATGGGCGCAAGGTCTACTTCAATACTGCCATGGCCCAGATTTTTGGACCCCATGCGGCGGCCTATATTGGACTGCGCTACGACGAATCCTTGTCTGAGGATGACCGGGCAATGACGACCGGCGAGTACGCCGACGCGATCCGCCGTGCTCTTGAGCAGGGACAGGACAGCGAGTTGGAGATGAAAGGTATTTCCTCCACAGGGGAACCACGGTTTTACAGCGTCCGGGTTGTGTGCGAGCGGGACGCCAAAGGTACGCTCGAAGGCGTTTTGGCTGTCGCGCGCGACATCACCCATATCGTCGAGGCCGAGCGCCGCTTGCAGCAACTTAGCTCCCAATTGCGGCGACTGTCAGCGCGCCAGGAAGTGGTAAGGGAAGAAGAGCGCCGCCACATTGCACGTGAAATCCATGATGAGCTGGGTCAGCAGCTCACAGCACTGCGTCTCAAGGTGAATCTCATCAAGCTGCAGTACTCTGCGGCTGAACCTACCGTGTGCAAGGCAGTCACAGATTTGCTCGTGATGGTGGATCGCACGATTCAAGTGGCCCGCAATGTTTCCACTGCGCTGCGGCCTGCGGCTTTAGATATCGGCATCGCAGCTGCCTTGGATTGGCTGGCTACCGAATTCCAGGAAAGTTCCGGTATCGCTTGTAAGCTTGGCCCCATCCCTAGCGGTATGCATTTGGATGAAGACCGAGCAGTGGTGGTGTTCCGCATTGCCCAGGAGTCCCTCACCAATGTGGCGCGGCACTCCCGCGCTCAGAAGGTGCGCATCACTCTGGAAGAACAGCAGGGCAACCACGTGTTGGAGATCGTCGATGACGGCATCGGTTTCGACCCTAATGCCGTGCCCCCACAAAAATTCGGCCTCATCGGTATGCGGGAGCGTGCGTTGGCCGTGGATGGCGAGATTCAGGTGGAAAGCAGTCCCGGCAAAGGCACACGGGTACGTGTCGTGGTTCCTGTAAACAGCTCGGAGAGCGTAGTGGCCTAGGGCCTGTTCTCCGTCGGTCGTCGGATAGAGGGCATGGATTCCCTGATTCTTCTAGGACGGTTTGTGGCGGGGTGGGCAAGATAAAATGCCGCCTCCCTAAACCCTGTTCCTGGAGCCTTCCATGCGCCTCGGCACCCCTCTCTCTCCTTCCGCAATCCGCGTCATGCTGCTGGGCAGCGGCGAACTCGGCAAGGAGGTTGTGATTGCCCTGCAGCGCCTGGGCTGCGAAGTCATCGCCGTGGATCGCTACCCCAACGCGCCCGCCATGCAAGTGGCCCATCGCAGCCACGTGGTGGCCATGACCGACGGTGCCGAGTTGCGCCGCCTAGTGGAACTGGAAAAGCCCCATCTGGTAGTGCCCGAGATCGAAGCCATCGCCACCGACATGTTGGTGCAGATGGAAAAGGAAGGCCTCGCTGAATTCATCCCAACCGCCCGCGCCGCCCAACTGACCATGAACCGGGAAGGCATCCGCCGCCTCGCCGCCGAAACCCTGGGCCTGCCCACTTCTCCCTACAAGTTCGCCGACTCCCTGGCCGAACTGCAAGCCGCTATCGATGGCGGCATCGGTTACCCCTGCGTGATCAAGCCCGTCATGTCTTCCTCCGGCAAGGGCCAGTCCCTGGTGCGCACCCCGGCTGACGTGCAAAAGGCTTGGGATTACTCCCAAGCCGGTGGCCGTACCGGCGCCGGTCGCATCATCGTCGAAGGCTTCATCGACTTCGACTACGAAATCACTCAACTCACCGTGCGCGCCGTGGGCCAGTCCGGCGAAGTGGAAACTTTCTTCTGCGAACCCATCGGCCACGTGCAAGTGGACGGCGACTACGTGGAATCCTGGCAGCCCATGGCCATGACGCCCGCCGCCTTACAGAAGTCCCGCGACATCGCCAAGGCCGTCACTGGCAACCTGGGCGGTCGCGGCCTGTTCGGCGTGGAGCTGTTCGTCAAGGGCGACCAGGTCTGGTTCTCCGAAGTGAGCCCCCGTCCCCACGACACCGGCCTCGTCACCCTGGCCACCCAGCGCCAGTCCGAATTTGAACTCCACGCCAAGGCCATCCTCGGCCTGCCCGTGGATACTTCCCTGCGTCGCCCCGGCGCCTCGGCCGTCATCTACGGCGGCATGGAAGAAAAGGGCATCGCCTTTGAAGGCGTGGCCGAGGCCCTGCAAGTGCCCGAATCCGACCTGCGCCTGTTCGGCAAACCCGAGAGCTTCAAGAAGCGCCGCATGGGCGTGGCCGTGGCCAATGCCGACACCACCGACGAAGCTCGCAGCCGCGCCAAGCTGGCGGCGAGCCGAGTGAAGCCGGTGAAGGCTTAAACGCATAAACGCAGGCGTAGAGAAAAGCTGAATCGTGATTCCCTACGCCTGGACTTGCCACGCTTGCGGCGGCAGTAACCCCGCAGGCAGCGACAAGTGCGCTGCTTGTGGTTGCGATGCCGTCGCGTCCCGTGCCGAGTTGGAGCGCGCCCTTCCCGAGCTGAAGAATCGCAATGGTGCCGCCACCCTGGCGCCCATGGTTTCGGACCTCCAGCTGCTATGCGGGCTTGGTGCGGCCATCGCGTATCTGGTTGGTGGCCTTATGGTTGTCTTTTCGGATGCAACGCTAATGGGGTTCGCTGTCGCATTCGTCGGCTATCTGCTGGTGAGACTGTCGAGGTATTTAGGCAAGCGGGCACTCATGAATACGCCTAGCGATGCCCAGGACTGAGTCCCCCAATTTCGCTGCACGCCTGATCGCGTGGCAACGGAAACACGGCCGTCACGACCTGCCTTGGCAGAACACCCGCGACCCCTATCGCGTCTGGCTGTCGGAGATCATGTTGCAGCAGACCCAGGTAGCGACGGTGATTCCCTATTACCACCGCTTCCTGCAACGCTTCCCTACGCTCGTCGATCTGGCCGCTGCACCCATCGAGGACGTGATGCCCTACTGGGCCGGCCTCGGCTACTACGCCCGCGCCCGCAACCTGCACGCCTGCGCCTGCGCGGTGGTGCGTGAGCACGGCGGGGAGTTTCCCAAGCATCCCGAGGTCATCGCCAGCCTGCCCGGCATTGGACGTTCCACCGCCAATGCCATTGCCGCCTTCTGCTTCAGCGCCAAGGTGCCCATCCTCGACGGCAACGTAAAGCGCGTGCTGGCCCGTTGCTTCGGCATTGACGGGTTCCCTGGCTCGCCCGCCGTGGAGCGGCAGATGTGGACGCTGGCGGAGTTCCTATTGCCTGCGAAAGATGTGGGCACCTACATCCAGTCCCAGATGGATATGGGCGCCACGGTCTGCACGCGCGGCAAGCCTCGCTGCGGCGTTTGTCCCCTGGCGGAAATTTGCGTCGCTCGCCGCGATGATCGCCAGAGCGAACTGCCGGCGGCTCGCCCGAAACGCGCCGTGCCGCAACGGTCCACGCGCTTCCTGGTGTTGGTGGACAAGGCCGGCCGCGTGCTGCTGGAGCAGCGCCCGCCCAGCGGCATTTGGGGCGGGTTGTTGTCCCTGCCCGAGTTGGGCGATGGCGAAGAGGCCGATGCAAAAGCGCTCGCGGCCTACGGCTGCATGGCGAGTGACTGGGAGCAACTGCCCGCGTTGAGCCACACCTTCACTCACTTCAAACTGGAGTTGGTACCGCTTTTGGCGCGTGTGAAGAACAACGCCAAGCGCGTGGCCGATGGCGCGGGGCAGCAGTGGCTGCCTATTGATGATCTGGAGTCGGCTGCGCTGCCGGCACCGATCCGTCGCCTGCTGCTGGAAGCCGCTTCGCGGGTTTAACGGCTCTCCGCCATCGCCAGCTTCAAGCCTATCCCCACGAAGGTCAGTCCCGCTGCGGTGTTGAGATAGCGGCCGAAGCGTTCGCTGCTGCGCAGCCAATTGCCGACACTCGCGGCGAACCAGCCGATGGCGCCGAAGATCACCAGGGCCTGGGCCATGAAGACGAGGCCCAGGATCAGCATCTGCATTTCCACGTGACCGGCTTTCGCATCCACGAACTGGGGCAGGAAGGACAGGAAGAACAGGCTTACCTTAGGGTTCAGCACGTTGCCCAGCACGCACTGGCGAAACACGGCGGGCAGATCCACGGGGCCTTCCACACCTTTTGGAAGCAGCAGGTCTCGGTGGTGCAAGGTGCGCCAGCCCAAGTAGAGCAGATAGCCGGCGCCGACGAATTTGAGCAGGCCGAAGAGCAGAGGCGAAGAGCGGATTACCAGCGCCACGCCGCCCACCGCCAATCCCGTGTGCACCAGGATGCCGGAAACGAAGCCGCAAGCGGCCGTGAGTGCCGCGGCGCGGCCTTGCACCATGCCTCGCATCAGCACCTGAATGTTGTCCGGGCCGGGGGCCACCGTGAGCAAAACGGCAGCCACCAGGAACAGGGAAATGTCGGGCATGGCTCGCTGATACCTCGTTAAGACCTCGGTTAGACTCTTCGGGATTCGTGGGAGAGATGACGTGGCAACTTATGCAATTGGCGATATCCAGGGCTGCTTTGATGCCCTGATGCAACTGCTGGAGCGGGTGAAGTTTAACAAGGCCCAGGATCGGCTCTGGCTGGTGGGCGATCTGGTGAATCGCGGCCCCCAGTCCCTGGAAGTGCTGCGCTACGTGCGCGAGTTGGGCGACCGGGCGGTGGTGGTGTTGGGCAATCACGACCTGCATCTGGTGATGCAATCCGAAGGCTATGGCCGCGCCAATTCCGAAGACACAATCCAGCCCGTCCTCGATGCGCCCGACTGCAAGGAGTTGATGAGCTGGCTACGGAGCTGCCCGCTGGTTCACCGCGAGAACGGCCACATCATGGTGCACGCGGGCTTGCTGGCGAACTGGACAGCCGCCCAAGCCGAGGCGCTTTCGGACGAAGTTCGCCTGGCACTGCTGGCGCCCAACTACAAGGACTTCCTGGCGAACATGTGGGGCAGCCAGCCGGCAGCATGGCGCGACGATCTGGAAGGTTGGGATCGTTTGCGGGTGATCGTGAATGCCATGACCCGCATGCGCTTTTGTCACGTCGACGGCACCATGGATTTTCGTTCCAAGGGCGCTCCGGAAAATGCCGCCGAGGGCTGCATGCCCTGGTTTGAAGTACCGGGCCGCAAGAGCGCCGATCACGTGGCGGTGTGCGGCCATTGGTCGGCTTTGGGTCTGCGCCTGGAGCACAACCTACTGGCGCTGGATTCCGGCTGCTTATGGGGCGGCGCGCTGACGGCGGTGCGGCTGGAAGATCGGGAAGTGTTTCAGCTGCCGTGCGAACGGCAGGTGGAGCCGACCGGCTGGGATTGAGGCGATAACTTAAAGGCAACTCAGAAAGGCAACTCAGAAAGGCAACTCTTAGAGGCAACTAAGCCGCCGCCTTTTGCTCCAGGCTGTGCGCATGAGGGAATAGGTTCTTGCTGATCTGATGATGAGCATGGGCGGATAGGTGCCGACGATCCCCGTTAGCCGTCGTCATGATCGGCAGCACATCCACCGACGCGATCAGCCCGTCGCTGCACGCGATGGACCAGAGGCATCCGACCAAAGTCGTATCGCCCGCGTAGGCAGCGGCCTGCGTAGGATTGCCGCGCCGATCCAGGTAGCGCAAGGCGATGGGTGTTACCGGAACCTGGGCATCGATGGCCGATTGCAGCAGCGCCCCGTGGAAAGGCAGCACCTGACTGCCGTCGCTGGTGGTGCCTTCGGGAAACAGGGCCACCAGTGTGTCTTCCTTCAGCTTGTCCACCAGATGCTCGCGAGTGCGCTGAGCGGCGCTGCGGCTGCCTCGTTCCAGAAAGATGGTTTCCGTGTGGCGGCTGAGCCAACCGATGACGGGCCAGTTGTGCACCTCGTCCTTGGCGACGAAGGCGGCTGGCGACACGGCGTTGATGGCGTAGATGTCCAGGAAGGACACGTGATTGGCCACGATCAGGCCGAGGGGCGCGGTGCCTTGATGGCGGAGTTTCACGCCGAGGATTTGCAGCAGTTGTACAGACCAGCGTTGCTTCAACCGGCGACGCATGGCGACGCCGATGAAGGGGAACAGGCTGGCGATGGTGGCGCTGCCCCAGGCCAAGTGCAGGAACAGCCGCATCATGCGGGCGATGGCACGCAAATGGATGAGCGGCAGGACGATGGGGCGAAGTAGGGGGATAGCGAGGGCGGCGTTCATGCCGCCATTATGGCTGCGGTGGGGTTTCACTTTTGAGACAGGCGGGGTTTGTAGGAGGGCCGCCCTCGGCCCGACAGAGGCGATGAATCGGGGCAGTCTGTGGGGCCGAGGGCGGCCCTCCTACAGGGGCTGCTCTACCAGAGGGCTTCGCCGAAGGCAGTCTGATAGCGCGCGGCGATGTCGTCGCGGGTCAGCTTGTGGTTCTGGCCGCCGCGATGGGCGATCTTGATGGAACCCATGAGCGAAGCCAGACGGCCCGTCTTTTCCAGGCTCCAGCCCTGTTGCAGACCATAGAGCAAACCGGCCCGATAGGCGTCGCCGCAGCCGGTGGGGTCGGCCAGTTGGTCGGGCTTCACGCAGGGGATGTCGATGCGTTCGCCGTTGCTGTAGATCTGGGAGCCTTCGCCGCCCAGGGTCACGATCAGGGCCGTCACTTCTTCCGCCAGGTCTTGCAGGCTCTTGCCGGTGCGTTCGCAGATCAGCTTGGCTTCGTAGTCGTTCACCGTGGCGTAGTCGGCCAGGCCGAGGAACTTCATCAGCTCTTCGCCGTTGAACATGGGCAGGCCCTGACCCGGATCGAAGATGAAGGGAACGCCCGCCGCCTTGAACTGCTCGGCGTGTTGGATCATGCCGTCGCGGCCATCGGGAGAGATGATGCCGAGGGTTACGTCGTCGGCGTCGCCGACCTTATTCAAGTGAGAATGGCTCATGGCGCCGGGGTGGAAGGCGGTGATCTGGTTGTCGTCCAGGTCGGTGGTGATGAAGGCTTGTGCGGTGAAAGTGCCGGGAACTTCGCGCACGTGGGCGGCGTTCAGGCCCAGTTGCTTCAAGCGGTGCATGTAGGGCGGCGCGTCGTCGCCCACGGTGGCCATGATCAGGGGCTCGCCGCCCAGCAGCTTCAGGTTGTAGGCGATGTTGCCGGCGCAGCCGCCGAACTCGCGACGCAAATCGGGCACCAGGAAGGCCACGTTCAGGATATGAATCTGATCGGGCAGGATGTGGTTCTTGAACTGGTCCGGGAAGACCATGATGTTGTCGTAGGCGATGGAGCCGCAGATCAGGGCGCGCATTCAGAGATCCTTAGGGATAGTAGAGATAGAGACGGTAGCCGGACGCGGGGGTATCCCCCGCGTCCAGTGTGAGACTCACGTTGATTTCGCCCTTGGCCGGAAAGCCTGTCGTGGGCTTGCGACCTGCGGGCAGGTAGTCGGCGGGTTGCAGGGCTTTGACGATGAGCGCACGGTCAGCCACGTCGGTGAGGGACACTTCCAGCACCGGCAGTTCCTGAGAGAAGGGCGCCTTGTTCTTGAGCACCGCCACCAGTTGCAGCCGGCCCTTCTGCTTGCCGGGGTGTAGGTCGGAGGATTCGATGTCCAGCATTTCGGCTTTGCGCGGACGAGGCACTTCGCAGCCCAGTGATTCGCAAGTGGCCTTGAGTAGAGGCTTGAGGGCGGGAGCTGCGACGGCCACTTCAACCCGGTAATAGAAGATGGCTTGCCCCACCAGCAGCAAGGAGGCGAGGACGGCCAGCACCACCCAGGGCCAGCGTCGCGCTGTGCGCGGGGCGTGGTGCAGGAGGGGGTCGTGCTCGGCTGCGGTAGTGGCAGAGCTGGGAGCTTCTTCCTGTGCGGCTGATTCCAGCGGTAGCGTTTCGCTTGCCTGGATAGCTGGTTCGGCGGATTCGGTGGTTGTAGGGGCTGCGGCTTTGACTTCATCGGTCAGTGTGAAGTCCAGATTGTCGAAGGCTTCTTCTTGAGCTGCCGACGGCGTTTCCGGCTGCGGCTCAGGGGACGACTCGGCGATAGGCTGTTCTTCGGAAGGCAGTTCGGGTTCGGGCAGGGGCTGGGAGGCTTCAGTTTCCTCGACCTCTTCCGGGATGTGGGGCTTCGGCGTCAGCGCCTCTGGGGCCGACGGCTCGGTCGCTGCCAGTTCCGTTTTTTGGGGTGATTCCGGCTCATCAAAGGTGGCGTTTAGCGGCGGCGTCTCGGGAGCAGGTTCGGGTTCTGCTTCCGTTTCCGGCGCTGCGTCGGGTAGCTGCGCTTCGGTTTCTGCCGTAGGTGCATCGACTTCGTGGTCGAGCGTGACTTCAGCCGACTGTGGGGTGGAGTGTAGTGTTATCGGTGTTTCCGTGGCATCAAGCGGCGCCGCTGCCTGGGGCACCTCTTCTACCAGGGAATCCAGCGCGTTGAAGACGGTCCTGCATTCCCCGCAGCGAACACGACCCAGCCGCGCCTTGAGCTGCTCCGGCTTCACCCGGAAGGTGGTGGTGCAGTGGGGGCAGCGGGTCAGCATGGCCGATTCGTCTTAGCTGTTACCAGTGCCTTCCAGGCGGCACCAGCCTTCGTGGATGGCGCCCACGTGCAGGGCGATGTAGGGCGCGTAGGCGTCAATGACCTGCTGGGCCTGACTTTCCAACACGCCGGAAAGCACCAGCTTGCCGCCGGGGGCAACGCGGCTGCTGAGCAGCGGCGCCAGGACGCAGAGCGGGTTAGTGAGGATGTTGGCGACGACGATGTCGAAGCGTTCGGTGAGGGGCTGGGACGAATGGCGCAGGGCCAGAGTCACCTGATTGCGCTCGGCGTTGTAGGCGGCGGATTCCACCGCCTTTTCGTCGATGTCGATGCCCAGCACGCTGGCGGCGCCGAGCTTGGCGGCGGCAATGGCCAGGATGCCGGAGCCGCAGCCGTAGTCGAGCAATGTTTCGCCACCCTTCACCGTGTCGCACAGCCACTGCAAGCAGAGGAAGGTGGTGGGATGCGAACCCGTGCCAAAGGCAAGGCCGGGGTCCAGTTCGATGTTGATCGCGTTCGCATTGGGCGCCTCGTGCCAAGAGGGCACGATCCACATGCGGTCGGTGATGCGGATCGGGTCGAACTGGGACTGGGTGAGCTGCACCCAATTCTGCTCTGCCACTTCTTCCAGCTCGTAGTCGGGCAGGTCGTCCAGGTCGATGGCGTGGCAAGCGGCGGTGATGCGGCCCAGCAGGTCGTCGGCGGGCTCGAACAGGGCAATGACCTTGCTCTCGTCCCAGAGCGGCGTGGTGGGGCTGCCGGGTTCGCCGAACTGGGGCGTTTCCTCGTCGGTGCCGGCGGCGGCATCTTCGACGCTGACCGAAACGGCGCCTTGGTCCATCAAGGCTTCGGACAGGGCGTCGGCGTGGCGGGCTTCAGTGAGCAGGGAAACGTTGATCCACATGGGGCGGCATCTTAAATAAAACAGAAGCCGCAAAGCGGCTTCTGTTGCTCCGTGACGGAGCGGGTGTTCAAAGCGGCGACCTGAGGCCGCCGCCGTGGCTTACTTAGCTTTTGCTGCGAGTTTTTCTTCCAGGTAGTGGATGCTGGTACCACCTTGGATGAAACGCTCGTCGTGCATCAACTCTTGGTGCAGCGGGATGTTGGTCTTGATGCCGTCCACCATGGTCTCCGAAAGGGCGATGCGCATGCGGCGGATGGCCTGCTCGCGGGTATCGCCGTAGGTGATGATCTTGCCGATCATGGAGTCGTAGTTGGGCGGGACGGAGTAGCCGGTGTAGACGTGAGAATCCACGCGTACGCCAGGACCGCCGGGCGCATGCCAGTTGCTGATCTTGCCGGGAGAAGGCGTGAACTTGAAGGGATCTTCAGCGTTCAGGCGGCATTCGATGGCGTGGCCCTTTAGCTCGACATCCTTCTGCTTGAACCACAGCTTTTCGCCAGCGGCGATGCGGATCTGGGCTTGCACGATGTCGACGCCGGTGACCAGCTCCGTGACCGGGTGTTCCACCTGGACGCGGGTGTTCATCTCGATGAAGTAGAACTCGTTGTTCTCGTAGAGGAACTCGAAGGTGCCGGCGCCGCGATAGTTGATACGGCGGCAGGCGGCGGCACAAGCCTCGCCCACGCGGGTGATCAGGCGACGGGGAACTTCAGGGGCCGGGGCCTCTTCGATCACCTTCTGGTGGCGGCGCTGCATGGAGCAATCGCGCTCGCCCAGATAGACGGCATTGCCATGCTGGTCGGCCAGGATCTGAATCTCGATGTGACGAGGATTCTCCAGGAACTTTTCCATGTACACCGTGGGGTTGCCGAAAGCCGCGCCGGCTTCGGAACGGGTGGTGTTCACGGCGCTGATCAGGGCAGCTTCGGTATGCACCACGCGCATGCCGCGACCGCCGCCGCCGCCAGCAGCCTTGATGATTACCGGGTAGCCGACGGCGCGGGCGATCTTGACGATCTCCTTGGGGTCCTCGGGCAGGGCGCCGTCGGAACCGGGAACGCAGGGCACGCCGGCGGCCTTCATGGCGTCCTTGGCGGAGACCTTGTCGCCCATCAGGCGGATGGTCTCGGCGCGGGGGCCAATGAAGATGAAGCCGGAGGATTCCACGCGTTCGGCGAAGTCGGCGTTCTCGGAGAGGAAGCCGTAGCCGGGGTGGATCGCCTGGGCGTCGGTCACCTCGGCGGCGGAAATCAGGGCCGGGATGTTCAGGTAGCTCTGGCCGGAAGGAGGTGGGCCGATGCAGACAGATTCGTCCGCCAGGCGCACGTATTTGGCTTCCGTATCGGCGGTGGAATGCACCGCCACGGTCTTGATGCCCAGTTCGCGGCAGGCACGCAGGATACGGAGGGCAATTTCCCCCCGGTTGGCGATAAGAACCTTATCGATCATCGCCAGATCAGCCGATCACGAACATGGGCTGACCGAATTCCACCGGCTGGCCGTTTTCCACCAGGATCGCCTTGATGACACCACTTGCATCGGCTTCGATCTCGTTCATCAGCTTCATGGCTTCGAGGATGCAGAGTGTGTCGCCTTCCTTCACGGACTGGCCAATTTCCACGAAAGCGGGGCTGCCGGGGCTGCCGGAGCGGTAGAAGGTGCCGACCATGGGAGCGGTCACTACGTGGCCTGCGGGCAGGCCGGAGGCGGCTTCAGCCACGGGGGCGGCAGCCGGCGCAGCGGCGGGAGCGGCAGCCATGGGCATGGCGGCGGGGGCGCCCAGCACCACGTTAGTGGGGGCGGAAGCGGGTAGGTACTTGGCGATGCGGATTTTTTCTTCACCCTCGCTGATTTCCAGTTCGGAAATGCCAGAGTTCTGAACGAGGTCGATCAAGGTCTTGAGTTTTCTCAGATCCATGAGGTATAGCTCCCTGCAAG
>DASUJA010000225.1:0-18094 GCA_036279515.1 Rhodocyclaceae bacterium | reverse complement strand
GCGACCGTTGTTGATGGGCACGCTGAGGGAAACGCCGCCGAGAATGCTCAGCGCGTGACCAGGAAGGTCGTCATCGCCTTCTTCCCTGTGCTCGTAAGCCCGGTCGCCGTCCGGTGCCCAGCGATGGGAGAGCATTTCCAGGTCGCGGCGAACCGAAGCGTCCGCATTTTCGGTGATGACGAGAGAGCAGCTGGTATGGCGCACGAAAAGATGGACTATGCCGGTGCCGATGTTTGATTTGGCGACGATGCCCGCCACGTGTCCTGTGATATCGGTGAAGGCTCGTCCTGTGGTGCCGATATGTATCGTGTCCTGATGGGCCATGGTGGTCTCCCTTTCTTTGCGTTCGGTTCAGACCTGATAGTAGCCTCGTCAGGTCGTGAAGCGGGATAAGTTCTGCTTCAGTTCCTCCGCCAATTGCAACAACTCGCGAATGTTGTTGGAGCTCTCGTTGCTCGCTTCGCGGTTCTCGTCCGCCTTGCGGGCAATGGTTTCCACGTGGCGGGCAATTTCGGCACTGGCCTCCTTTTGCTGCTGCACGGCCACCGTGACCCCATCCATACCCTCTGCCGCCCGATGAATCGACTCAGTAGTAGTGCGCAGCACTTCCGTTACTTTTTCTACGAAGGCATGGCTGGCCTCCAGAGATGAGAGGCCGTGTTCGATAGATTCCGACACTTGAACAGACTCCGAATTTAGTTGTTCCGTCACCGAGGTGATCTCTCCGGCGGAAAGGGACGACCGCTCGGCCAGCTTGCGCACCTCGTCCGCCACCACGGCAAAACCGCGCCCTTGCTCGCCCGCCCGCGCAGCCTCGATGGCTGCATTCAAAGCGAGCAGGTTGGTCTGATCGGCGATTTCCCGTACCTGTTGGGTCATGCCCGTAATGGACTGGGTATGAACCAGGAACTCACGCACGTGGGTTGCGATGCTTTCCACCGCTGCCTTGATGACCGCCATCTCATGTTCCAGTTCCTGCATGCTTTGCTCTCCCTTGAGTGCTTCAGACGTGCTGGTATCGGATTGTTGATGGACCTCTTGGGCTGCATCGGCGATGGATGCAGCGCTGACAGTCAATTGCTCGATTGCGGCGGCGGTGGATGTGGCAGCCTCCGACTGGCTGGCAGAGTCGCTCACCACGTGCTCGGCCATGGATGCAATGCGTGCTGCGGCAGCGGCCACATGGTCCGAGTTGCGGCGGGCTTCATCCACGATGTTGCGCAGGGATTGCAGGACGCCGTTCAGTTGCAGGGCAAGCTCGGACATTTCATCCTTGCCGACCACCTCCAGCTGAACGTTCAGCTTGCCTTCCCGTACCGGCTGAAGACCCGTGAGGATGCGCTGTATGCCGACGCCGATGGACCGTCCCATCGCTATGGCGAACAGCGCAATCAGGATGCCGATGAGCGCGGTTAGACCAACCGTTTCCTGGAACACCCGCTCCGAAGTGGCCTTTGCATCAGCGCGGGCCGTATCTGCATCCTTGACCCGCGCCTCGGTGAATTTTGCCAAGGCATCGATGACGGGCTTGCAGTCAGTGTTGTAGAGGGGGATGACTTGTTCGGCAGCGCCCTTCGGGTCGGTCTCGGCCTGTTTTATCAGGGCCTTGAAGTTGTTGTCATAGCGAGTCCATAAGGCCATCACTTCTTGAAACTGCTTCTTGATCTCCGGGCGCTTGATGACCGCGGTGACGGCTTCAGAATGGGCTGCGACGTTCTTTTCCGCCTCTGTGAGCAGGACAAGGGTCTCATGTTGGCTCGGGTCCAGCATTACGGTAGATAGGGCACTGGCTTTGATTTCCAAAACCCGGCGGACATAGCCCTCGCGGCGTTGAGCGGCTTCTTCCGCAGTGCCGATGCTGTTCAGGCCCGTCACGATGACCGTCAAGATGGAGGCAAGGGCGACCAGGTTGACGATGGCTAGCAGCAGCAGGCGGGCACGAATGCTTATCCGGTTGATCCCCATGAGATTCCCCTTTTCACTTTGCAAGCCTTGCGCGTAAGCACAGGTATACAGTGTAGGGGAAATCCGACGTTAAATGCCAAGGGAATTGATGTTTTGCCTGTGTAAAGGCCGTCAGGCTGTGAGTGGCCGCCCGGCGGCTTTCTGGGCGGCCCAAGGCGCTGGGGCGCGAACCTTGTCCCACACCGGCGACTCGAGGGTGAGGGCAAGTTGTCGCACTAGTTCCAGCATGCCTTCGTAGCCCGCGTAGCCGAATTCCCGCTCCTGGTTGATGTCCAGGAAGGGGATGCGCGCCTTGAGGGCCGTGTAGAGGTTGCGGCCCCCGGCGATGAGGATGTCCGCCTTGTAGTCCTTGTAGGCGCCAAGCAGCGCCTTGGGACTGCCGTCGGTGATCATCTTCACGTCGTCGCCCATGATCTCGCGGATGCGTTGCTTGTCTTCCTCGGTGGATTTGTTGGTGCCCGTGGCCACCACGGTCATGCCCAAATCCTGAAGCGCCGAAACCACGGACCAGCTTTTCACGCCGCCGGTGTAGAGCAGCACCCGCTTGCCCTTCAGCCGCTCGCGCCAGGGCTCCAGGGCCGCCTTGATCTTGGCTTCTTCCCTGGCGATCAGGGCCTCGGTGCGGGCCGTCAAATCCGGGTCGCCGATCAGGCGTGCGAAGTCGCGGAAGGCTTGGGATGTATCGGTAATGCCGTAGAAGCTGCCCTCGAAGAAGGGCACGCCGAATTTGTCGTTGAGCTTGCGGGCCACGTTGAGCAGCGCCTTGGCGCAGACCACCATGCTCGCCTCGGCACGATGCATGGATTGCACCTCATGGAAGCGCGCATCGCCGGAAAGCGTGCAGAGGATGCGCAGCCCCAGTTCGTCGAACAGGGGCGCCAGATACCAGAACTCGCCAGCGATGTTGTATTCGCCGATCAGATTCACGTCATGGGTTTTCACGCCGGGCGGCAGCTTGGCTTTGACCGCATCGGAAACAGGCTCCGGCTCACGGGTGCCGATCACGTGCTTGAACATCGCTTCGCCCGCGATGCGATTGCCTAGGTTCTTGGTGCCGTAAAAGCCCGCGCAATCCACTGGCACCACGGGCACGCCCCAGCGTTGCTCCGCCGCTTTGCACACGGCGCCCACGTCGTCGCCGATCAGCGCCGGCACGCAGGTGTTGTAGATGAACACCGCCTTGGGCGAGTAGCTATCGATGGCCTGCTTGATGGCATGGAACAACCGCTTCTCGCCGCGTCCCATGATCACATCCTGCTCGGTTAGATCCGTGGTCATGCCGATCCGGTACAGCGTCGGGCCAGAGGAGCGCGTGCCCCGGTTGTCCCAACTAGATCCGGCGCAGGCAATGGGGCCATGAACGATGTGGGCCACGTCGGCAATAGGCAGCAGCGCGATCTGTGCGCCATCGAAGGAACAGCCCCCGGCGGTGGCGCCGGGTTTGGTCTTGGCGCAGCCGGATTTTTCCTTCTTGTTGTGAGCGCAGGCGGGCTCATCGAGCAGGGCGGCGACTTCACTGGCTTTCATGGCGGCATCCTCGGCGTTGGGGGAGGGCGGCTCCTGGTGTCGGAACCTGTTGTCGTGTTTCCGACAAAGCCCGCCGTATTGGCGGGCCTCGTCTTGTCCGCTTTACACCGGGCCGCGGCCAGCGCGCTTGAGTTCAACGATGCGAGTCAGGGCTTCGTCGAAGCTCACCTTGTCGCCCTTGGGCTTGTAGTCCAGCAGCGCCTTGTAAACCGTGACGATTTTTTCCAGGGGCGTCTGGCCCTTGAAATCGCCTTTTTCCAGGGCGGCCAAGTCGATCAGCTCGTTCCAGATCAGGCCTTCCTGCATGGAAATGGCGGAGAAAGAAAAGCCGTCCAGGTCGATCACCAGGGGCTTGGCGATGTTCACCACAAAGACGATCAGACGCACGTCGGCGGCGAAGTCGGCCTTGTAGTACTGGAGCACGCGGGGCAGGTCGGCCAGATCGTCCAGGCTGCCGGCGTAGAGCTTGATCTTGTCGCCGCTGTTGCCAGATTCGGCTAGCACCACCGTGTTCTTGATGGTGTGGGTCGGCGGCAGGCGGTGGCCCAGAGCATCGCCCACTTCGCCCAGGCCCAGGACCAGGTCGCCGCGATAGGCGGCGTATTTGCCGTCGCCTTCCTTGAAGTTCATGTTGAACAGAAGGCCGTTGGTATCGTAGGTGTCGAACAGCATGGTTTGCCTCGTTTGTAGGATGAAGATGTGTCGAGGCACAAACAGCAATTTGCGGGCCGGGTTTTTGTAGCGTGTTTAGGCCGGCAATTTGCTTAGGGAAACGCTGATTAAGAAAATACCGTTCGGGCTGAGCCTGTCGAAGCCCTGGTGCCACAAGGCTTGCACTTCGACTAGCTCAGTGCGAACGGACTTGTTCAGTGCTTCCTTAGAAGAGAAAATCGATTCCTCTGGACTTGCCATGCTGACCTCCACCCAGACTTTCACGTCAAGCAACGACTGCCGCCACCACCGTACCGGCCATGCCCTGGACTACCAGGGCTTGCTCGATTGCGCCCGCTATCCCGACGATCCGCGTACCTTGGCCCTGGCCGGCGTCATTGCCCAAAGCCTCGCCCTCGGCGAGCGGCCACTTCTGCGAGGTATGGATGAGGATGCCTTCTCTCGCATGATGGCCGCCTGCTTCCCCGGCATCGCCCTGGAGAACGGCAGCATGAGCGGCACCGCGGAGTGGGACGAATACGACGATCTGGTGGCCTTGCTCCAGCTGCATCAGGCCGAAGACAGCGAAGCTCTCACTTGGCTTTGCCATGCCATTGGCACCGCATCCCTGCGCAACAACCATCTTTGGCAGGACTTGGGCTTGCCCAATCGGCGCGTGCTGTCGCAATTGATGACGGAAAACTTCCCCGCCCTCGCGGCCCGCAACGTGGGCGACATGAAGTGGAAGAAGTTCTTCTATCGCCAGCTCTGCGAGCAGGCCCAGGTCATGATCTGCAAGTCCCCCAATTGCGCCGTGTGCGACGACTACCGGGTTTGCTTCGGCCCGGAAGAAGGACCGGCGCTGGTGGGCAGCCATGGGGCTTAGTTGTCTTGGTGGCTTTGGCTGTTGCCTCGACGATGCCGCGCTGCTCGGCCTGTTGCGGGACGACGCGCCCTATGGCGACCTGACCACCTCGTCCCTCGGTATCGGCGACAAGCCCGGTTGCGCGGTATTCCTGGCGCGGCAATCCATGCGGGTCTGCTGTAGCGAGGAGGCGGTTCGTTTGTTTCAACTGGTCGGTGCCGAAGCGGAAATACACCGCCCCACCGGAGCTTTCGCCACAGCAGGCACGATGCTCCTGGAGGCCCGTGGCCCAGCTTCGGCTCTGCATCTGGCCTGGAAGGTCGTGCAGACCTTGATGGAGTACGCATCGGGCATCGCTACGACGGCGGCTGACATGGTGGCTGCTCTACATCAGGCGGGCTTCTCCACGCCGGTGGCGTGTACGCGCAAACACTTCCCCGGCACCAAGGCCATCGCCGTCAAAGCCGTCACGGCGGGCGGCGCGGTGATGCACCGGCTCGGATTGTCCGAAACCTTGCTGTTGTTCCCCGAGCATCGGGTTCTTCTAGGGGCAGATCCAGAGGTCACCTTGGCCGACCTGGGCGCCCGCTGCCCGGAGAAGAAGCGAGTGGTGGAGGTTACGTCGGTGGACGAGGCCCTCGCCTTTGCACGGGCCGGCGCCGAGGTGCTGCAACTGGAAAAGTTCAGCGTCGATCAAGTGGCCCGTTGCCGTGGGGCCTTGAACGACGCGGAACTCCCTTCATTGCTGGCCGCCGCCGGCGGCATCAATGCCGCCAATGCAGTGGACTACGCGCGGGCAGGGGCCGACCTGATCGTGACTTCCGCGCCGTATTTCGCCAAGCCCGCCGACGTGCAAGTGCGCATCGACGCGGCGTGAACCGGCGCTACGCCGTCTTGCCTGCGGGCTGCTCGGCGGCCATCTTCTTCATGGCCGCGTTCATCTCCTCCTGCGTCACGTCGCGCACGTGAGTGGCGATGGACCACTGATGGCCGAAAGGGTCTTCAAAGCGGCCATAGCGGTCGCCCCAGAACATGTCCTCCACGGGCATCAGCACTTTGGCACCGGCTTCCACGGCCTGCGCCGCCACCGTATCGGCGTTGCTCACGTACAGGTGAAGGATCACCGGCGAGCCGTGCAAGGTCTCGGCGGATTGAGGACAGGCTGGTGTGGTTTGGGGATACTCATCGGCCAGCATCAGCGTGGAATCGCCGATCTTGAGCATGGCATGCATCACCTTGCCGTCAGGGCCGGGAAGCCGTGCCAGTTCCTTGGCGCCGAAAGCCTTGACGTAGAAATCGATGGCAGCGGCGGCGTTGCGGCAGATCAGGTGGGGCGTGAGGGCGTGCATGCCGGGGGGAATGGCTTGAACTGTCACCATGGCTGTCTCCTGTTCGTTCCCGAAGTCGGGACTATCGATTTTGTCCAGGCGACGATTGCGGCGTCGTTCGCTATGTCGCAGAACGGGCCATTCGAGCCATGGCGCGTCCCGCTTTGCTCACTTCAGCAAGTTGTACTGCACCAGATAGCAAAAGGCGCCGGCTAGGTAGCCCGCGAGCGCCAAACCGCTCATTTTTTTCAGGTACCAGGAGAAGCGGATGGCTTCCATGCCCATGGCCGCAATGCCCGCTGCAGAGCCGATGATGAGGATGGAGCCCCCGGTGCCGGCACAGTAGGCGAGGAACTCCCACAGGAAATGGTCGGTGGGATAGTCGGTCAGGCTGTACATCCCCATGGATGCCGCCACCAAGGGCACGTTGTCCACGATGGCGCTGGCGATGCCGACGATCATGACGATGAGATCCGTGCGTCCCACCGTGCTATCCAACCATTGCGCAAGACTGTTGAGCACGTGGGTGTGTTCCAGTGTCGCCACCGAGAGCAGGATGCCCGTGAAGAACACGATGGAGCTCATGTCGATTTTTGCCAAGGCATGGACCAGCGTGAGGGGCTCCTTGCTTTCTTCTTCCTTGTGACGATGCAGCAGGTCGCCCGCCAGCCAAAGAATGCCAAGGCCAAAAAGAATGCCCATGAAAGGGGGAAGGTGCGTGACCGTCTTGAAGACCGGCACGGCGACCAGAACGCTCAAGCCCAGAAAGAACATCAGGTTTCTCTCGAACGGCGTGGTGTTCGTCTCGGTGGGCAGATTGCTGGCCTTCGGCGGAATCACGCGCTGGTTGCCCATGAAATAGGTCGTGATTGTGAGAGGCACCAGCAGGTTGGCGAGGGAAGGAAGGAAAGTGCCCTTGACGATGGCCATGCTGGTAATTTGCCCTCCGATCCACAGCATGGTGGTCGTCACGTCCCCTAGGGGCGACCAAGCACCGCCCGCGTTGGCGGAAATGACGATGATGCCTGCGAAGAGCAAGCGGTCCTTTCGTTCGCCAAGAAGCTTTTGCATCAAGGACATCATCACGATCGTGGTTGTCAGGTTGTCCAGGATGGCGCTCAAAAAGAACGTGACAAATGCAATCTGCCAGATGAGCGTGCGCAGCTTGTTGGTTTTGATGCGCGCCGTAATGACGTCGAAGCCGCTGTGGGCGTCGACCACTTCGACGATGGTCATGGCGCCGATCAGGAAAAACACGATTTGCGCGGTACTCGTCAGCGACTCGGCCAGTTGCTCGCTAAGCGCGTGGGGATCGGCTTGGGACAAGGCGTAGACGGTCCAGAGTATTCCTGCTCCGATGAGTGCCGAGGCGGACTTGTTGATGCCTGTCGGGTGTTCGAGGGCAATCAAGGCGTAGGTGAGGATGAAGATCGCAACGAGAGCGGTGATCATGTCGATAGAAAGTGGAAGTTTGAGGAGGGTTACTGACAGATGCCGATGGAGGGCGAGCGGCAGTGTCGTCCATCGATCCACTTGGCATCTTTTATCCGCGCGCCGGTCAGCTTTGTGCGATTGATGGAGGCGCCGGTCAGATCCGCCTGTTTGAGATTGGCATAGTTCAAGTAAGCCCCATCCAGTTTTGCGCCGGTCAGGTTTGCCTGTTGAAGATCCGCGGAGACCAAATCGGCCCGGGTTAGGTCGGCACCTATCAACTGGGCTTGAGACAGATCGGAGTTTTCCAGATCGGCTTTCGCCATTTGGGCCTTGGTCAGCTGCGTTCCGATCAGCTCGGCGTTTTCCAGGTTGGCCCAGCGAAGGTTGGCGCCTTCAAGGTTGGCGCCGGTCAGGTCGCTCTTCTCCAGGCGTGCTTCTTCCAGCTTCGCGCCGCGGAGGTCGGCATGGCGTAACGTTGCCCCCGCGAGATTGGCGCTGGATAGATCCGCGTTGCGGAAGTCGCCCCCATCCAGATTCTTGTTACGCCAGTCGACGCGGGTGAGGTTGGCGCCGGCGCAATGAGCGCCAATGTCGGGCTGGCATTGGGCAAGGGCGGCGGACGCCTGGAAGAGCCAGAGACTCAGGAGGATCAAATGGGGAAGGCGTAGGGGGATCATGGTCGTGCCGCTCCGGGTCTGGGATTGATGAGAGCATAGGCCACAGGAATGAGAACGGAAATTCGGTCATGACCGTAAGGGCAAGTGCGTGAGGCGCGTTTCGGCAGGGCTCCTAAAAGGCTGTGATTACAGCTTGTTGCGATGGTGTAAGGGTTTCACGTACGCGCCTGACGGATGGCGGAGTGCATGGAACGGGCGACAATGGAAACGAATTGGACCGATATTTCGCCAGTACGCGAGTTATGGCGGAACCGTTTAGGAAATACCGAACACGTCCGTTCGCACTAAGGAAACATCGAACAAGTCCGTTCGCACTGAGCCCTTCGACGAGCTCAGGACATGCCTGTCGAAGTGCAAGCCTTGTGGCACAAGGGCTTAGATAGTTTCTCCGAACGGTGATGATTTAATCGACGCTTCTTGCGCCACTCGCACAAACATCAGTCACTCTTAGGAGCGCGGCATGCAAACACAGAGCGAAGCGACGGCCACCGCACCCCTGTTGGCCCATGCCATGGCGGCGGAGGCGGTGATTGCCGAGCTTGAGACTTCCCGGCGTGGCCTCGAACTCAAGGAGGTCCACAGGCGTTTTGTCCGTTATGGTCCCAATGCCATTCCGCGCGGCAGGATTCCGACGCTAGGGGCGATGTTCCTCGGCCAGTTCAAGAGCCCGTTGATCTATGTGCTGCTCTTGGCTGCCGTGGTCTCCCTGTTTCTGCAAGCGTGGTCGGATGCCGGCTTCATCTTTGCCGTCTTGCTGATCAATGCTGCCATCGGCACCTTTCAGGAATACCGGGCGGAGCGTTCCGCCCAAGCGCTACAGGGGCTGATATCGCCCATGGCTCGGGTGGTGCGCGAAGACGAGACTCTGGAAATAAATGCGGATCAACTGGTACTAGGCGACATCGTATTGCTGGAGTCTGGGGCCAAGGTGCCCGCAGATCTGCGCTTGATTGAAACACACAACCTCAGCGTCGATGAATCCCTGCTTACCGGCGAGTCGCTTGCTGCCGCCAAGGATGCATCGGTTACGTTGGCGAGCGGGGTTGCTTTGGCCGAGCGCGCGAACATGGCTTTTGCGGGCACGCTGGTCAACACCGGCCGTGCCCGTGGCGTGGTCATGGCGACCGGGGCGCAAACGGAACTGGGGCAGATCGCCGTCGAGGTGCTGGGACGGACTGCGACGAAGGCACCGCTCATTCTGCGCATGGAGCGTTTCACTCACCGCATCGCCTTGGCCGTAGGGGCGGCGACTCTGGTCGTGGCGGCGATTTCCCTAGCGCGCGGCGCACCGCTTTCCGAGATATTTCTCCTAGCGGTCGCCTTGGCGGTTTCCGCCATTCCCGAGGGGCTGCCGGTGGCGCTGACCGTGGCGCTCGCCGTGGGTATGGAGCGGATGGCGCGGCGCGGTGTGGTCGTGCGGAGGCTGGTGGCGGTGGAGGCCCTTGGGTCATGTACCTATATCGCCTCCGACAAGACCGGCACCCTGACGGCGAACCAGCTCACCGTGCGCAAAATCCAGTTCCCCGGGCTGCCGGCCTGGGATGTCACCGGTGAAGGACTGGCGCCCAAAGGCACCTTCCTGCCGCCGCAGAGTGTCTCGATCGAAGAGCATGTCCATCAACTTAATCGCCTAGCCCGCATTGTCGCTTTGGCCAATGAAGCCACGCTGGCTCAGCGGGAGGAAGAGTGGGTGGGGCTCGGCGATAGTATGGATCTGGCATTGCTGGCGCTTGCCCACAAGGCGGGCTTCACTCAGGCGGAGTGCTTGGCGGAGGCGCCTCAATTGGCGATCATTCCCTACGAGTCGGAGCGTCGCTTCGCCGCTAGTCTCAATCGTTTCGAGAACGGAGACTGGGCCTTCGTCAAGGGCGCGGTGGAAACCTTGCTGCCCATGTGCGGCAAGATGACGACGGCGGTGGGCGACGTTCCCTTGGCGGCGGAAGAAATCCTGGCGGAGGCCCGGCGGTTGGCAAGTGATGGCTATCGGGTGCTGGCGGCAGCCTGCGGTCCGCTCCGTCTGGCAAAAGACGAAATCTTCTCGGCGGAGCATCTGCACGACTTGAGCTTCACCGGCTTGCTGGCGCTCAGCGACCCCCCGCGCGCCGAGGCCATCCTGGCCGTGGATGCCTGTCGCCGTGCGGGAATTACGGTAGGCATGGTGACCGGGGATCATCCCTTGACTGCTCTGTCGGTGGCCAATGACTTGGGGCTGGCCCAGTCTGCCGATGAAGTGGTCAGCGGAGCGGATTTGGCGGGGGCCTTGGGGCGAACGCAGGAAGCCTTCGATGCCGTCGTCGCCCGCAGCCGTGTTTTTGCGAGGGTGGAGCCGGAGCAGAAGCTGCAGATCGTGGAGTCTCTGCAACGGGCCGGGCATTTCGTCGCGGTCACCGGAGATGGCGTCAACGATGCACCGGCCCTGCGTGCTGCTCATGTGGGGGTTGCCATGGGGCAGCGCGGTACCGACGTGGCTCGGGAGACCGCAGAGATCGTGATCACCGACGACAACTTCGTTTCCATCGTGGCCGGCATTGAAGAAGGGCGCATCGCCTACAACAACGTGCGCAAGGTGATTTTCCTGCTCATCTCCACCGGCGCGGCGGAGATCGTACTTTTCATGCTGACCCTGCTTGCGGGGTGGCCGCTACCGCTACTTGCCGTCCAGTTACTTTGGCTCAATCTGGTGACCAATGGAATTCAGGACGTGGCGCTAGCCTTCGAGCCCGCCGAGGGCCGTGAGCTCGCCCGCCCGCCGCGGCCGCCGTCCGAGGGCGTTTTCAACCGGCTGATGATAGAGCGCGTGTTGATTTTCGCAGTGTTGATCGGTAGCGTCGCCTTCGTTGCCTACGGCTGGATGCTTGACCGCGGCTATTCGTTGGATGAGGCCCGTAACGGAACGCTCTTGCTGATGGTGCTGTTCGAGAACGTGCAGGCTTTCAACAGCCGTTCGGAAACGCTTTCCGTTTTTGCTCATTCCCCTTTGCGCAACAAAGTGTTTTTGTTCGGCACGCTTGCCGCGCAGCTCGCGCACATCGGTGCGATGTATACCCCCGGTTTAAACGACGTACTGGGGGTACAGCCGGTCTCACCGCGCCACTGGGCTGAGTTGCTAGGGCTGGCCATGACCTTGCTCCTGGCCATGGAGGCACACAAGCGGTATCGGGCTGCTCGCTGCTAAATTGCCCCAAGTCCCTGTCCGCCGCCTCCCATGCATAAACTCAGTACGACCCGTGTCCATAAATGCGACATGTCGCCTATTTCTCAGATGTTTCGCTTCCTGATGCCCCTGCAGCGCTGGCTGGTCTTCATCGGCGCCTACGTGGCCCTGGACTGGGTGAGCTACCTTCACCCCTTGCATGGACTCAACATCACGCCCTGGAATCCCTCGGTGGCCCTGGGGCTCGTTTGCGCGCTACGTTACGGGCGCATCACCGTCGTTCCCTGGTCCCTGTCCATCCTGCTTGGCGAGTGGGCCATACGGGGAATGACGGCTTCGCCTCTGTTCATGATCGCCATTTCCCTGGGGATGGGCCTGGGTTATGGGCTGCTCTCCGAAGCCCTTCGCCGCAATCTGACGACAGGCGAAGTGTTTAAGCAGCAGCGCTCGCTATTCGTATGGCTGATGGTGGTCTTGATCGGTACCGCGGCCACGAGCTTTCTTTACATCAGCCTGCTGCGGTTGGCCGATTTGATTCCCGTCGGCGACGGCATGACGGCCCTGGTCCGGTTCTGGGTGGGGGACTTTGTCGGTATCGTGGTGACGATGCCTTTCTTCTGGATGCTGATCAATCATCCTCGATCTCTCCAGGCAACGCTGCTTTGCCGCGAAACCTTCGGTTATGGAGCCCTGGCCGGCCTCATGCTATGGGTGGTGTTTCGGTTGGGGGCCACGGCCGAATTTCAATACTTCTATCTGCTGTTCCTTCCCCTGATCTGGGCCGCAGCTCGTCAGGGTATTGCGGGTGCGGCGGTAGCCGCCTTCGTTTTGCAAGCGGGCATCATCGCCGCCGTCCACTGGCTGAACTTGGTGGCCGTGACGGTGCTGGAGTTGCAGATGCTCGGCGCGGTGCTGGCCTTCGTCGGCCTGTTTCTCGGCGTGGTGATCGACGAAAAGCAACGCGTCAGCGCCGAATTGCGCCAGTCCCTGCGTCTTGCCGCCGCTGGCGAGATGGCCGGGGCTCTGGCCCATGAGCTGAATCAGCCCCTCACCGCGCTTTCCGCCTACGGCGCGGCCTGCGAGCACTTGCTGCAACGGGGCGAGACGGGGGAGCGGCTAAGCGGCGCCATCCGCGGCATGGTCTCGGAATCCATCCGCGCCGCCGACGTTGTGCGCCGCCTGCGGGATTTCTTTCGTACTGGCGCCACGCGGCTGGAGCCCATTTCTTTGCCTGATTTGATTTCGTCGGCAGTGCAGCCGTTCGCTGACAAGGCCGGCGCCGTGGGCGTGGAGCTGGGGGTAGCCGCGTTACCCGATAGCCAGCTTCTGATCGACCGTCTTCAATTGGAAGTGGTACTGCGCAATCTGTTGGCGAACGCTTTCGACGCCGTGACTGCACGGCATGACGGCCAGCGTTCCGTCTGGGTTTCGGCTCAGGCGTCGCGGCCGGGCAACGTAGACATCCGCGTGGAGGACAGCGGCCCCGGCATCGATCAGGATCAGGCCGCCAAGCTGTTCGAGGCTTTCCATTCATCCAAGGCCAACGGCCTTGGCCTGGGCCTCGCCATCAGCCGTGCCATTGCCGAGGCCCATGGCGGAAGCCTGGAAATCGAGCCGGGCAGTCGCGGTGCGTTTGTGCTGACCTTGCCGACGGAAGAAGGGATGAATGATGAAAAATAATGGATACACCGTCTTCATGGTGGAGGATGACGGATCGGTGCGCGACGCCATCGGCTTGGTGCTTGGTTTGCATGGCTACGCCGTTGCCATGTTTGCCGATGCCGAAAGCTTTCTGGCTGCCTGTCGTCCCGAATGGCGCGGCTGTCTGCTGCTCGACATCCGCATGCCCGGCATGGACGGCTTGACGCTGCAACGTCGTCTGCGCGAAACCGGCTGCGCCATGCCGGCCATCATCATGACCGGTCATGGCACCGTGGAATCCGCGCGCGAAGCATTTCGCAACCAAGCCGTGGATTTCCTCGAAAAGCCCCTGGATCACAGCAAGTTGATCGCCGCCATCGAAGAAGCTTTCGCCCGTCAGGTCTCGGTACAGGAAAACGTGGCAAAGCATCAGGAACATCAACGCCTGCTGGCGGGGCTCACCGCGCGGGAAAGGGAAGTGATGGAACTGGTGGTGATCGGGCGCCACAATCGGGAAATCGCGGAACTGCTCGGCATCAGTGCCCGCACCGTTGAAGTGCACAAGGCTCGCATGCTGGCAAAGCTTGGGGTCGCCGGGGTGCCCGATCTGGTTCGCCTCAGCTTGGGCGGGGTGCAGTGCCAAAGTAATTGATCGGATTCGAGGCTTTCGTTTTCTGGCACGCTCTTCGCTATATTCCAAAGTAAATAGCCCTATCCAGCATCCAGCGGGCTTCAACCGTTTCCAGGGAGTCATTTCGTGTCGCATCCGGTACAAGTCTGTGTAGCGTTGTATCCAAAACTACATAGCGCATCTCGCCTGACCTCCGAGGCCGAGGATGAAAGCTGGTCGGCCGGGTTGCCTGCCCTTTGGCGAGATGCGGTGGTGGTGCCTCTGGACTACCGCAGCTTCCGCGACTACGAGGTGCAGGCGCGGCGGGTGGTGGGCTACGACGAATCGGGCGAGCCTTGCTTCAGCCGCTACACCTATCGCCACGACGCGCTGCGCAGCGACGATGGCGAAGAGTTCTACGAAGAGATCGTCCACGCCGAGATAGGCCGTAGTTGGCGTCTGCGCGATGGCCGCTGGCTGACGTGGCGGCGCGTGGAGCACGGTTGGGGTGAGGAGCGGGGCTTCTTCAGCTTCAGCGAGGAGATGCCGCGATGAACGCCGTCCGCAAGCGTGCAGCGCCCAAACTCACCGGGCAGATCAGCCTGGATACTGCTCAAGGCAGTTTTCTTGGCGATACCCGCATTCGTCTGCTGGAAGCCATCGCCGAGCACGGCTCCATCTCGCAAGCGGCCAAGGCGGTGCCGCTTTCCTACAAGGCGGCCTGGGACGCGGTGGATGCCATCAACAACCTCTCGCCCCAGCCGGTGGTTGAGCGCAATGCCGGCGGCAAGCACGGCGGCGGCACGTCCCTCACCGATTACGGGCGCCGCCTCATCGCTTTCTATCGCGCGTTGGAAGCCGAGCATCAACTCGCCTTGCAGCGGCTCACGTCCGCCATGGGCGGCGAAGCAGAAAGCGTCAACGAATTTCGTCAACTCGTCAGGAGCATGTCCATGAAGATCAGTGCCCGTAACCAGTTCGCCGGCAAGGTGGTGTCTGTCAAACCCGGCATGGTGGATTGCGAAGTGGTGTTGCGGCTGGAGGATGGACTCGATCTGGCCGCCGTCATCACCAAGGAATCCGTGGAAAACCTGGGCCTCAAGGTCGGCAGCGATGCGCTGGCCTACGTGAAGTCCTCATCCATTCTGCTGGCGGTGGAAGAGGGGGATGAAGGTGAGCCACAGGTTTCCGCCCGTAACCGCTTCAAGGGCACCGTATCGCGGATCAACGAAGGCCCGGTAAATGTGGAAGTGACCTTGAGTCTGGGGCAAGGCAAACACGTGCTCACGGCAGTGATTACCCATGACAGCAAGGAACGCCTGGGCTTGAAAGTCGGCAGCAGCGCCTGGGCGCTGTTCAAGGCGCCGAGCGTGTTTCTTGGTGCGGCGGCGTGAGGGGGGGCATCATGACAAAGATGCTGCTTGCCGTCATTGCCGCAGCCATGGCGATCAGTGCTCATGCGGAAGAGATCTCCGTGGCCGTGGCTGCCAACTTCATGGGGCCGATGGAAAGAATTGCGCCAATGTTCGAGAAGGCTACCGGCCATAGGCTGTTGATTGCCTATGGAACGGTCGGAAAGTTCTATGCACAGATCAAAAGCGGTGCGCCTTTTGATATTTTGGTCTCTGCTGACGACGAAACGCCGATCCGTCTGGAGAAGGACGGATTGGCGATCCCGACGACACGCTTTACCTATGCAATAGGCAAGCTGGTGCTCTGGAGCAGTAAACCTGGCTTTGTCGATGGAAAAGGCGACGTGCTGAAAAAGGGAGAGTTCCAGCATCTGGCTATCGCAAATCCCAAGACGGCTGTTTATGGCGCCGCAGGAGTGGATGTGTTGAAGGCTCTGGGCGCGCTCCAAGGCCTGGAACCCAAGTTGGCGATAGGTGAGAACATTACCCAGGCCTATCAGTTCGTCGCGACGGGTAATGCGGAGTTGGGGTTTGTAGCCCTGTCGCAGGTATTCAAGGACGGCAAGTTCACCGAAGGATCACACTGGCTTGTGCCGACCAATCTTTACACTGCCATTCGCCAGGACGCTGTCTTACTTAAACGCGGCAGAGGCAATCCGGTAGCCGAAGCCCTGCTCGACTTCCTGAAGACGGATGCGGCTAAGCAAGTGATCAAATCATACGGTTATGAACTTTGAGGATGACAATCATGAAACTCATCAAAGCCCTTTTGCTCGGTAGTCTGATGCTGCTCGCTAGTGTTGCTCATGCTGAAAAGATCACTATCGCTGCGGCGGCTGACCTGAAGTTTGCGATGGACGAAATCGTGGCAGGATTCAAGAAGAGCAATCCCAGCGAAGAAATTGATGTGATCTATGGTTCGTCAGGCAAGTTCCACACGCAGATTGAACAGGGCGCCCCCTATGACCTTTTCTTCTCGGCCGATATCGGTTTTCCCCGCGAGTTGGTGGAAAAGAAGCTCAGTGCCTCTCCTGTCATTCCGTATGCCGTTGGGCGCATCGTTTTGTGGAGTCCCTTATTGGACGCCAGCAGGATGACGTTAGAGAGTCTGCTTGATCCAAAGATCATGCGCATTGCCATCGCCAATCCGAAACACGCCCCCTACGGCAAACGTGCTGAAGAAGCGCTACGCGCGGCGGGTCTTTGGGACAAGGTGGAACCGAAACTGGTATATGGCGAGAACATCGCCCAGACCGCACAGTATGTTCAGACGGGAAATGTTCAGATCGGTGTGATTGCCTTGTCGCTTGCCGTTAATGCCGATCTGGCGAGTAAAGGTGGGTACTACCTGATTCCTGAAAAACTGCATCAGCCGCTGGAGCAGGGGTTCATCATTACCAAACGCGCTGAGAGCAATGGGCTCGCAAAGCGTTTTGCGGATTACATGGGCACGAAGCCAGTAAGGACCATCATGGTTCGCTACGGGTTTGTGCTACCAGGGGAAAGTACTGGCAAATAAAAGCATGGACTTGACTACTAGCAGACCCTGCGGCAATCAAAGGTTGAAGAATGCTGACTGATGGAGATCTACAGGCGATTGTTCTGACGGCAAAGTTGGCTGGCATCGTCACGATCATTTTGCTTTTGCTGGGCACACCGACTGCATGGCTATTGGCGCGGACCCGTGCTTGGTGGAAAGGTCCGCTGGGTGCGGTGGTGGCTTTGCCCTTGGTGTTGCCGCCTTCCGTGTTGGGATTTTATCTGTTGCTTGCCATGGGGCCCAATGGCCCGGTTGGGCATCTGACGACATCGCTCGGCATTGGTCTCCTCCCTTTTACCTTTTGGGGCTTGGTCGTTGCCTCGGTTTTCTATTCCTTCCCCTTCATGGTTCAACCGTTGCAAACAGCTTTTGAGTCAATTGGCGACCGTCCGCTGGAAGTTGCCGCAACCTTGCGTGCGTCGCCGCTGGATACGTTTTTTACCGTGGCCGTCCCGCTCGCCCTGCCGGGCTTTCTCACCGCCAGCATTTTGACCTTTGCCCATACCGTGGGTGAGTTCGGCGTGGTGCTCATGATCGGTGGGAATATTCCTGGCGTTACCCGCGTGGCCTCGGTGCAGATATACGACCATGTGGAGGCACTGGAATATGCCACTGCTCATCGTCTGGCTGCGGTGATGCTGATCTTCTCCTTCTTCGTACTTTTGCTCATGTACGTCCGGCGTTCGAGTGCCAGGAAGGGAAGCGTGACATGATCGAAGCTCGTTTCCAGATCGATTGGCCTGGATTTCTCCTCGATGTTGATCTTCAACTCCCTACAAAGGGCGTCACCGCTTTGTTCGGCCCCTCCGGCTCCGGCAAGACCTCGCTGCTCCGCTGTGTCGCCGGTCTCGAACGGGCGCCGGGGCGCCTCATGGTGAATGGCGAAGTGTGGCAGGACGAACGCATCTTTCTCCCCGTCCATCGCCGGCCTCTGGGCTACGTGTTCCAGGAAGCGAGCCTGTTCCCCCATCTCACAGTGCAAGGCAATCTCGATTTCGGCGCCAAGCGAAGCAAGGGCCGCGACGGTGTGGACCGCGCCGCCATCCTCGATCTGCTTGGCATCGCCCATCTGCTGCCGCGCACGCCGGACAAGCTTTCCGGCGGCGAGCGGCAGCGGGTCGCCATCGCCCGTGCCCTGTTCACCGCGCCGCGTCTGCTGCTCATGGACGAGCCTCTCGCTGCCCTCGACACCCAGCGCAAGCGCGAAATCCTGCCTTACCTGGAGCGGCTCCACGACAGCCTTTCCATCCCCATCCTCTACGTAAGCCACGCGCCGGACGAAGTGGCGCG
>DASUJA010000224.1:0-38565 GCA_036279515.1 Rhodocyclaceae bacterium | reverse complement strand
GTGCGCCGACCATCAAATTTCGTCATTCCGGCGGAAGCCGGAATCCAGGGGTTCTTGCGGCCATTTCTGGATCCCGGCGTTCGCCGGGATGACGAGGTCACTTCGGTTTCGCCCTTGCGATATTTATTCCGGACAGCAGTGCGCCTTCGCGGGAATGACGAGTTTTGTGTGGCAAGCGATCAAATCAAACGCCATCGTCGTTTCGAGTCTGTTCCATACATAAAGGACCGAATCGTTGTGCTGACCACCCTGGTCCGCAGAGGCCTGAAGATATTCCGGACAGCAGTGGGCTTCCGCCGGAATGACGAAGATTTACCAACTGCCACCCAAATCAACATCGTCGTAGTTTTGAGTCTGTCCTCGGCAGGAAGGCATGAGTTGCCGCATCTGCCTGCATATTCGACAGCAACGTGCTTTCGCTGGGACGACGTAGGCAGGGCAGCCCTCCGCCGCAAGCTCAGCTACGTCTCGCGGCCGACGGCGATTCGCCGAACAGGCGGCGATAGTCCTGGGCGAATTGGCTGAGGTGGTTGAAGCCCCAGGAATAGGCCACGTTGGAAATCGCTCTGCGCTGGTCGCCGTACTTGAGTTCGCGCCGCACTTCGTTGAGCCGCAGGGAACGCATGTAGGCCAAAGGCGCCATGCCGGTCGCGCTTTCAAAACAGTTTTGCAGACTGCGACGGCTCAAGTGGAAGCGATTGCACAGGTCGGGAATTGACGGTGGTTCTTCCGGGTTCTGCAGCAGGTAGTCGCATACCCGATTGACCGTTTCCTGCCGTTGCAGCCGGATCCGGTTGACACTGCCGTCACGCTCGCCGTCCGCCGTGAGCAAACGGGCGAGCACAGCGAAGATGCGCTGCTGGAGCTGATCGGCGGGCCGCGCCACGGCGTCCCCGAGGATGCCGGCCAGGGTGGCGCAGAGTTCGCGTTTGATACGCAGGGGAAGATTGAGCACGTCGCCCTGACGTAGCAACTGGTCCAGGCTGCGGCGTTCCGTGGTTTCCAGATACTCGCCAAAGGCGGCCCGGTCCACCACCACGCCGAACAGATCGAAGCCCGGCGCCGTCATCAAATCGAACTCAGCGCCGCCGTCGCGGATGCACACGGCTTGCTCTGACAGGGCATGGCCGCCCATGGACATCTGACCTTCCACCGCAGCCGGAATGCCGAACCATACGGAGCTGTGCCAGGCGGCGCAGGTCTGGCGCAACTGCTGGTTCGCCGTTTCCACGAAGACCTGGGTATTGGGTAGCCACAACTCGGTGACTTGGCCCTCGAATGACCCCGCCGAGAGCTGGTCGTAGCGCTGATCCCAACGGCTCAGGTTCTGGGCATGCTCGTCCGCGTCATTCGCCCGCGTCACCCGCAAGCCGGCGCCATCGACGCAGCTTTGCGTCGGTGCGGCGGTGAGGAACGATTCGGCGAAGTCCATGGCAGGGGCAGAGTTGCTAGTGGTGTTGTCACTGAGCCTGCAATTTGCATACCCATGACTTGCATGGCCGCCTCGGCCTTTCGGTATAGCTGTCTGTGTGGTGGAGATCGGTTTCTGGAGCGGCTTTCCGGGCCTTGATGTGAGGTCTTCCGGGATCGATTGGGGCATCCTACGAAGCCCGTGTTTGGTGCTATTTCCTACCAGGGTGCCTTGGCTTGGTGCGCGCTGAAAAGCGTTGCCGAAATTTGATAGTGCCGTGCCGAAACTCGATAGATGGCCGTCGGCGATTTCGCAATGATGGAGGCGTCGGTTTCTATTTCTCTTGGAGCACATCATGAGCACACAAACGCAAACGTCAGCGGGAGGCGGCAGCACCGCGCTCTCCGCCTCCCTTGGCACCTGGCAGCTATGGGGCATCGCCGTCGGTCTGGTGATTTCCGGCGAGTACTTCGGCTGGAGTTTCGGCTGGGCCTCGGCAGGCACCTTGGGCTTCCTCATCACGTCCATCGCCATCGCCGTCATGTACGGCACCTTCATCTTCAGCTTCACCGAGCTGACTACTTCCATTCCTCACGCAGGCGGCCCCTTTGCCTACAGCTATCACGCCTTCGGTCCCACCGGCGGCTACGTGGCCGGCATGGCGACGCTGATCGAATTCGTCTTCGCGCCCCCCGCCATCGCGCTGGCCATCGGCGCTTACCTGAACGTCCAGTTCCCTTCCCTCGATCCCAAGACCGCTGCGGTGGGCGCTTACCTAGTGTTCATGGCGCTCAACATCATCGGCGTGCAGATCGCTGCCACCTTCGAGTTGTTCGTCACCGTCCTCGCCATCTTTGAACTGTTGGTGTTCATGGGCGTGGTGGCTCCCGGCTTCTCCGTCGCCAACCTCGTCAAGGGCGGTTGGTCCGGCGCCGACAGCTTCTCCATCGCTTCCATCCCCGGCATGTTCGCCGCGATTCCCTTTGCCATCTGGTTCTTCCTGGCCATCGAAGGCGTCGCCATGGCAGCTGAAGAAGCCAAGGATCCCAAGCGTTCCATCCCCATCGCCTACATCTCCGGCATCCTCACCCTGGTGGTGCTGGCCATCGGCGTGATGGTGTTCGCCGCCGGCGTGGGCGACTGGACCAAGCTCGCCAACATCAACGATCCCCTGCCCCAAGCCATGAAGATGATCGTGGGCGAATCCAGCGGCTGGTTGCACATGCTGGTGTGGCTGGGCCTGTTCGGTCTGGTGGCTTCCTTCCACGGCATCATCCTCGGCTACTCCCGTCAGATCTTCGCCCAGGCCCGTGCCGGCTACCTGCCCGCCTGGTTCGCTGAAGTGCATCCCCGCTTCAAGACGCCCCATCGCGCCATCATCGCCGGCGGCGTGATCGGCATCGCCGCAATCTTCAGCGACGAGCTGCTGCAATTCGGCGGGCAGACCCTGACTGCGAACATCGTCACCATGTCCGTGTTCGGCGCTCTGCTGATGTACATCATGAGCATGGTCGCCCTGTTCAAGCTGCGTGCAAATGAACCGAAGCTGGCCCGTCCTTTCAAGGCGCCCTTCTACCCGGTGTTCCCCGCCATTGCCCTGATCGGCGCCCTGGTGTCCCTGGTCACCGTGGCCTGGTTCAACCAACTGCTGTTCGGTCTGTTCGTGGTGATCATGGCCCTGGGTTACGGTTACTTCTACCTGACCAGCCATCGTCGCTCCGACAATGCCCTGGGCAACCTGCACGCTGAACCCGTTCCCGCCAAGTAACCCACGTAGCGAGTCAGCATCATGGCTTACGCCCACACCGTCGGTACCCGCCGCCACCTGTTTCACGACCTGCGTGCCTTGCTGGCGAAAGCCAGCCCGGCCCGCTCCGGCGACCTGCTCGCCGGGGTGGCGGCGGCCTCGGAAGAGGAACGGATGGCCGCTCGCCTCGCCCTGGCCGATGTGCCCCTGGCGTGCTTCCTGGAAGAGCCCCTGGTGCCCTACGAACAGGACGAGGTGACGCGCCTCATCTTCGATCGCCACAGCCGTCAGTCCTTCGCTCCCGTGGCGGGGCTGACCGTGGGCGAGTTCCGCGACTGGCTGCTCTCCGATGCGGCGGACAGCCAGACGCTGTCTGCCTTGACGGCGGGCATCACCCCGGAAATGGCCGCCGCCGTGAGCAAGCTGATGCGCAATCAGGACCTGATCCTGGTGGCCTCGAAATGCCAGGTGGTGACCCGCTTCCGCAACACCATCGGACTGCCCGGACGGCTCGCCGTCCGGCTCCAGCCCAACCATCCCACGGACGATCCCAAGGGCATCGCCGCCGCCATGCTGGACGGCCTGCTCTACGGCGTGGGCGACGCGGTGATCGGCATCAACCCAGCCACCGACAGCCTGCCCGCCATCGTCTCCCTGCTGCAACTGATCGACGATCTTCGTTGTCGTTACGACGTGCCTACGCAAAGCTGCGTGCTGACTCACGTCACCAACTCCATCCGCGCCATTGAACAAGGCGCCCCGGTGGATCTGGTGTTCCAGTCCATCGCCGGCACCGAAGGCGCCAACCGCAGTTTCGGCATCGACCTCGCCCTGCTCGGCGAAGCCCGCGCCGCCGCCCGTTCCCTCAATCGGGGAACCCTCGGCGACAACGTCATGTACTTTGAAACCGGCCAGGGCAGCGCCCTGTCCGCCAACGCCCACCACGGCGTGGACCAGCAAACCCTGGAAGCCCGCGCCTATGCCGTGGCCCGGGAATTCCAGCCCCTGCTGGTGAACACCGTGGTCGGCTTCATCGGCCCCGAGTATCTCTACGACGGCAAACAGATCATCCGCGCCGGCCTGGAAGACCACTTCTGCGGCAAGCTCCTGGGCCTGCCCATGGGCTGCGACATCTGCTACACCAATCATGCCGAAGCCGACCAGGACGACATGGACACCCTGCTCACGCTGCTGGGCGTGGCCGGCATCAACTTTGTCATCGGCGTTCCCGGCGCCGACGACATCATGCTCAATTATCAGAGCACCTCTTTCCACGACGCCCTCTACCTGCGCCGCGCTCTCAACAAACGCCGCGCGCCGGAGTTCGAGGAATGGCTGGAGCGCATGGGCGTCATCGACGGCCACGGCGATCTGCTGCCCCAGGCCGCCGACACGCAACCCCTGCTGAAGATGGCGGCGGGATTCTGAAAGATTCGTCATGGCACAACTCATCCCCCTCGACACCTGGAGCCACTTGCGCAACTTCACCCGCGCTCGCGTGGCCCTGGGACGTACCGGCGCCAGCCTGCCCACGCGGGAAGTGCTCGCCTTCGGCCTCGCCCACGCGCAAGCGCGGGACGCGGTGCATCTGCCCCTGGATACCGCTGCGCTTGCTACCGAGCTTGCCGGCATGGGATTCCAATGTCTTCAAGCGGCCAGCGCTGCGCCGGATCGGGCGGCCTATTTGCGTCGCCCCGATTGGGGGCGCAAGCTCAGCAAGGCCTGCCGTGAAACCCTGGCGGCTTTCGCGCCGCGCACGGAAGCAGAACGGCCCGATTGCGTCGTGGTCATCGCCGACGGTCTCTCGTCCCTGGCGGCCCATCATGCGCTGCCCCTGCTGACGGCTCTCGGCGAGCATCTGCGCGATGCCGCCGCGATGCCCGTCGTCGTCGCCTCCCAGGCCCGCGTCGCTCTTGGCGACGAAATCGGCCATCTGCTCGGCGCACGGCAGGTGGTGGTGCTGATCGGCGAGCGTCCAGGCCTCTCGTCGCCGGACAGCCTGGGCATCTACCTCACCCACAACCCACAGCCTGGCCTCACGGATGCAGACCGCAACTGCATCTCCAACGTGCGCCCGGAAGGTCTCGAATACGAGCCCGCAGCCCGCAAACTGGCCTACCTAATGGAAGGCGCACGGCGCCTGGGTAAGAGCGGCGTGGATCTGAAGGACGATAGCGACGTGGCGAGCCTTGATGGCAGCGTTACCGCGATTGATGCCTAATTGTTGTGCCTACTCAATGACAGAAAAAAAATCACCCCCATCCCCCGCAGAGAGTTCCGATTCCATCAACAGAACGCTGGAACAGGCGAAAGACCTGGTAGAGCGTCTCGATCAACGTTTCCAGGAAATCAGTTCCGTCACCGGCGTCATCAACGGCCTTGCCAAACACAGCAACTTGCTGGCCCTGAATGCCGCCATCGAAGCGGCCAGGGCCGGCGAGCAGGGACGCGGCTTTGCCGTGGTGGCCGACGAAGTGCGCCGACTTTCCGAGCACACCACCAACGCCACCACCGACATCGCTCGGCAGATCTCCGTCATCCAGCAAGAGAGTGCCCTGGCCGTGCAGGAGATGGAGCAGGCTGAACTTAATTCGCTGATGCAAGCGGCGTCCATGCTGGCCGCACGGGATGCCGCCCGCCTGGAACAGCGTTTCCTGCGCATCGCGGTGGCCCTTGGCGCCATTCGTAATTTCATCGTCGGCACCAAGGAGCGCGGCCTCACGCCACGGCGCGAGGATATCGACGCCCTCATGGCCGCGAGCCTGGAAGCGGCGCCGGACCTGATCGCCTTCTCCTGTGGCTGCGAACCCAATGCCGTAGACGGCCGCGATGGCGACTACGTCAACAAGCCGGGCCACGATGCCACCGGCCGCTACGTGCCCTATTGGAATCGAGGCAGCGGAAAAATCGCCCTGGAGCCTCTCGCCAACTACGACGTGGCAGGCGAGAACGACTATTACGAAATTCCGCGCAAGACCAAGCAGGACATCCTGATGGAACCCTATGAGTACCCGGTGGGCGGCAAGCCGGTGCTGATGACCTCCATCATGCTGCCGCTCCTGGTGCGAGGTGAATTCATCGGCGTGGTGGGTGCTGACTATGCGCTGTCCCAATTGCAGGAGGACCTGTCTTCCCGCAAGCCGCTAGGCATCGGCTCTCTCACGCTGCTGTCCAATCTGGCGACCTACGTCACCCATCCGAACGCTCATCGTGTGGGCAAGTGTGCCGACGATCTGCCGCCGGCGGCGCTGGAGGCGATTCGCAACGGCCAGCCTTACCAGTGCGACGACAAAGGCATGGCTCGCGTGCTTCAGCCCCTGAGCCTGGGTGCGGGGGCAGCCTGGTCAATCATGGTGGAGTTCGATTTGCGCAAGGCCCTCGGCCACAGTGTGGATAAATCGACGGCGACGGCTCGGCCTCAGCCGCTTGCTCAGTTTGCTGGCGCAGCGGCACGCCCTGCATTGAAGCCCTTCGTTGGCGGTGCATCCAAACCGGACTTGAGCAGCATCGCGGCAAGCCTCAACAAAATGAGGGCCTGACGCGAGGCCTTGGTTTTACTCACCGTCCCAGTAGTCCTTGCGGTCTTTCGGATAACCGAAGAACTCGAAAGATCGGGCTTCCTGCTTGGAACCCGGCGCAGCGCCCACCAGTACGCCGAACTTGTCGCTGTCCGGATATAGAGCCACCTCCGGGTGCTCCATCGTGGAGATGGCTAGGTAGCGCAGATCAGCGTCGCTGTCGTTGATGATCTGGTGGGCGCTCTCGGGGCCGCCGGGCGGTAGCGAAACCACATCGCCTGTCTTGAGGGGCAGGCGCTCTTCGCCCAGGCGCAGGCAGCCCTTGCCTTCCAGCACCACCACCATTTCCTCGTTCACGTAGTGCGCATGGAAGGGCCATGCCGCCTTGCCTGGAGCCAACACGCATAGCCGCGCACCCAGCTTCTTCGCCCCGATCAGCGGTGCCAGGGAAACGAACTTGGCCTCGAAGCGGTCGCCGTGTTTGTGGTCCGTGAATTCCAATTCGGACAGATTGACGATGGGACCGAGGATGGCGGTGGTCCTTGAGGTTAGAGTGGTCCAACTAGGCCAAACTATTGAAGCTGTATGGAGTCTTTAACTGCGTCTCGGAAAACGCTTTCAAACTCTCGGTATTGCAATGTTTTGTCGGTGAAGTACTGAGCGCGGGTAACTTCCTTTATGCCCGTGGTTCGCTGTTCTTCGATGACAGCAATCACTCGAGTTGGATCTTTGGTTCGTCGCAAGTTAGACCATGCAAGTTCAGCTTCAAGCAGCCGTTCTTTGGATGAGGCAATAAAGATGGCTAGCGGAGTCTGCGACAAAAATAGGCAGTCCGAAACGAAAAGTCGCTTCTGGTCAATTGGGACATCAAACTGAGCGGTAACGTCAGTTTCTTTTGCTATTTCTTTTAGGACTGCCACAACCTCCGCTTTGAAGGTCGATTCTTCCCGGCTGACTCGATGAGACGACATCGCCTGAAGCTGTATACATGCCTGTGCAACTTTGAGGGCTGCTGGAACGATATCAACTTCGCTGACGTTACAGCGTTCCAATGAGTTGTCGTTATCGTTCCACTCAACCTCAGAAGCCGTAGCTCTTAACCATGTTTGAATTTTGGGGGCGTAAGGATCTACTCCATCAAACATGAGCCGAAGTGCTGCATCCCCATTGTCATGGATGTGCCACTGTCCGTTGTCTTGTCGATCCGCAAAAACCACGATCTGGTCCAGATCTTCATATACAAATGGCGTAACTATCACCAAACCAATTGGTGTTTGGCGAATTTGGAAGTCTTTGCAGACGTTTAGATTCATATTAAGTCGCCATTGCCTAGTTGGATGTTGAAACGCTCGCAGAAGATCGAAATGAATTTGCTGCGATCAGTCTCAATATCAGGGTCTAGATCTACGTCGCGTAATCCAAATTCCTTACAGCCCACTAGGTCCCTGTTGATCAGGTCGAATCTACCTTCGCAATTGATCTTTGCATGAAGGTTTTTATGACTTGGATGGTAGTCGAGTCGGAGCAGCGGTTCTAGGCCTCGGTCGCTTTCTCTAAAAAGCCATCCGAATAGAGAACGCTGTTCTCGTACTAGACCTGTCTTCCATACGAATATCGCTTTCATCTCCGTCCCCACTTCGTACAGTGGGGTTGCCTTTATCCGACCGCCTGACAACTTATCCAGAGGTTTGGGAAGCTTCTTCTTAAGAGGAGCAAAAGTGAAAGTCACCAAGCGTCTCCCGGTGAGGGGCTTCAGTGATTTCAATTCCGATCGTTCCATCATGATCCTTAGCGCGATGTGCTGACGGAATTATGACCTAAAGATAAGTGTTAGGCATTTGGCATCAGCTCCGGTAATCCGCGTTGATCTTCACGTAGTCGTAGGAGAAGTCGCAGGTCCACACGGTGCTGGCGGCGTCGCCGCGGCCCAGGTTCACGCGCACGGTGATTTCAGCCGCCTTCATGATGCGGGAGCCGGTTTCTTCCGTGTAGCCGGCGGCGCGGCCGCCGTGTTCGGAGACCAGGGCTTCTTCGCCGTTGCTACTCAGCCAGATGCGAGTCTTGGACACGTCCAGGTCTTCGATACCGGCGTAGCCGACGGCGGCCTGGATGCGGCCCAGGTTGGGGTCGGAGGCGAAGAAGGCGGTCTTCACCAGGGGCGAGTGGCCGATGGCGTAGGCCACTTTGCGGCACTCTTCCCGGTCCTTGCCGCCTTCGACGGCGACGGTGATGAACTTGGTGGCGCCTTCGCCGTCGCGCACGATGGCTTGGGCCAGCTCTTGCGCCACTTCGATGATGGCGCTGCGCAGGGCGGGCCATTCGGCGGCGGAGGCGTCGTTCACCTGCAGGCCGGACTTGCCGCTGGCGATGAGGATGAAGGAGTCGTTGGTGGAAGTGTCGCCATCGATGGTGATGCAGTTGAAGGACACGTCGGCGGCGTCCTTCACTAGCTGTTGCAGCAGGGCGGGGGCGATGCCCGCGTCGGTGGCGACGAAGCCGAGCATGGTGGCCATGTTGGGCTTGATCATGCCGGCGCCCTTGGAGATGCCGGTGATGGTCACGAATTTTTCACCATTGTTGCCGGCGATCTTCACGCGGCGCGACGCCGCTTTGGCGATGGTGTCCGTGGTCATGATGGCGTGGGCGGCGGCGTGCCAGTTGTCGGCCTTGAGGTCGGCCTGGGCGGCGGGCAGGCCGGCGATCAGGCGGTCGGCGGGCAGTAGTTCCAGGATCACGCCGGTGGAGAAGGGCAGCACTTGGCGCTGCTTGATGCCCAGGGTTTCGGCCACGGCCTTGCAGGTGGCGACGGCGGCAGCCATGCCCGGTTCGCCGGTGCCGGCGTTGGCGATGCCGGTGTTGATCACCAGGGCGCGCATGTTGTTGCCGGCAGCCAGATGCTCGCGGCAGAGGGTGACGGGGGCGGCGCAGAAACGGTTCTTGGTGAACACGCCGGCGGCATTGGCGCCTTCATCGAGGGCGATCAGGGTCAGATCCTTGCGATCTTTCTTGCGGATGCCGGCTTCGGCGACGCCAAGGCGCACGCCGGCCACGGGAAAGAGTTGATCGGCGGCGGGAGTGGAGTAATTGACGGGCATGGGGAAAACTCGAAAGAGGAAATTAAGGATGAATTTTTAGTCGCCGAATACTACACGCCAGAGACTGCGCACTGCCTCGATTTGAGGCATCACACTGGCGCGCGGGACGCGGCTCTTCTCGTTGTTGAGGCGCAGGGCGTGCTGCTGGCTGCGGTATTCCCGGTAGGCGTCGCGCACCTGCTCGGCCAGATCGGCGGGGATCAGCCCCAGCCCGGCGGCGATGCGCAGCAGGGCGATGTTGCCCAGGTTGCCGCAGAGTTCCGGGTGATCGTGGGCGTGACCCAGCACCAGGTACTGGACGATGAACTCCACGTCGATCAGGCCGCCGGGATCTTGCTTCAGATCGAACACGGTATCGCGCTCGTCGATCTTGGTGGCGTGGGCGTCATACATGCGCTGGCGCATGGCGATGACTTCGGCTTTCAGCTTTTCCAACTCGCGGGGCTGGCGCAGGACTTCGTTGCGCACGGCCTCGAACTTGGCGCCCAGTTCTGCATCACCGGCGGTGAAGCGGGCGCGGGTGAGGGCTTGGTGTTCCCACACCCAGGCGGATTCCAATTGGTATTTTCGGAAGCTTTCCAGGCTTACCACTACCAGGCCCGATTCGCCGTTGGGGCGCAGGCGCAGGTCGGTCTCGAACAACTGCCCGGCGGGTGTCTGGGCCGAGAGCCAAGTGTTGAGGCGGGTGGACAGGCGGCCATAGACTTGGCCCGCTTCCTCGGCCTCGTCCTCGAAGAGGAAGACCAGGTCCAGGTCCGAGGCGTAGCCCAGCTCCTTGCCGCCCAGCTTGCCGTAGCTGATCACGGCGAAGCGGGGCGTGTCCCGATGGCGGGTGAGGATCTTGGTCCAGGCAAATTCCAAGGCCAGACTCACCATGATGTCGGCCAGTTCGGAGAGATGGTCCGACAGTCTTTCGAGGGGCAGCAGGCCGGACAGGTCTTGGGAGAGCAGACGGAATATCTGGGCGTGGTGCGCTTCCCTCAGGATGTCCATCTGCCGTTCGGCGTCGGGCTCTGCTTCGGCCAGGCGGCGATGCAGGTCGGCGCGGAAGGCGGCCCAGTCGTGGTCTGCTTCCAGCAGGCGCGGGTCGAGCAGTTCGTCGAGCAGGATGGGGTGCTGGCGCAGGTATTCGGAAGCCCAGTCTGAGGCGCTGGTCAGTTGCGCCACCTTGTCCAGGGCTTGCGGATATTGCTGCAACAGGGCCAAGTAGGCGGCGCGGCGGGAGATGCTGTCGATCAGGTCGAGCAGGCGGGTCAGGGTGTCGTCTGGGTGGGCCGTGGCGGCGGAGGCTTCCAGCACACGGGGGATCAGGGCGTCGAAGCGTTCGCGGATGCCTTCGGGCATCTGGCGGTAGCGGCCCGAGGCGCGCAGGTCGGCCAGACGCTGGGCGGCGCCGGGTACGTCGCGGAAGCCGAGGCCTTCCAAGGCGGCGGTGCAGCGGTCGGCATCGTCCGCGTGCTGCCACAGGCTGTCCAGGCTGTGTCCATCCCGGTTGGGGTCGGAGAACACGTCGTCGAAGTGGCGTGATACCCGCTCCCGGTGGCCGTCCAGTACGGTCATCATGGCCGGATAGTCGGCGAAGCCCATGCTCTGGGCGATGATCAGTTGGTCGTCGGGATTGCCGGGCAGGTTGTGGGTTTGGGCGTCGTCCAGATATTGGAGGCGATGTTCCAGGCGGCGCAGGAAATCGTAGGCGACGTGCAGTTCTTCGTTGGTACTGGCAGGAATGAAGCCCTTTTCCACCAGTTGTGCCAGCACTTGGAGGGTGGGCTTGATTTGCAGCGACGATTCCCGCCCACCCCTGATCAACTGGAACACCTGGGCCAGAAATTCGATCTCACGGATGCCGCCAGGGCCTAGCTTCACGTTGTTTTCCATGTCCTTCTTCACCACCTCGCGGCGAATCTGGGCGTGGAGATCGCGCATGGCGTTGATGGCGCCGAAGTCCAGGTACTTGCGGAAGACGAAGGGGCGGCGGATCTGTTCCAGCTGCTCGCAGGCAGATTGGGCAAATTGGGTATCGGCACAGGTCGTCACGCAACTGATGGGCCGCGCCTTGATCCAGGCGTAACGCTCCCATTCCCGGCCCTGGGTGATGAAGTAGTTTTCCAGCATGTCCAGGCTGCATACCAGGGGGCCGGAATCGCCGTTGGGCCGCAGCCGCATGTCCACGCGGAAGACCTGGCCGTCTTCGGTCACGTCGGCGATGGCGTTGATGAGCTGGCGGCCCAGGCGGGTGAAGAAATCGAAGTTGGAGATGGACTTCAACCCAGACTTCTCGCCATCGGTATCCCCGTCCTCGGGATAAACGAAGATCAGATCGATGTCCGAGGAGACGTTCAGCTCCCGCCCGCCCAACTTGCCCATGCCGATCACGATCATGTCCTGAGCCTCGCCCGTATCGTTGCGGGGCGTGCCGTAGCGGGCCACCAAGCCCTGGGTCAGCACGGTCTGGGCGGTCTGCACCGCCAGTTCGGCGATAAGGCTGAGAACGCCGGTGACCTCGGCAAGGGGCGCCAGCCCGCCCAGATCGCGTAGGGCAATCCAGGCGTAGGCCCACTGCTTGAAGCGGCGCAGGGCGGGCTTCAGGCTGTCTTCCGTGGGGGCTTCCGCGGCCAGCCATGCACGCAGATCGGCTTCCCTGGGCGGGCGAAGCCAGCATTGCTCGATGTTCTCGCGCAGGGCCGGGCGGGCGGCGAGCAGTCGGGAAAGATAGCGGGAAGTGGGAAGCAGGTCGTCAATGGTGGGCATGAGGTGGGATGCAACAGTAGGCAAAGCGGCGAAGGAGCAGGGCTGGGGTGGGGTAAAATCGCGACCCTTCATAGGGTTAGCAGGCTGTTGAAAAACTCCGTTCGCCCTGAGCGAAGCGCGCAGCGCAAAGTCGAAGGGCCTAGTAAGTCGATGATTTCTCGTATTTCGACTTCGCGGGACTATGCGCCTCTACGCTCAATACGAACGGTTTGTCGTGAATTTCACAGCCTGTTAGAGGCCTAATACCTAGCCTGGGCTCCGTGAAGTTCGTAACCTTCCTCGCCTCATCGGCAGGTCATTCTAGCTTCTGGCGATACGCCGCAATTCATGCCCCTTTTGAGTCCCCTGCGTTTTTTGCATCCCCAGCGTCTTGCCTCGCTTCCGCGCACCCTTTGGCGCCAACGCTGGGTGCGGGCCTGCGCCTGGGGGATTGGGGGCGTGTATGTGGTCTTTGGTCTTCTGGTTCTGGTGCTGCGCTATGGCGTGCTACCCCATGTAAACGATTACCGGCCCGATGTGGAAGCCGCGCTGACCAAGGCCACGAAGCTGCCGGTGAGCATTCGCCGCATCGATGCGGACTGGCAGGGCCTGCGTCCTCGCCTGACCCTGGCCGGCCTGGAAATTCGCGACAAGTCCAATCGCCCAGCCCTGAGTTTCGATCAGGTGCAGGCGGTGCTGGGCTGGTCTTCGGTGCCGATGCTGGAGCCCCATCTCTACCGTCTGGAAATCCAGTCGCCGCAACTGGCCGTGCGCCGGGATGCCGCCGGCCATCTGTTCGTGGCCGGTCTGGAAGTGGAAACCAAGAGCACGGAGCCGGGGCTGCCCGAATGGCTGCTGCGCCAGCGGCAGATCGTGGTGAAGGATGCCGCCATCAGTTGGACCGATGAGCAGCGGGGCGCCCCAACCCTGACCCTGGCGCAACTCAACATCAATCTGCTCAATGGTGGCAGCCGCCATCGCTTCGGTATCACCGCCCAGCCGCCGGAAGCCATGGCTGCTCGCCTGGATCTGCGCGGCGACCTTCGCGGCGGCGATCTCTCCGATCTGAAAGCCTGGAGCGGCCAGCTCTACGTGGAAACCGAGCGGGCCGATTTGGCCGTGTGGCGCACCTGGATGGACTATCCGGTGGATCTGCCTCGCGGTACCGGCGGCCTGCGTCTGTGGCTGGAGCTTGCCAATGGACAGCCAGCCGGCGTGACGGCGGATCTATCGCTGAAAAATCTGACCGTGCGCCTCGCCCGCGATCTGCCCACGCTGGAACTGAACCACCTCCAGGGCCGTCTGCAAGGCAAACGGTGGGCGGACGGCTTCGAGATTTCCAGCAGCGGTCTGACCCTTTCCACCGCCGACGGCATTCGCATCGATCCCCTTAACACCAAGCTGCGCTGGCAGGCCCTCTCCGGCGAGTTCACCTCCAATCATCTTGAGTTGGATCAGTTGGTCCGTTTCGCGGGCCACCTGCCCCTGTCCCAGGACGTGCGGGATCGCCTGACCAAGCATGATCCAAGGGGGCGGCTGATCGATTTCCACATGGATTGGCACGGCAACGAACGCCCCTTCGAGCATTACAAGGCCACGGGCCGCATGGATAAGCTCTCCTGGTTGGGCGAGGGCGGTATCCCCGGTGCGTCGGGAATTTCCGGTTCCTTGGACGGCAACGAGAAGGGCGGGAAGCTGAGTTTGACCGCCAAGGACGGCAGCATCGATCTGCCGGAAATTTTCGCTGAGTCCCGCATTCCCTTCGCCGCCCTGGACGCCCAAGTGAGCTGGAAGCGGTCGGGCGCCGACTTTGACGTGACCTTGGAAAAAGCCACCGTGCGCAACAAGGACGCGGAAGGCACGGCCAAGGGCACCTATCGCAGCGGTCCTGGCCGCTTTGGCACCATCGACCTGGACGCCCAATTGACCCGTGCCGAGGGCAACGCCGTGTGGCGCTATCTGCCCAAGGTGGTTAACGCCGACGTGATCTCCTGGGTCAAGGGCGCCGTGGTGGCGGGCAAGAGCGACAACCTGAGCCTCAAGCTCAAGGGCGATCTGGATCGCTTTCCCTTCACCGACGGCTCCGGCGCTTTCCTCATTCGCGGCAACATCCGCGACGGCATTCTCAATTACGGTCCCGGCTGGCCCCGGATCGAAGGCATTGCCGGCGAGTTGTTGTTCGACAAGGCGCGCATGCTGATCACCGCCCAGCGCGGCAACATCCTGGGCACCAGCGTCGGCCCCGTGAGCGCGGAGCTTCCCGACCTGGATTCCCACGATCCGGTGCTTACCGTCCTCGGCAAGGCCAAGGGCGACACGCCCGCCTTCCTGCGCTTCCTGGAAGCCAGCCCCGTGGGCGGCTACATTGGTCATCCCACCGTCGGCATGAGCGCCAATGGCAATGGCGAACTGGATTTGAAACTGGGCCTGCCGCTCAATCACATCAACGACGCCAAGGTGTCGGGCGGCTACCGTTTCGACGGCAATCGCGTGATCGTGGATGACGCCGCGCCGCCCCTGGACGACGTGCGCGGTCGTCTGGAGTTTTCCGAAAAAGGCGTCGCCGCCCGCGACTTGCGCGCCCGCATCCTGGGCGGTCCGGCTGCGGCAGAGGTGAAGACCCTGGCCGACGGCACCATCACAGTGGATGCCCACGGCGAAGTGAGCGCCGCCCAGCTGCGCGTGCAGCCCTATCTTTCCTGGCTGGCGCCGGCCCTGGAGTTCATGTCCGGCAGCACCCGCTGGGACGGCACGGTGCGGGTGAAAAAGGGCATGCCCGAAGTGCGCGTCAGCAGCGACTTGCGCGGCATCTCCTCCAGCCTTCCCGACCCCTTCAACAAACCCGCCACCGAGGCGCGGCCCTTCCTGCTGGAACACAAGGCGGCCGATCCGCGCCTCTACCCCGCACGTAGTCGTGGCGCCACCGTCAGCCGCGATGAACTGGACGTAACTGTGGGCCGCAGTCTGAAGGTGCAACTCATCGGCGCCACGGAAGGCGCGCGGCACGTGACGGAGCGCGGCCTGATCGCCATCAACCCCGGGCCCGCTACCCGTCTGCCCGAGCGGGGCACCTTGCTGGCGGTGAATGTGCCCAAGGTGAATCTGGATCTGGTGCGCCGCCTGATGGCCGAGACCGACAAGAAGGACAAGATGGCCAATGCACCAGCGTCCTCCGCTGACGGGGTTTCCCTTTCCTTGATCGACCTGCGCACCGACGAGGCGCTGGCCTTCGGTCATCGCGTCCACGACCTGCGGGTGCTGGGCAATTTGCGCGGCGAGCACTGGTTGGCCGACTTGAAGAGTAAGGAGCTGAGTGGCCGCTTCGATTGGCTGGGCACGGGCAAGGGCAAGCTTTCGGGGCGCATTTCCCAGTTCTCGTTGTCTGAGAGCGGCGGCGGCAGTGCAAGCGCCGCCTCCTCCAGCGATGTCGTCGCCGACGATCTGCCCGCCCTGGACCTGACCTTCGACCGCTTCGTCTACGGCGGCAAGGACTTCGGCGAACTGCGGGTGATGGCCGAAAACACGGCGGGCACTTGGCACGCCAACTTCAACGCCCAACAGGAAGACGCCGCTCTTTCCGGCGAAGGTCGTTGGAAACCCGGCTCTGATACTCAACTCGACTTCAAGCTCAAGGTGCGCAGCCTGGAGCGCTGGCTGGGCCGCATGGGCTACCCCAATGCCGTGAAGCGCGGTAGCGCCAACGTGGAAGGCAAACTGAGCTGGGTGGGATCGCCCCAATCCTTCGACTACCCGACCCTTTCCGGCAATCTGCAATTCAGCGCCAAGGACGGCCAGTTCGACAAGCTGGAACCGGGCGTGGGCCGTCTGCTGGGCATCCTCAGTTTGCAATCCCTGCCGCGCAGGATCACCCTGGATTTCCGCGACATCTTCAGCCAGGGCTTCGCCTTCGACAGCATCGACGGCCAAGCGCAAATTGCCAAGGGCGTGCTGGATACCCGCGATCTGGAAATCAAAGGCCCGGCGGCCCGCGTCGCCATGCAAGGCACGGTGGATCTGGTGCGCGAAACCCAGAACCTGCGGGTGCGGGTGCAGCCCGCTTTGGGCGAAACCGTCACCACCGGCATCATGCTCGCCAACCCCGCCGTGGGCCTGGCCTACTGGGTGGGCAACAAACTCTTTGGCCGCCCCCTGGACCAGATCTTCGCCTTTGAATACGCTGTCACCGGACCTTGGGCCGATCCCCAGGTGAACAAGGTGGGCGGCGGCATGCCGAAGGACGCGAAGGAAGTGACGAAATGAAAATAGCGGCGATACAGATGATCTCCGGCCCCGAAGTGGGGCCGAACCTCGTCATGGCCGAGAGCCTGTTGGAAGAGGCGGCGGGCGAGGGCGCCAAGCTGGCGGTGCTGCCCGAGTACTTTCCGTTGATCGGGGCCAGCGACGCGGATCGCCTGCGCGCTCGCGAGGCGGAAGGCAGCGGCCCGATCCAGGAATTCCTTTCCGCCACCGCCAAGCGGCTCGGCCTGTGGCTGGTGGCCGGCTCCATTCCCCTGCAAGCCAACGATCCTTCCAAGCTGCGCAACAGCACCCTGGTGTTCGATGCCGAGGGCAATCGCGTGGCCCGCTACGACAAGATTCACCTGTTCGGCTTCCGTAAGGGCGATGAGTTCTACGACGAGTCCGCCACCATCGAACCGGGCGACAAGCCCGTGGCCCTCGATACACCTGCCGGTCGCTTGGGCTTGGGTATCTGCTACGACCTGCGTTTCCCTGAACTCTTTCGTTCACTGGGGCACGTAGACTTGCTGGCCCTGCCTGCCGCCTTCACCGAAACCACCGGCCGCGCCCATTGGGAACTGCTGCTGCGCGCCCGGGCCGTGGAAAACCAGTGCTATGTGATTGCGTCGGCCCAAGGCGGCCAGCATCCCAACGGGCGCATGACCCACGGCAACTCCATGATCATCGACCCCTGGGGCGTGGTCCTGGCCCGCATGGACAAGGGCGAGGGCGTGGTTCTGGCGGAAATCGATCCGGCCAGAATTGCGGAAGTCCGCGCATCTCTGCCAGCATTGCAGCACCGAAAAATTAACTAGCGATACATCACCTACGCATCCCAGCGGAGAACTGACATGAACGCCCCCGCAATCGAAAAGCCTTTGAACCTCTTCCACACCGCCGAACGCAGTCTGCTGGCGCCCTACGGCCTGACGCCGGGCAAGCTGGAGCGGGTCTTCGGCCAGATCTTCGGCCATCAGGTGGATTACGCCGACCTCTATTTCCAATACGCCCGCTCCGAGGCCTGGAGCCTGGAAGAGGGCATCGTCAAATCCGGTAGCTTCAACATCGAGCAGGGCGTGGGTGTGCGCGCCATTTCCGGCGAGAAGACGGCCTTCGCCTACTCGGACGAGATCAGTCTCGCCGCGCTGGAATCCGCCGCCCAGGCGACACGCGCCATTGCCGCCGCCGGCCAGCATCGGCTGGCGCCCATGCTGCGCCGGCAGACGCCGGCACTGCTTTACGCGGGCGACGATCCCATCGCCTCCCTCTCCGATACCGCGAAGGTGAAGCTGCTGGAGCGCCTGGAGAAGTTCGCCCGCGCGGAAGATCCTCGCGTCAAGGAAGTCATGGCCCATATCGCCGGCACCTGGGAAGTGGTGCTGGTGGCCCGGGCCGACGGCCAGATGGCCGCCGACGTGCGGCCCCTGGTGCGGGTTTCCGTCACGGTGCTGATGGAAGAAAAAGGCAAGCGCGAGCAAGGCTCTTCCGGCGGCGGCGGTCGCTACGACTACAGCTATTTCACCGATGCAGTGTTGAAGGACTACGCCCAGAAGGCCGTCCATCAGGCCCGCGTCAACATCAACGCCAAGCCCGCGCCCGCCGGCACCATGACCGTGGTGCTGGGCAACGGCTGGCCCGGCATCCTGCTGCACGAAGCCATCGGCCACGGCCTGGAAGGGGACTTCAATCGCAAGGGCAGTTCCGCCTTCGCCGGCCGCGTCGGCCAGCGTGTGGCGGCGCCTGGTGTGACCGTGGTGGATGACGGCACGATCCCGGATCGGCGCGGTTCGCTCAACGTGGACGACGAAGGCAACCCCACGCGCCGCACCGTGCTGATCGAGGACGGCATCCTGAAAGGCTACTTGCAAGACAGCCTCAATGCCCGCCTGATGGGCGTCGAGCCCACCGGCAATGGCCGCCGCGAATCCTTCGCCCACCTGCCTTTGCCGCGCATGACCAATACCATCATGCTGGCCGGCGACAAGTCGCCGGAAGAAATCATCAAGTCGGTGAAGAAGGGCCTCTACGCGGCCAACTTCGGCGGCGGTCAGGTGGATATCACCAGTGGCAAGTTCGTCTTCTCCGCCGCTGAGGCCTACCTGATCGAGAACGGCAAAATCACCGCGCCGGTGAAGGGCGCGACCCTGATCGGTAACGGCCCCGACGTGCTGACTCGCGTTTCCATGATCGGCAACGATCTGGCCATGGACCCGGGTGTGGGGACTTGCGGCAAGGAAGGCCAGAGCGTCCCTGTGGGCGTGGGCCAGCCGACGGTGCGCATTGACGGCCTCACCGTCGGAGGCACGGCTTGACCCAGCCGGGCGGCGCTCCCGCGGGCGCCGCAGCATTGCATCCCTCAAGCCGCGCGGGTGACCTCTCCGGGAAACTCGTCTGGTTGTTGCTGCTTCCCGTCGCCTTGTTGCTGTGGGGCCTGGGCGACTTCGGCCTGCTTAACAACGTGGAAGGCATGTACGCCGAGATCGGTCGCGAGATGCTTGCCGGCAGTGGCTGGCAGCACTGGGTAGTCCCTCACCTAAACGGCGTCCCCTACATCGAAAAGCCGCCGCTGCTGTACTGGTCCATCGCCGTGTCCATGAGCCTCTTCGGTGAGCACGACTGGGCCGTGCGTCTGGTGTCCGCCAGTGCGGGCATGATCTGCCTCGGTTTCGTCTATGCCTACGGCCGGGCCATGGTCGGGGCGCGCTTCGGTTTCCTCGCCGCGTTTGCCTTGGGCACCAGCGCAGGCTTCGTCATGATGTCCAAGGTGGCCATGACCGATGCGCTGCTCTCGGGCTATCTCACCGGCGCGCTGCTCTTGAGTCAGTGGGCCTTGCGCCAGCAACGGCTGCGCTTGTTGTGGGCCGCCATGGTCTGCCTCGCCCTGGCCGTGCTGGCCAAAGGGCTAGTGGCTTTTGCGCTCTACGGTCTGGTGTGGTTCGGTTGGCTGGTGACTGCCGGTCGCGGCCAGCGGTTGCGCGTGGTGCTTTTCCTCAATCGGCCTTCGGCCTGGGGCGTGTTCCTGCTGGTCGTCGCGCCCTGGCACATCGCTGCCGCCCTGGCCCTGCCTGAGTTCAGCTGGTTCTATTTCATCAACGAGCACGTGCTCCGCTTCCTCGGCCTGCGCGTGCCCAAGGACTACTATTCCGGCACGCCTTTCTACTACCTGCCGCGTCTGGTGCTGATGGCCGCGCCCTGGGGCTTTGCCTTGCTCGCTGGGTTGGCGCGTCGCGGCAAGACGAACGGCGATGGCATAGGCGCCTTCCTTTGGGCCTGCGTTTTGGCGCCGCTGATTTTCTTCAGCGCCTCCAGCGCCAAGGCCAACTACTACGTGCTGGTCTGTTTGCCCGGATTGGCGCTGCTGGCCGCGCGACATCTGGAGCGCTGGTTGTCCCATGGCGGGACAGGGCGTCTGACAGCGGTGCTGCTGATCGGCGTAGCCTTCATTCCCGCTGAAGCCTGGATGCTGCACTACGCGGCGCAAGAAGAAACCTCCTTCTCGGCGCGGCAGATGGCGGCTCATGTGGCAGCACGCCAGCAGGCAGAGCCGCTGCCCCTGTTCCTGTTCCAGGATTTCGAGGACTACTCGGCGTTGCCCTTTTATCTGCAATCGAATGCCATCGGCGTGGTGGACGAGAAGAGCGCGGACCTGGATTTCGGCCTGGGCCTAGGGCAGAAACGCGACCCGGCGCGCTATCCGTCTCTCGAAGCGTTCGCTGCAAGGCGCGACTCGGCGTTACTGCTGATCCTGGACGCCCGCGTGCGCGAAGGTCTGCCACTGCTGCTGGCGCCTCATCTGGAAAAGCTGGAGCGGGTGGGCAACGCCACGCTGTATCGCTTCGCGCCGGGGAAGGCCTAGAACAGGCTCTGCTGCCCGTCCAAAGTCGGTGGGCGGAAGCGGCTGCAATCCAGCGGGGGCAAGGGGATTTCCATGCCCAACTTCTTTTTCGCCAGGACGAAGCGTTGGCGCAGCAGTTGCGCCAATGGCCCTTCGCCCTTCATGCGATGGCCGAAGCGGGTGTCGTTGTCGCGGCCAGCCCGCATCTGGCGCAGCAGGCTCATGACGTGGGCGGCGCGGCCCGGCACGTGGGTTTCCAGCCATTGCTGAAACAGCGGATCCACTTCCAGCGGTAGCCGCAGCAGCACGTAGGCGGCGTGGCGGGTGCCCGTCGCCGCCACGGCTTCGAGGATGGCTTCCGGCTCGTGATCGGTGAGGGCTGGGATGATCGGCGCCACCATCACCATGGGGTCGATGCCCGCTTCGCGCATGGCTGTCAGCATTTCCAGACGACGGTGAGGTGCGGCGGCGCGGGGTTCCAGCTTGCGTGCCAAGTCCGCATCCAAGGTGGTGATGGAGACGGCCACCTGGGCCAGATTCGCCGCAGCCATAGGCGCCAGGATGTCCAGGTCGCGCAGCACCAGCGCCGACTTGGTGATGACCGTCACCGGATGGTTCGTCTCCGCCAGCACTTCCAGAATTTCCCGCGTCACCCGCAGCTTGCGTTCAGCGGGCTGCCAGGCGTCCGTGTTCACGCCCAGCGCGATAGGCGTGATGGGGGCGTTCCGATAGGCAGGCTTCGTCAGCTCTTCGCGCAGACGCTTGGCCGCATCGGGCTTCCAACTGATGCGAGTCTCGAAATCCAGACCGGGCGAAAGGCCGAGCCAGGCGTGGCTGGGGCGGGCGTAGCAGTAGATGCAGCCGTGCTCGCAGCCGCGATAGGGATTGATGGAGCGGTCGAAAGGAAGGTCCGGCGATTCGTTGCGAGCGATGACGCTCTTCGCCGTATCTTCGGAAAGGCGCGTGGCGGACGGCGGCGCTTCCTCGGGGATGTCCCAGCCGTCATCCACCGACTCCCGCGCCCACTGGGCGTAGCGGTTGTCGAGATTGGTCGCGGTGCCGCGACCCTTGGTTGAGGCGGGGGAGTTCATGGCCGAAGTTTAGAGGGGCTGCGTGCTACATTCGATGCACTTCTTTCGTCCGTGTTCCCTCGATCCTTTTGTCATGACCGTCGAACTCATCACCCTCAGCCGCCAACGCCGCGAACCGCTGGAGTCTCTGCCTCTGGCCCATGTCACCGTGGAGGCGGGCATCGCCGGCGACCGCTACAAAAACGTGACCCTGGTGGAAGCGGAAGAGATCGAAGCCTTCTGCCATGAACAGCATCTGCCCGTGGATATCACCTGCACCCGGCGCAACGTCGTGACCCGTGGCGTGAGCCTCAATCCCTTGGTAGGCAAGGAGTTCCGCATCGGCACCGTGCGCCTGCGCGGCGTGGAGTTGTGCGATCCCTGCGGAAGCCTGGGCCGCCGCCTCGCCACCGCCAACCTGAGCGCGTCGCAAGTGGTGAAACGCTTCATGGGTCGTGGTGGCCTCCGCGCCGAAGTGATCGAAGGCGGCGAACTGCGCGTGGGCGATTCGCTCATGGTGATTGACTGATGGGCGGTGCTTGGCATTTTCGAGCACTGCTCATCTGGCTGGCCCTGCTCGGCGCCGCCTACTGGGGCTTCGACCACTATCTGGCGCCCAAGGTGGCGACAGTCAGCGCCGCCGGTGAAGTGACGATTCCCCGCTCACGGGACGGCCACTACTACGTGTCCGGCAGCATCAACGGACATCCCGTGACCTTCCTCGTGGACACCGGCGCCAGCACCGTGGCTGTCTCCGCCGATTTCGCCCGGGAAGCGGGCCTGCCCCGTGGCTATCCCTTGCGCTTCGATACTGCCAACGGCAGCACCGAAGGCGAGTTGGTGGCGAACCAAACCGTGGAGGCCGGCGGCCTGCGCGTGGCAAACATCGACGTGGGCGTCGGCATCCGCCTCGGCGCACCCGATAGCGGGCTGCTGGGGCAGAGCTTCTTGCGGCACGTGGACGTCTTGCAGTCCGGCGACAAGCTGGTGCTGCGGGCGCGGCATTGACCCGAACGAAGCGCGGTGTTACTTTTGTGTCACCTGATCTGGAGGGTATCTCCATGGCTGTCAGTACTACCTTGAAATTGCCCGAAGACCTGAAGGCCCGCATCGCGCCTTTGGCTCAGGCGAGCAAGCAGACGCCCCACGCCTGGATGTTGGAAGCCTTGGAGAAACAGGCCGCGCAAATGGAACAGCGGGCGGATTTTGTAGCGAGCGCCCAAGCTGCTGCCGATGCCTACGACCAGGATGGCGTCGCCTACTCTGCCGAGGACGTACATGCCTACCTGCGTGCAAAGCTGGCGGGGAGCAAGACGCGCAAGCCCAAGCCGGTTCGGCGCTAAGGCCTTGTGCTGAATCGTGCCGCGTATCCTCTACGCCCCTAAAGCTTTCGACGATCTCCAACGGTTGGTGGATTTTCTTCTCCCCCGCGATCCGGCTGCGGCAGAGGGGACGTTTGGCCTGATTGAATCGGCAGTTTCTATCCTTGCCAGTCATCCCTTGATTGGCCGTTCTTGCGAGAACGGTATGCGCGAGTTGGTGATTTCTCGCGGCAGCACGGGCTATCTGGCCTTGTACCGATACAGCGTTCAGCGCGACGAGGTCGTGATCCTGGCGCTACGCCATCAGCGTGAAGCGGGCTGGGTTTCTTGAGCTTCTTTTCCTTACCTTGATGCACTTCGAGGGCTAGACTCGCCCGCCTGTTTTCTCTTCCGCTTCCCCGTCGCTATGAACGCTTCCACCAAACCCATCGAATTCAAGGGCACGTCCCTGTCCGTCGTGTCCGTGGTGCTGACTACTCTGGACATGGTCGCTCTGGAGGCTGCCGTGGCCGCCATGCCGGGTGGCAAGCGGCGGTTCTTCGATGGCGATGCTGCCGTGCTCGATCTGGGCGCCGTGGCCGGGGAAACGGCGGATTGGGTGGCGCTGCTGAATCTGCTCCGCGACTATGGTTTGCAGCCGGTGGCGACGTGCAACGGCAACGCCGCGCTGGCAGAAACGGCCAAGCGGGCCGGGCTGGTGGATATTGCTGCGGGCGAGTTGGCTCGTCCGACCCGCAAAGCCGCTGCACCTGAGAAGGCTCCCGAGCCTCCCAAGGCGAACACCCTGATCGTGGACAAGCCCCTGCGCTCCGGCCAGCGGGTCTATGCCCAAGGCGGCGATTTGATCCTGACCGCCATGGTCTCCGCCGGCGCCGAAGTGATCGCCGATGGCAGCATCCACGTCTATGCGCCCCTGCGCGGACGCGCGCTGGCAGGCGCTTCGGGCGACGAGCGGGCGCGGGTGTTTTCCACCTGTTTCGCGGCGGAGCTAGTGTCCATCGCTGGCGTGTACCGCACCTTCGAGCAGGGCATCCCCGAGAAGCTGGCGCTGCAGCCGGTGCAGGTTTGGCTGGAAGGCGGCAACCAGTCGCCCCTGACCCTGCGCATGGAGCCGCTGGCGTTGAAGTAAGGCGGGCCGGGGCTACCGTTACGGCGACGAAATCACAAAGAACACCAAGGACACAAAGAAGCACAAAGAAAGAACCCATAAGGGCATCACGCAAGCCTTTTAGTTTTTCTTGGTGTCCTTTGTGGTCTTTGTGCCCTTGGTGATTAATTCCCCGTAACGATAGCGAGACGCCGGGCGTGGCTAACCCGCCGGGATGTTTCCGGTTTTCCCCTCTATTCACCCGGATTCCCCTATCTGATGCCGGTAAAATGCCGGCTTTCCTCCATTTCAGAGAGCGCCTCATGACTCGTATCGTCGTCGTGACTTCCGGCAAGGGCGGGGTCGGCAAGACCACCACCAGCGCCAGTTTTTCTTCCGGACTTGCCCTGCGCGGCTTCAAGACCGCCGTGATCGACTTCGACGTGGGCCTACGTAACCTGGACCTGATCATGGGTTGCGAGCGCCGCGTGGTGTACGACCTGATCAACGTCATCAACGGTGAAGCCACGCTGAATCAGGCCCTGATCAAGGACAAGCACTGCGAAAACCTGTTCATCCTGCCCGCCTCTCAGACCCGCGATAAAGACGCCCTGACCGAAGAAGGCGTGGAAAAGGTGCTGAAGGATCTGGAGCACATGGGCTTCGATTACATCGTCTGCGACTCCCCTGCCGGCATCGAGAGCGGCGCCCTCATGGCCCTGCGTTTCGCCGACGAAGCCATCGTCGTGACCAACCCCGAAGTCTCCTCCGTGCGCGACTCCGACCGCATCCTCGGCATCCTGCAAGCCAAATCCAAGCGCGCGCAAAGCGGCGGCGAGCCGGTGAAGGAGCATCTGCTGGTGACCCGCTACTCGCCTAAGCGCGTGGAAGACGGCGAAATGCTGTCCTACAAGGACGTACAGGAAATCCTGCGAGTGCCCATCATCGGCGTGATCCCCGAGTCCGAGTCCGTGTTGCATGCCTCCAACCAGGGCACGCCCACCATCCACCTGGAAGACTCCGATGTGGCCGAAGCCTACAAGGACGTGATCGCCCGTTTCCTCGGCGAAGATCAGTCCCTGCGTTTCGTGGATTACGAAAAGCCCGGCCTGTTGAAGCGTATCTTCGGAGGCAAGTGAGATGTCCCTGCTCGATCTGCTCTTCGGCAGTAAGCCCAAGACCGCCAGCGTGGCGAAGGAGCGCCTGCAACTGATCATCGCCCGCGAACGCAGCGACACCGGCCCTTCCGCCGATTACCTGCCCGCGCTGCAAAAGGATTTGGTGGCGGTGATCTCCAAGTACGTCAACATCAATCCTGAAGACATCAAGGTGTCCCTGGAAAAGCAGGACAACTACGAAGTCCTGGAAGTGAACATCGTCCTCCCCGACGCAGCGAGAACCGCATAGATCATGAAACACACTATCGACGACGTCCGCATCAAAGAGATCAAGGAACTTGCGCCCCCGGCCCACGTGCTACGCGAGTTTCCTGCCACGGAAAAAGCCGCGGCCACCAGCTACGAGTCTCGCCATGCCATCCATCAGGTGCTGCACGGCGCCGATGATCGCCTGGTGGTGGTGATCGGTCCTTGCTCCATCCACGATCCCGAAGCCGCCCTCGACTACGCTCGTCGCCTGAAGGCAGAGCGCGAGCGGCTTTCCGCCGATCTGGAAGTGGTGATGCGCGTCTACTTCGAAAAGCCCCGTACCACCGTGGGCTGGAAGGGCCTGATCAACGATCCCGGCATGGACAACAGCTATCGCATCAACGACGGCATCCGTCTTGCGCGCAAGCTGCTGTGGGAGATCAATGAGATGGGCGTGCCCTGCGGCTCCGAGTTCTTGGACATGATCACGCCGCAATACATTGCCGACCTGATCTCCTGGGGCGCCATCGGCGCGCGCACGACCGAATCGCAAGTGCACCGTGAGCTGGCTTCCGGCTTGTCTTGCCCCGTGGGCTTCAAGAACGGCACCGACGGCAACATCCGCATCGCCGTGGATGCCATCAAGGCCGCTGCCAGCCCCCACCATTTCCTGTCCGTGACCAAGGCCGGCCATTCGGCCATCGTCTCCACGGCCGGTAACGAGGATTGCCACGTGATCCTGCGCGGCGGCAAGGAACCCAACTACGACGCCGCTTCCGTGGAAGCCGCCTGCGTCGAGCTGGGCAAGTCTGGACTCGCTGCTCGCCTGATGGTGGATTTCTCCCACGCCAACAGCCGCAAGCAGTTCAAGCTGCAAGTGGATGTGGCCAAGGACGTGGCTGCTCAACTGGCCGCAGGCGACGACCGCATCTTTGGCGTGATGGTGGAATCCCATCTCAAGGAAGGTCGCCAGGATCTGGTGGCCGGCAAGCCGTTGGAATACGGCCAGAGCGTCACCGACGCCTGCATCGGCTGGGAAGACACCGTGACTGTCCTCGACACCCTGGCCGAAGGCGTTCGCCAGCGTCGCTTGGCTTTGCAAGATCGGTAAGTCTTGGCTCTCGGCTTCTCCAGGCTCGGCACACAAGACGGCGTGACACCACGCCGTCTTTTCTTTTGGCTGCTTGCGCCGCTGCTGGCTTTCCGCCTGTGGTTGGCGGCAGTGCTACCCATCACCGGCGACGAAGCCTATTTCATCTGGTGGGGCAAGATTCCCGACTGGGGCTTCTACGATCACCCGCCCATGGTGGGCTGGTGGCTGGCCGCGCAACTGCTGCTAGGCGATGGGGAATGGTGGCTGCGGCTCACGTCGGTACTGCAACCCTTCGTGCTTGCCGGCGCCGTGGCGTGGTTCGTGCCCCGCATCTGGCCCGAGGTCGACGAGAACCGCCGCTGGTGGGCCGCCCTGCTATGCCTGCTGGCGCCGGCCTTCGTCTGGAACGTGCTCATCACCACCGACACGCCGCTGATCTATTTCTCGGTGCTGTCGGGCCTGTGCTGGCTGCGTGCGCGGCGTGACGACGATCTGCGCTGGTACTTCGCTGCCGGAGTGTTGTTGGCGGGCGCGGTGCTGTCCAAGTATTTCGTGGTCTTCCTCGGCTTCGCCTATCTGGTGGACGTGGTGTTGCGCTCCACCCGTCGCGCCTGGCTCGGCCTGTTGATTGCCTATGCCTGCTGCGTCCCCGGTCTGCTGCTGATGGCCTGGTGGAACGCGGGCCATTGCTGGCCCAACTACATGTTCAACTTCGTCAATCGGCACGAGGATGCGAAGTTGGGCTGGAAGAACGCCGCGATTTATCCGGCGATGATGGCGTATCTGCTGACGCCTGCCGGTGTGTGGGGGCTGGTGAAGGCGCGGGGTGCCGTGGTCTCGAATCGCTCCCTTGCACTCCTGGCACTTCTCCCCCTGGCCCTATTCGCCTTGTTGTCCCTCGAAAAGACCGTCGGCCTTCACTGGGTCCTGTCCTTCCTGCCCTTCTGTTTCCTGCTGCTTGCTCTCGGCCTGCCCGCCGCAAGTCTGCGTAAAACCGGCCTGTTCTTCCTCGCCTTCGCAGCTCTGCACGTGGCCCTGATCGGCTGGATCAGCACCACCAAAGTCGAGGACTGGAAGAAAACCAACTGGTACGCCAGCGTGGTGATGGGCATTGAGGCACGGCACATCGCTGAGCTTCTGAAGCCCTACGAGGCCGACTACACCTTCGCCAGCAACGGCTACGCCGATGCAGTGACCCTGGGCTACAACGCCCGCCGCTACTTCTTTGTCTTCGGCCCCGGCACCAGTCACGCCCGCCACGACGACATCCTCACCGACCTGCGCGCCCTGGACGGCAAGAACGTGCTGATCCTGCGCAAGAGCGAGCCCAGCACCGATGAGTACGCACCGTACTTCAAGGAAATGAAGGTGGAAACCTTCGATCTCCACGGCGTCACCTTCTACGAAATCTTCGGTCGCGGTTTCGACTACGTGCGTTATCGGGAGCAAGTGCTGGTGCCCATCCGCGACCGTTACTACCGCATCCCCGGCAAGCTGCCGCAGACTGCGTGCTACTTCCACGACCGTTACTGGCCCGAGCTACCGTGGCCGCCGAAATGAATCAAGTACAAGCGCTCTTGAAACTGCTGCGGCCCCATCAATGGGTCAAGAACAGCTTCGTCCTGGTGGGCCTGCTCTTCGGCCACGCCTGGCGCAATGGAGCAAAGCTGGAGCAAGGCGCCTGGGCCTTCGTCGCCTTCTGCCTGCTGTCCTCGGCGGTGTATGTCTTCAACGATCTGCTGGATAGGGAACAAGATCGGCAACATCCCAAGAAGCGCCATCGTCCCTTGGCGAGCGGTGTGGTGGGTCTGCCTGCCGCGCTGGGCTTGCTGGGCTGCTGCCTCGTCGTCGGTCTCGGCCTCGCCTTCACCAGAGCCGGTGAGGCGCCCTGGGTGTTCGTGAGCTATCTGCTGATCAACGGCTTCTACACCCTCTACGCCAAGCACGTGGTGGTACTGGATGTGTTCCTGATTTCCGCCGGTTTCATGCTGCGTATCCTTGCGGGCACCCTGGGGCTGGGCATTGCACCGTCCCAGTGGCTGCTGCTCTGCGGCCTGATGCTGACCCTGTTCCTCGGCTTCGCCAAGCGTCGCGCCGAACTATCCGCCGTGGCCGGTGATCCGGCGGCGCACCGCCGTGTGCTGGAGGATTACTCCGAAGCCCTGCTCGATCAATTCACCACCGTGGCCCTGGCCTGCACGGTGATCTCCTACAGCCTCTACACCGTGTCCGCCGAAACCGTGGCGCTCCACGGCAGCAATCACCTGATCCTGTCCGTGCCTTTCGTGCTCTACGGCCTGTTCCGCTATCTGTTCCTGCTCCACCGTCGTGGCGGCGGCGGCGATACGGCCCGCGATCTACTCGACCCCCACCTGATCCTCGCCGGCGCCGGTTGGCTGGCGACGGTGCTGGCGGTGCTGCTGGGCAAGCTCTAGCGGCTGACGTCCGTGAGGGCGGCCAACTTTCCGTCCATGTCGATGGGAAGTTCGGACAGAAGCTCCAGCTTTTGATCCCCCAGCACGCCGGGGAATTTCCAGCCGAACAGCCGCTGATCGCGTGCCTCCAGCAGGCTTTTGATTTCGCTCTGGCAGAGCCTCACCACGCACTCGATGACCCCATCGACCTCTGGATGGCCCGTGTTCAGCGAGAGTCGACTCAGGATGTCCGCCGTGGTCTCGGCCGACAGCATCAGATCGCCCGTCACCCAGCTATTCACCGTGAACAAGGTGTTCGGAATGCCTTTGGCGTCGAAGCCGATGCAGAGTAGATGCCGAGTATTCGCCAGCGCTTGATCTCCGTCTGCCAAGCGCGAGAACGCCGTCTCTCTCGCCGACTTGAGTCGGCGGGACCACAGTTTCCTTCTCGCGAATAGATGGACGTGCCCGTGCTCGGCGGCGCCCGGCCGGTCTTCCGGCGAGTGGGAGTGATAGAACCATTGGAAGCCCCGCGCCGGATCGAAGGCGTCGTCCTCTGGATAGTGGCTCCATTGGCAAGGGGCGCTGCCGTTCAGCAGCTTGCCCAGCAAGTGTTTCTCTTGCCGGGCCAGCTCCCCATAGATTTCGAGCAGGCGAGCACCGGCGGCAAGGGCGCCGCCGGTTTCAGGCCTTGTCTCTTTGCGGGACGTGGCCAAAGCTCAGCCCTTGGGCGCGCACTTGGGACCGCACTTCGGGCCGCACTTCGGAGCACATTTCGCCCCGCACTTTGCGGCGCACTTGGCTCCGCATTTAGCGCCACACTTGGCGTGCTTGGCTCGGCACTTGGGTGCGCATTTGCCACCGCACTTGGAGGCGCTGGCCTTGGGGCTGCATTTGATCGGGGCCTGGGTGTCCTGGGCTGCGGCGGGCAGGGCCAAAGTGGCGGCGGTCAGTGCGGCTAGGGATGCAAGTTTGAATTGGGTCTTCATGTGATTTCCTCAGGGTTGGTTAAGGGCGCAATAGGCGTCCTCGGGAGCTAAGAGGAGCTGACTTGCCAAACGGGTTCGCGGGGCATCAAAAAAGATTTCGGCCCCCAAAAATATTTGCGTAGCCGCGAACCGATAGGGGCTCCTGCCGCCTCTTATGGGAGCGACGTGGGCTGTGTCATGGCTCTCGTGGCGCATTCAGATCAATGCACACCAACCCATTCAGCAGGAGCTCCCCCATGAAATTCGGAAAAGCCGCCGTTCTCTTCGTCCTATCCTCCCTGGCCTCGATTGCCATGGCCGGCGAAATCAAAGTATTCAGCGAGCAGGAATTCGACCGTCTGACCCAGGCGGGCAAGCCCGTGGTGGTGGATGTCAGCGCAACCTGGTGCCCTACCTGCAAGCAACAGAAGCCCATCCTTGAAGGCTTGATGAAGCAGCCGGCCTACAAGGACGTAACGCTGCTGACCCTCGACTTCGACACTAACAAGCCGACCCTCAAGAAATTCAAGGTCGCCATGCAAAGCACGCTCGTGGCGTTCAAGGGGGCGAAGGAAGTGGGCCGCTCCGTGGGCGACACCAATGCCGAGAGCATCGACGCGCTGTTCAAGAAGGCGACTGACTGATGGACTTCGGTCTCGGCTCCTACGGTCTGGGCTTCCTGGCGGGGTTGCTGTCCACGCTTTCGCCTTGCGTGCTGCCCATCATCCCCATCCTTCTGGGGGCCGCCATCAACGCTCATCCGCGGGCGCCGCTTGCGCTGGCCAGTGGGCTGGCGATTTCCTACGCGCTGATCGGCACCACCTTGGCCTGGGCCGGTTCCGCCTTGGGCATTGATACGTCGATCTTCCGCAACGTCGGGGCCGCCATCCTGGGATTGCTGGGTGTGATGCTCATGTCCGTCAGCCTGCAACAGCGTTTTGCTTCCGCCACTGCCGGCATTGGCAACGTGGGCAACAACCTGATCGCGCGCATGAGCCCGGACGGTCTCGGTGGTCAGTTCACCATCGGTTTGGTATTGGGCGTGGTGTGGAGCCCCTGCGTCGGACCCACCTTAGGCGTAGCGGTGGTGCTGGCCAGTCAAGGCTCTCATCTTCCCCAAGTGGCCCTGCTCATGGGCATCTTCGGGCTGGGGGCCGCCTTGCCTCTGGTCGTGCTCGCCTATCTTTCGCGTAGCGCGCTGATGAAGACGCGCGGCAAACTGATGCAGGCCGGAAAGACGGGCAAGGTGATCCTGGGCTTCGCCATGATTGCCTTGTCGGTGGCGATGCTTTCCAGTGCGGACAAGCAGATGGAAGCCTGGCTGGTGGATCATCAACCGGCATGGCTGACCCAATTGACGACCCGCTTTTGATGTTGAGCCCCCGGCTTGCCGTTCGTACAAATCAAGTGCTACAAGCCGGGGGAAAGAAAATTTGAATAAGGAGAACTCATGGCTGTGAGTCGAGCCGATAGGGACGGTCTGATCCTTGCTGCGCAGACCGGCGATCCGGCGGCAATTTCGCGCCTGCTCGCCGTGTGCCAAGCGGATGCGCGCCGTTACGCCTACAAGCACTGCCAGGTCAGCGACATCGACGACGCGGTGCAGGAGTCGCTGCTCGTCATCTCGCGCAAGGTCAAGGGACTCAAGGCTGCCGCTGCCTTCTCGTCCTGGTTGTTCACCGTCATCAAGCGCGAGTGCCGCAAGCTGGAACGGGCGATGTTCAAGCATGATCCCTTGGACGAGGAAGTGGCCGAGCAGCAACTGGCGAGCCGAACCGATCATGCGCTGCGAGTGGATTTGGCCAACGCACTGGAGTCCCTGCCGGCCCACTACCTAGAAGTGGTGCTGCTGCGTGACTTCGAGGAACTGACGATTGCCGAGATCGCGGAACGCTTGGGGGAGCAGCCCGGTGCCATCAAAAGCCGCCTGCACCGAGCCCGGGAACTGGTGCGCGAATACATGCTGGGTTCGGAGACGGCAGCGGGCTGAGCGGTGGCAGGGGATTCGTTATCCCCGGAAAAAACGGGGATCCATGCGAAGGCCGCAAAAAACTGGGTTCGTGCGCCTTCGCGGGAGTGACGCGTTTTGTTGCAAGTGATCAAGTCGAACACCGTCGTAGGTTCGAGTCGGTTCCCGGCCCAAACGTTACTGCGTTGCTTATCTCAGCCGGAACACCACCGGCAAAATCACTGCCCGTTTATCTGCGCCCTCGACGCTGCCCATGGCCCATGCCGCGCGCAGAGCGGCCTTGTCGAGGACAGCATGGCCGCTGCTGGCCGCCACGTCGGCATCGACGATGTGGCCCTTTTCGTCCAGGCTCAACAACAGGCGTACCTCGCCTTCAAGCCCTGCAGCAACGGCTTCCGGCGGGTAGTAGAGGTGCTTGGAAATCTTCTTCTGGGCCGCCGCGATGGCGTTGTTGGCCTGCGGTTTCTGCGCGGGTTTCGGCTTTGCTACGGATTCCGCGTGCCTCTCCGGTGCGGGAGGCGGCGGGGCGGGCTTTTCTTCTTTGGCCTGCGTCTCGATGGTGTTCTTGAGCAAAGGCTCGGGCGGCGCTTCTTTCATCGGCATGGGGCGCCAATCCACTTCCATCACCTTGGGTTGCGGCGTCGGCGAATGCCAAAGGGCGCTTTTCGCCAGCAGCAGCCCGTGCATCGCCATGGAGGCGAGGAGGGCGAAGGCAAGGCGGGAAGAAGGGCGGAATGGCAAAGGGGAGGAGGGGAACAAAGGAGCGGGAAAACAGGTGAGGGCGGACACGAGTGGAGCAAAGATTTGCCCGTATTATCCCAGCCCTATTGTGGAGGGACGATGACGTGAAGCGCGGTTTATTGGGGACTTTTTGCCGGACGGGCTTGCTGTCGGCGCTGGTGGCGTCGGTGTTTGCCGGCGGTGCCGTGTGGGCTGCCTTGCCCGACCCGGTGGCTTTCGGTGTGGCGATGGAGGTGGGCGATACCACCAAGGCACGTCGATGGTTAGACGAAGGCTTGCCCCCTAACTTCGTGGCGGATCGCATCGGCACGGGCCTCATGATCGCGGCCTGGGAAGGCAACATCCCGCTGATGGAGTTGTTTGTGCAGCGGGGCGCCGATGTAAATTTCGTTAGCCCCAGCGGCGAGCAGGCTTTGCAGATGGCTGCCTGGAAAGGGCAGACGGAGGCCGTGAAGTGGCTTCTGGCCCATGGGGCCAATGTCAATCGCCAGGGGCGCGGTTGGGGCGCGCTCCATTACGCGGTGTTCGCGGGCCAGGATACCTTGGCCAAATATCTGTTGGAGCAGGGCGCCAATCCCAATGCCCAGGCGCCTAATGGCGCGTCGGTGCTGATGATGGCAGCGCGCGAGGGGCATGAAGGGATGGCCAAGACGCTCCTGGAAGCAGGGGCTGATCCCAGTCTGCGTAACGACGAAGGTGAGACGGCACTGGTCTGGGCCATGCGCCACGACAATCTGCGCATCGCCAAGTTGGTTTCTAGCCCGGAGGAGTTTGCACGGGCGGTGAAGATGCCGCCCCAGAGCTTCGGCGTCGCCATGCGTTCGGTGCCGCCACCTTCGCGCATTTCCACCATCCTGCGCGAGATCACCAAGGCCGAGGCGGCGGGCAGGCCCACGGATGAATTGCGCAAAGCGTTGTTTGCGGCCGTGGCAGAGTTCAAGCGCACCAGCAATGTGGGACGCTCCACCATGCCCCAGCCGAAGACCGTGTATCCGACCATGCCCAAGCAGCCCCGCGCCTTGGTGATCACCGCCCAGCGGCAGAACCCGGGCGCCGAACGGGCCGAGGTTGTTTATGGCAATGACGGCACGGCGGCAGGAAAAAACGGCGCGGCTAAGTCTGCAATGGTAGCGACGCAGAACGACCCGGCAACGCTGCTCAAACAACTCAATGCAGCGGAAGCCGCAGGCAAGCCCACCGCCGAGCTGCGCCGTAAGTTTTTTGATGCGCTGAAGAACTATCGGGATGGGGAGGGGGCTTCCACTCCCTGAACCCTACGCTTGGGCCACCTTCGGGGTGACCGTGAGGGCGTCTGGACCTTGAGCCCAGAGGGCGAATCGATTGCCGCCGCTCTTCTTCGCCCAGTACATGGCTTCGTCGGCGCGGCGGAACAACTCGGACTCGGACCGGGTGTCGGACGGGAAGAGACATACGCCGATGCTGGCATCCACCGTCGTTTCCGGATAGGCAGTGAGCGGAGCCGATACGGCGGATAGAACCCGCCGCAGGATTTCGTCGAGTTGCACCCGGTCGGTAATGCCCAGTAGTAGCACGAATTCGTCGCCGCCCCAGCGCGCCACTGTGTCGCCTGCGCGCAGGATGCTTTGTAGCCGAGTGGAAATTTCGCGCAGCACCTTATCGCCTGCCTCGTGACCCCAGCGGTCGTTGATGGGCTTGAATGAGTCCAGGTCTAGCAGGCAGACGGCTAATTCGTCGCCGCCGCGCAACGTATGGGCGATGGCCTTTTCCAGATCGTGGTCCAGCATGTTGCGGTTGGGTAGCCCCGTGAGCGCATCGTGGTGGGCCAGGTCGCTCAGTTGTTGTCTGGAAAAATGCAGATCCTTGTTTAAGCGGCGGGCGCGGACGTAAAGCACCACGATGCCGGCGGTCAGAATGCTGAGAATTAGCAGGATAGGGGCGGCGTACTGCTTCAGTACTATGGCAAGGGTGATGGGCTCGCGTTTGTCGTAGGGATAGATATGGTGGCGCCGCATCAGGTTCTGCACGCTCTGATATTCCAGAGGCGTGGACCAGCGGTAATAGCGGGCCGCTTGGGCAGCGGGGCTATCGGGCGGCATGAGTAGCAGCGCAGCTGCCACTTGGTTGGTGATTTCCACCGGCACCTGGGGCGCTGCGGCCAGGGGCCATTCCGGATAGAGGTCGGTGGAAAGCCGGAAGGGGAAGCCTTCCAGCGGTGCCGGGTTGAGGACGCGGATTTGACCAATGGAAATCTTTCCTTCGTTGGCCATGGCTTCCAGTACGCCGGTGCGGACGAAACCCACGTCGGCTTCTCTATTGAGTACCGCCTTGACGCTCAGATCCTGGGGAAAGCCAAGGAAGCTGACTGTGCTGTCGCGGAGCACATCTACGCCGTGCCGTTGAATGAGGTCGTACTGAAGCAGGAAACCGGCGAAGGAGGTGCGATCCACCGAAGCAATCGTTTTACCCTTTACGTCCTCCAGGCGTCGGATGTCTGGCCGGTCATTACGCGTGAAGACGACGCCGCCGAACCGATTGACGATTTTGCCGTTTTCTCGCTTCATCAGCGTCGCTACACGAGACACCCCGTGCTGGGACTCCATGACGATGTAGTGCTCGGGATTGGTGATGACGAAATCCAGTTCCTTCTTGCTCAGGGCATCCTGGAACTCGGCCAGATTCAAGGGCACGGCTTCAAACTTAGCGCCGGGGATCCGAGTGGACAGATAGTCCATGGTCGGCGTCCATTCGCGGCTGGTGACCGATTTGTCGCGGAAGGCGGTGATGCCGACATGGAACGTCCGCTCCGGTTCCGCGCTTTGCACTGCCACAAGGGAGGTCAGGAGGCCAATCAGGAAGATGCCTCCCCGTATCGCACTGGCGACGTTGAAGTTGGGGCGTGGTTTGATGGCTTTTCTCACTCGAACCTATTTCATTCTTATAGGCGCCTACTTACTGTTTGTAGTTCGTGGGCTGATGATGTGTGGGGATTGTATAAGTCAGGGCTGATGCTTACCACCCCAAAAGGCAGGCGGTAAGCGTATTTGGCCAAAAACCGAACGGATGTTCGGTACGGCCGCGTTCCTACGAAGGCGAGCGCTGAGATAGGTTCCTAGGCACGTGGACTGCGCCGTGGCCCCTGAGTTTTTCCGGCGCGAGGACGTGCGCGAGCAGGTGCGGGGTTGCCTCGATTGCCGTGGCGCTCACGTCCACCTTCTTCGCCTGGGCGGCCCGGCGGCACCAAGTGCTTCTTGCCAGGACCGATCAGGTCGCTACGGCCCATGGCACGCAGGGCTTCCCTCAGGATCGGCCAGTTTTCGGGATCGTGGTAACGCAGGAAAGCCTTGTGCAGTCTGCGTTGGCGACCGCCCCGAACGACGGCGACCTGTTCCGAGTCGCGGGTGACTTTGCGTAGGGGGTTCTTCTCCGTGTGCCACATGGCCGTGGCGAGGGCCAGGGGCGTGGGGAGGAAGGTTTGCACTTGGTCCAGACGGAAGTTGTTGCGCTTGAGCCAGAGGGCCAGTTCCAGCATGTCTTCGTCGGTGGTGCCCGGGTGGGCAGCGATGAAGTAGGGGATCAGGTACTGCTCCTTGCCTGCTTCCTTCGAGAACTTCTCGAACATCTGCTTGAAGCGGTCGTAGGTGCCCATGCCCGGCTTCATCATCTTGGACAGGGGGCCTTCTTCCGTGTGCTCCGGGGCGATCTTCAGGTAGCCGCCCACGTGGTGGGTGACTAGCTCCTTCACGTATTCCGGCGACTTCACGGCCAGGTCGTAGCGCAGGCCGGAGCCAATGAGAATCTTCTTGATGCCGGGCAGGGTGCGGGCGCGGCGGTAGAGCTGGATCAGGGGCGCGTGGTCGGTGTTGAGGTTTTCGCAGATGCCGGGATAGACGCAGGACAGGCGGCGGCAGGAGGACTCGATCTTTTTGTCCTTGCAGGCCAGCCGGTACATGTTGGCGGTGGGGCCGCCTAGGTCGGAGACGACGCCGGTGAAGCCGGGGGTTTTGTCGCGGATTTCCTCGATCTCGTGAATGATCGAGTCTTCAGAGCGGCTCTGGATGATGCGACCTTCGTGCTCGGTGATGGAGCAAAAGGTGCAGCCGCCGAAGCAGCCGCGCATGATGTTTACCGAGAAGCGGATCATCTCCCAAGCCGGGATGCGGGCGTCGCCGTAGGACGGGTGCGGTGCGCGGGCATAGGGCATGCCGTAGACGTAGTCCATCTCCGGCGTGGTGAGGGGGATGGGGGGCGGATTCAGCCACAGATCCCGGTCGCCGTGGCCTTGTACCAGGGCGCGGGCGTTGCCGGGGTTGGCCTCCAGGTGGAAGGTGCGGCTGGCGTGGGCGTAGCGCACCGGATCTTCGGCGACTCGGTCGTAAGAAGGCAGGCGGACGACGGTGTGGGCGCGGGCGTCCTTGCGGGCGGCGACACGCTCGGCGGCAGTGACGATGCGGATCGGTTGGGTGCCTGAAGAGGCAGACGCTGCCTGGGCCTTCGCGGGTTCCATCAAGTACGGATCGGGGTGGGCATCCACGCGCCCCGGCGTGTCCATGGTGGTGGAGTCCGCTTCCACCCACTCTTCCGAGGGCTTCCAGTTACGCGGCACCATGAAGGCCGTGCCGCGCAGATCGCGGATGTTCTCGATGGGTTCGCCCTTGGAAAGGCGATGGGTCAGTTCCACCAGAGCGCGCTCGGCGTTGCCGTAGAGCAGCAGGTCTGCCTTGCTGTCGGGCAGGATGGAACGGCGCACTTTCTCGGACCAGTAGTCGTAATGGGCAATGCGGCGCAGGGAGGCTTCGATGCCGCCGATTACTACGTTGGCGTCGGCGTAGGCCTCACGGGCACGTTGGGCGTAGACGATCACGGCCCGGTCCGGGCGCTTGTTAGGTTCGGCGCCGGCGGTGTAAGCGTCGTCGGAGCGGATTTTCCGGTCGGCGGTGTAGCGGTTCACCATGGAATCCATGTTGCCCGCGGTGATACCGAAATAGAGATTGGGTTTGCCCAGGCGCTTGAAGTCCTCGGCGGAATGCCAGTCGGGCTGGCTGATGATGCCCACGCGGAAGCCCTGGGCCTCCAGTAGCCGCCCGATCAGGGCCATGGCGAAGCTGGGGTGGTCGATGTAGGCGTCGCCGGTCACCAGGATCACGTCGCAGGAATCCCAGCCGAGTTGATCCATCTCCGCCCGGGACATGGGCAGGAAAGGGGCAACGCCGAAACGCTTGGCCCAGTAGGGCCGGTAGGAGGTGAGGGCTTTGGGTTCCATGGGGAAGGGCGCCGGGGAGGTGGCACCGCAGATCCGGTATTAGGCAATCCCCGATTTTAGGGCTTCAAGCTCGCCGCGTCGCCCCTGATTGGCACAGGGATTTAGGCCGTGAGGCGGAAGCGGCTCTGGCTCGACACTTGGCGGGCGAGGAAGTCCATCTGATCGGCCATGATGTGGCGGTTACAGAGGATCAGGTACTCGGCCTTATTGGGCACGTAGGGCGTGAACAGCAACTCCATGCGGGCCTGCTCGGGCGTGCGTCCGCTCTTGCGCTGGTTGCAGTTGCGGCAGGCGGTGACCACGTTCATCCAGATGTCGAGGCCGCCTTGGGAGACAGGCTTGATGTGGTCGCGGGTCAGGCGGCTGCCGGTCATCTCCTCGCCGCAGTAGGCGCAGGTGTGCCGATCCCGATGAAAGAGTTCGCGGTTGGTGAGGGGCGGAACCTGGATCAGGGCACGTCCGCCGAGGGAGCGTCCGCGAATGGCGATGATGCTGTTGGTGCAGATCTCAGAGCGAGTGCCCGTGATGCGATTGATGCCGCCGTGAAAGGTGAAGCTGTGTTCGCCGATGGCCCAAGCTACCATGTCGCGTGCATAGTAAAAACACGCATGTTGCCAATCCACCCAGCGATGGGGGACGCCGTGCTGATCCAAGGTGAGGATAAGGGGAGTGCTCATGACCGTTCGCCTACATTCCCTAGCGTGCGCTAGGTGCTAG
>DASUJA010000223.1:0-2333 GCA_036279515.1 Rhodocyclaceae bacterium | reverse complement strand
GCGTCTGCTGCTCATGGACGAGCCTCTCGCTGCCCTCGACACCCAGCGCAAGCGCGAAATCCTGCCTTACCTGGAGCGGCTCCACGACAGCCTTTCCATCCCCATCCTCTACGTAAGCCACGCGCCGGACGAAGTGGCGCGATTGGCCGATCATCTGGTGCTGCTGGAGCAGGGCAAGGTACTGGCGAGCGGGCCGCTCACCGAAACCCTGGCGCGTCTCGATCTCCCCCTGGCAGCGGATGAAGATGCCGCTGTCGCCATCGCTGCCACCGTGGGGGACCACGACGACCACTACCACCTGACCCGCCTGGATTTCCCCGGCGGTGAAATCTGGGTCACGCGCCGCGACCTGCCCGTGGGTACGCCCACGCGTCTGCGCATCCTGGCGCGGGACGTGAGCATTGCGTCGGGCGGCGAGGCCGAGGGACAGAGCAGCATCCTCAATCGCTTGCGGGCGAAGGTGACAGCCGTGGGCGATGCCGATCATCCCGCCCAAATGATCGTGCGCCTTGAGGCGAGCGGCGTGCCGCTCTTGGCGCGCATCACCCGGCGCTCTTGCGATCAGCTTGGCTTGGCTGTGGGCATGGCGGTATGGGCGCAGATCAAGTCGGTGGCGCTGCTGGCCTGAACAGGCTCGACCGAGCGAGCATGAGGAAGGGCCGGGGACGGCCTTCACGCCGTTGAATGTCAGGCAAACAACTTGCTGCTGGGCGGTATCTCGTAACAGGAGTCCCCATGAAAATCGCCATCGCCAGCAAGGATTTCACCGAGGTTTCCAGCCACGCCGGGCAAACGCGCCATTGGCTGGTTTACGACAGCGACGCGCCCGACGTGCCTCTGCGCGTGAGCCTGGAAAAGGAGCAACTGATCCACTACTTCAAGGATGATGGTCCTCATCCGCTGGACGGCGTGGAAGTGGTGGTCGCCGGAAGCGCCGGTGACGGCTTCATCCGCCACATGGCCAAGCGCGGTGCGGAAGTGCTGCTCACGGGAGAGAAGGATGCCGCCCGCGCCCTGGCTGCTGTGCTGGAAGGTAGTGTGCTACCCGACCAACGCTTCGACCCGACGCGGGTGGTGTGCAAGCTGCGGGATTTGTTTTCGAGGCATTGAGGGAGGGGGGCGAGCATCACGGTTTCCCCTCTCTTCGATTCACCCCCTCCGTTCGCCCTGAGGTATCGACGGGCGAGTTATGGCAAGACGGGGGGGCTGCTCGCATTGGCACCCCGTTCGTCCTGAGCGTAGAGGCGAGAATCGCCTCGAAGTCGAAGGATGAGCTACGGCACGACGGGCCCATCGCATTGGCCCCGTTCGATCCATGGAGGTTTCCTTCGGTCATAGTGAGGTATCGAATCATGAACGGGCGACCGAGCCTCACTCGCCCTTCGATACCTCAGGGCGAACGGAGCTAATTTTGCGCCGCTACGCTCACCCCAACGCCGCCAACGCAGCCAAGTAGTCCGGCTCGTTCTTGATCTCCGGCACCAGCTCGCTGTAGATAACCTTGTCGTTCTCATCCAGCACCACCACTGCCCGAGCAGCCAGACCGACCAGAGGGCCGCTCTTGATCGCAACGCCGTAGTTCTCCAGGAACTCCCTACCGCGCATGGTGGAAAGGGTATGCACGTTGTTCAGCCCCTCGGCGCCGCAGAAGCGGGCCTGGGCAAAGGGCAGATCGGCGGAGATGCACAGCACCACCGTATTGGGCAGCGTGTCGGCGGTCTGGTTGAACTTGCGAACCGACGTAGCGCAGGTGGGCGTGTCGACGCTAGGGAAAATGTTCAACACCTTGCGCTTGCCCGCCAAGCTGGAAAGGCTCACATCGGCCAGATCCTTGCCGACAAGACTGAACGCCGGGGCCTGCTGGCCCTTGGCAGGGAAATTTCCGGCGACTTCAATGGCGTTGCCGCCCAGGGTTACGGTTGTGCTCATCACTAGATTCTCTCTGTCAGTCTCCGCTCGTGGTGGCGGATGGTTGGGGGATGCAACTCCGAACCTAATGTACTGAGAAGAACGGCCCGAAACCAGACAAATGATCCAATGTGCCGGATAGGCAGCCGCTATAACGCGGCTACGGCGCAGAGGCTAGGCAGGGCGATTACATGAACGGGGAAATACCCCAAACGGCACCCGTCATCCCCGCGAAGGCGCACTGCTGTCCGGAATAAATATCGCGACGGCGAAATCGAAGTGAGGTCGTCATCCCGGCGAAAGCCGGGATCCAGAAAGGGCCGCAAGAACCCCTGGATTCCGGCTCGGGCACCGCCCGGCCTGTCCTGAGCTTGCCGAAGGGCCGGAATGACGAAGTTTTGTGGTCGGCGTCCAAATCGAGCGCC
>DASUJA010000222.1:0-6939 GCA_036279515.1 Rhodocyclaceae bacterium | reverse complement strand
CCATCGGGAACGACCTTCAAGTCCTCCACGCTGACGCGGATGGTGCCGGGCTTCTTGATGCGCTGATTACGTTCGTTTTCCCAATTGCTGCGGGAAACGCCGCCAGGGGTCTTGAAGTCCTTGGCGTAGTGGGACAGATAAGCCTTCACGTCCTTGCGCGACCAGTCGGCGGCCCAGGTTTCCACCATCTTGCGTACATCGGCGGAAGCGTCGGCAACTGCCTTGGTCGGGGCGGGCTTTGCCGGTGCCGGCGGTGCGGAAGCAACGGGCGCGGGGGTGGGCGTGGCTTTAGGCGCCGGAGTTGGTGTGGGGGGCGAAACGGGCGCAGGTGTAGGTGTCGGCGCAGGTTTCGCTACCACGGGTGCAGGAACGGCGGCTACCGGGGCAGTTGCTACGATAGTGGGCGTGCTCGTACGGGTGGGCACGCCACCGCGGGAGGGCGCGCTGAACAAATCGCGGATGACCGATAGCTTGGTTTGGGCGCCGGCGTTGGAGGAATCCAGTTGCAGCGCCTTGTCGTAGGCCTGGCTCGCCAGGCGCGCGTAGATGTCGCCCAGGTTTTCATGGGCGGTGGCGTAGGAAGGATGGGTGCGGATTGCCTTTTCCAGGGCCTGTTTGGCCTTGTCGTACTGCTTCTGCTGGGCGTAGATGACGGCCAGGTTGTTGTAGGGCTCCGGTAGATCCGGAAATTCTTCGGTAAGGCGATTGAAGACGGTAATGGCTTCGTTGGTACGGCCCATTTCGGTGAGGATCACGCCACGCAGGAAGCGGCCTTGGGGATCCTTGGGCTTGTCGGATAGATGCTTGTCCACCTGATCCAGCGCCTGGCTGTATTGGCCCGCCTTGAGAAATTGCTGGGCATCTTGCAAGGGGGCGCCGAACACTTGACCGGAAAGGCCGAGGATTGCAGTAACGGCAAGGGTTAGCAGACCGTGGCGTACTGAGAGGGGAATAGGGGGCATGCTATACTTGATCGCCTTGCGGGGTGGGGCAGAAATGGTTGTAAACCGGCTTACCAAGCGGGTTTGCGCGATTAAGACTTCGGTCTCTTTGTGTTGCGGCACGTACTGGAAACAGCCGTGACTTAATCTGTGATTTTAACAACAAAGCTCAGGCCCATTTCACCAGAACCCCTTTTGATTTAAGCCCGAAAATCAGTCGGTTCCGTACCGTTATTTCCCCAGCCGACCCACTTCCCCATTCGTTCTCCCCATGCTCAAGCTCTACAACACCCTGGATCGCGAGAAGCAGGAATTCGTTCCTCTGGAGCCCGGCAAAGTCCGCATGTACGTCTGCGGCATGACCGTTTACGACTACTGCCATCTGGGCCACGCCCGGGTCATGGTGGTGTTCGACATGGTGGCTCGCTGGCTCCGTGCCAGCGGTCTGGATGTGACCTACGTCCGCAACATCACGGACATCGACGACAAGATCATCAAGCGCGCCGCCGAAAACGGTGAAAGCATCCGTGCCCTGACCGACCGCTTCATCGCTGCCATGCACGAGGATGCGGACGCGCTGGGCGTCCTGCGGCCCAACCACGAGCCCCGCGCCACCGAGTACGTGCCGCAGATGGTGGCGTTGATCGGCAAGCTGGAGCATAAGGGCCTCGCTTATCACGCCGATAGCCAGGACGTGTGCTACTCGGTGCATAGCTTCCCCGGCTACGGCAAGCTCTCGGGCAAGTCCCTCGACGATCTGCGCGCAGGCGAGCGCGTGGACGTGGTGGAAGGCAAGCGCGATCCGCTGGACTTCGTGCTCTGGAAGCACGCCAAGGAAAGCGAACCGGCGGACGCCAAGTGGCAATCCCCCTGGGGCGTCGGTCGGCCCGGATGGCACATCGAGTGCTCGGCCATGAGTTCCGATCTGCTCGGTCCTCGCTTCGACATTCACGGCGGCGGTCAGGACTTGCAGTTTCCTCACCACGAAAATGAAATCGCCCAGTCGGAAGGCGCCCACGGCGATACCTTCGTGAACTACTGGATGCACAACGGTTTCGTCCGCGTGGACGACGAGAAGATGTCCAAGTCCCTGGGCAACTTCTTCACCATCCGCGACGTGCTGAAAAAATACGACGCAGAAGTGGTGCGCTTCTTCATCCTCCGCGCCCACTACCGCAGCCCTCTGAACTATTCCGACGCCCATCTGGACGATGCCCGCCAAGCCCTGACCCGTCTCTACACCGCGCTCAAGGGCTACGGCGGCGAAGGCCGCGTGGATTGGAACGAGGCGCACGCGCTACGTTTCAAGGCCGCCATGGACGACGATTTCGGCACGCCGGAAGCGGTGGCCGTGCTGTTCGATCTGGCGGTGGAAGTGAATCGCGGTAACGAGGCCGCGGCTGCCCAACTCAAGGGCTTGGCCGGCGTGTTGGGTCTGCTGCAACGGGAGTCGACGGCTTTCCTGCAAGGCGCACCGGCAGAGGCAGATGGACTGAGCAACGAGGCCATCGACGAGCTGATCGCCGCCCGCATCGCGGCCAAGAAGGCGAAGAATTTTGCCGAGTCCGATCGCATCCGCGACGAACTGAAGGCTGCGGGAATCCTGCTGGAGGATGGTCCTCAGGGCACCACTTGGCGCCGCGCCTGATGATGTACAAGGGGGAGGGTGGTTTTTCCACTTCCTCTGCCCCTTTCGGTGCCTGATGCTAAATCTTGATGAAGGCGTTGGTGCCGGTCAGATTGAACATCGGGTGATCCTGAAGAAAATCCAGCATCGCTTTGCGCTGTCCCCAGGTGCAGTAGCTTGCCAATGAGGCATAGCTAAAGTGGTCATGCAGGAAAACCCCTCCCGGGCTGAGTTTCTCGTACATGGGTTTCAGCGCTACTTGGGTGGGGGTGTAGTCGTCCATGTCAAATAGTGCAAAAGCCACCTGATTGGGTGAGGACGTGGTGATTGTTTGTCGAATATCGCCCTCGATAAGTTCGATATTTTTAAACGATTCCAAATTCTTCTGAACGGTTGCGAGGCAGGTATCGGAATGCAGATGGTGGCCGGCAACGATGTTGACTGCGCCGGATGCAAATTGGTCAAAAGGATGGGCTGCGGATGGCACCCAACCCGAGAATGTGTCAAAGCCGTAGATTTTTCGATGCTGCTGGCCGAAGTGGTCTCTTATCATGGCTGTGAAGTAGAGAGACCAGCCTTGGTAGGCTCCCAGGTTGACCAAGTCTCCAGGGATATTCCTGTCGAATAGGTACTTGAGGCTATCCCAAAGATGGGCGCACACTTCAAAGCTCGATAGTCCGCCGCGAATCTTGTTGGGTACGTTGGTATAGAAGTCCCAAACCAAAGGGTCGGACGTGTAGTCCTTGTTCCTCCAGTTGACCGGATCCATTACGATCTTTCGTTGGCCTATCTGAAAGCGGTCGATTAGGTATTCAAAGATACGAATCGCATTCTTCTTGGCGATGATGACCAAGTCAGGGGCGTCTTCTCCCAAACAGTCTTGTGGTCGGCATTGGCTATTGCTATCCAGGAAATCAATTTCCCGGTCATTGACATAGAAGTGGAAATCCATGCCGGCTGCGGCATTGAGCGATACGACTTCCACTATGAGGTCGCGGTCCCAACCCCAAAATGCGACTTTGTTTTTCCCCTCGAACCGTAGCTCTAGCAGACGTTTTTTGATCTCGTTCAAAAACGGCTGGCGCTCATACATACTCATTGAATTCCCTTTGCTCTGATCGGTCATGCAGTGACTTCGCTCTTTTGAAACTCAGGAATGATGTTTCAACGGGGCGACGTTGGATAGCGATTTTTGCATCGAGTAATCGCGAGGCATGGTTGGAAAAAAATTGACGCTGCGCGCAGCGTCCAAGCACATGGGGCACCGCAAAGGTAGCCCCATGTGGCAGGTAGGGGCACAAATGTTCAGCCCGCGAAGAAATCCTTCACCTTGTCCATCCAGGACTGGGCGCGGGGATTGTGCTTCTGCACGTTGCCCTGGCTGATTTCCTCGAACTCCTTGAGCAGTTCCTTCTGCCGGTCGGTGAGGCTGACCGGGGTTTCCACGGCTACGTGGCACAGCAGGTCGCCATGGCCGATGGAGCGGATGCCCTTGATGCCCTTGCCGCGCAGGCGGAAGACCTTGCCTGACTGGGTTTCGGCAGGAATCTTGAGTCGCGCCACGCCGTCCAGGGTGGGGATCTCGATTTCGCCGCCCAGCGCCGCAGTGGAAAAACTGATGGGCATTTCGCAGTGCAGGTCGTCGTGGTCACGCTGGAATACGGCGTGGGCCTTCAGATGCACCTGCACGTAGAGGTCGCCCGGAGGCCCGCCATTGACGCCGGGTTCGCCCTCGCCGGTGAGGCGGATGCGATCGCCTTCGTCGATGCCTGCCGGAATCTTGACCGACAAAGTCTTGTGGGTCTTGTTGCGACCTGCGCCATGACATGAGGGGCAGGGCGTCGGGATATAGCGGCCCGTGCCGTGGCACTTGGGGCAGGTCTGCTGGATGGAGAAGAAGCCCTGTTGCATGCGGACCTGACCATGACCATTACAGGTGGGGCAGGTCTTGGGCTCGGTGCCCTTCTTGGCGCCGGTGCCGCCGCAGGGTTCGCATTCCTCCATGGTGGGGATGCGAATGCGGGTTTCAGCGCCGCGAGCGGCCTCTTCCAGGCTGATTTCCAGGTTGTAGCGCAGGTCGGCACCGCGATAGACGTTGGAGCGGCCGCTGCGGCCGCCGCCACCACCGAAGATGTCGCCGAAGATGTCGGAGAAGGCGTCAGCGAAACCGCCGGCGCCACCGCCCATACCCGCTTGGGGATCGATGCCGGCGTGGCCGTACTGATCGTAAGCCGCACGCTTCTGGCTGTCGGAGAGGATTTCGTAGGCTTCCTTGGCTTCCTTGAATTGCTCTTCCGCCTTGGGGTTATCCGGGTTGCGGTCCGGATGGAATTTCATGGCCAGCTTGCGGTAGGCCTTTTTGATTTCGTCGTCGTTCGCATCGCGATTGACGCCGAGAATTTCGTAAAAGTCGCGTTTTGACATTGTGGTCGTGAGTCGAGGGTGGCGAGTCGAGAGTGAAGATCAGGAGCCGAGAGCGAAAAAGTCGAGAGGCCGGAAATCGGGCTCTCGACTCTCAGCTCTCAACTCTCGACTGACTTACTTCTTGTCTTTCACTTCGGTGAACTCGGCATCCACCACGTCGCTGTCGTCTTTTTTGGCTTCGCCGCCAGGAGCCGCGCCAGCGCCGCCTGCCGCACCAGCAGCAGCTTGGGCATCAGCGTAGATCTTTTCGCCGAGCTTCTGGCTGGCTTGGGCCAGGGCTTCGGTCTTGGCTTCGATGGCTGCCTTGTCGCCTTCCTTGATGACTTCTTCGGCTTCCTTGACGGCGGCTTCGATCTTTTCCTTTTCAGCGGCTTCGATCTTGTCGCCGTGCTCGGCCAGGGCTTTCTTCACGGAGTGGATCATGGTGTCGCACTGGTTGCGGGCATCCACGAGTTCGTGAGCCTTCTTGTCTTCCTCGGCATGGGCTTCGGCGTCCTTCACCATGCTTTGAATTTCTTCTTCGCTCAAGCCGGAGTTGGCTTTGATGGTGATCTTGTTTTCCTTGCCGGTGGCCTTGTCCTTCGCGGATACGTGCAGGATGCCGTTGGCGTCGATGTCGAAGGTGACTTCGATCTGGGGCATGCCGCGAGGTGCGGGCGGAATGTCGGAAAGGTTGAACTGGCCCAGGCTCTTGTTACCCGCAGCCATTTCACGCTCGCCTTGCAGCACGTGGATGGTCACGGCGTTCTGGTTGTCGTCGGCGGTGGAGAAGGTCTGGCTCTGCTTGGTGGGGATGGTGGTGTTCTTGGTGATGAGCTTGGTCATGACGCCGCCCAGGGTTTCGATACCCAGGGACAGGGGAGTCACGTCCAGCAGCAGCACGTCCTTCACTTCACCTTGCAGCACGCCGCCTTGGATGGAGGCGCCAATGGCCACGGCTTCGTCGGGGTTCACGTCCTTGCGGGGGTCCTTGCCGAAGAATTCCTTCACCTTCTCTTGAACCTTGGGCATGCGGGTCATGCCGCCCACCAGGATCACGTCGGCGATGTCGGAAACCTTGACGCCTGCGTCCTTGATGGCCAAGCGGCAGGGCTCGATGGTGCGGGCCACCAGTTCTTCCACCAGGGATTCGAACTTGGCGCGGGTGATCTTCAGAGCCAAGTGCTTGGGACCCGTAGCATCGGCGGTGATGTAAGGCAGGTTCACCTCGGTCTGCATGGAGGAGGACAGCTCGATCTTGGCCTTTTCAGCGGCTTCCTTCAGGCGTTGCAGGGCCAGCACGTCCTGCTTCAGGTTCACGCCTTGTTCCTTCTTGAACTCGTCGATGATGTAGTCGATCAGGCGCTGGTCGAAGTCTTCGCCGCCGAGGAAGGTGTCGCCGTTGGTGGAGAGCACTTCAAATTGATGCTCGCCGTCGATTTCAGCGATGTCGATGATGGAGATGTCGAAGGTGCCGCCGCCCAGGTCATAAACGGCGATCTTGCGGTCGCCTTCCTGCTTGTCGAGGCCGAAGGAGATGGCCGCGGCGGTAGGTTCGTTGATGATGCGCTTCACTTCCAGACCGGCGATGCGGCCTGCGTCCTTGGTGGCTTGGCGCTGGCTGTCGTTGAAGTAGGCGGGCACGGTGATGACGGCCTCGGTCACTTCTTCGCCCAGGTAGTCCTCGGCGGCCTTTTTCATCTTCTTCAGCACTTCGGCGGACACTTGGGGAGGCGCCATCTTCTTGTCGCGCACGGAAACCCAGGCGTCGCCGTTGTCGGCCTTGACGATCTGGAAGGGCATCAGGTCGATGTCCTTCTGCACTTCTTTTTCATCGAAGCGGCGGCCGATCAGGCGCTTGACCGCGTAGAGGGTGTTCTTGGCGTTGGTCACGGCCTGACGCTTGGCGGGGGCGCCCACCAGGATTTCGCCGTCTTCGGCGTAAGCCACGATGGAAGGCGTGGTGCG
>DASUJA010000221.1:0-3165 GCA_036279515.1 Rhodocyclaceae bacterium | reverse complement strand
ACGTTGCAGTTCTTCTTTGAGCAGTTCGGCACCGCGCAGAGTGATGGGTACCTTGCTCATACTGCCAATTCTCCGTGCAGGGACTGGATGGAATAGGTTTCGAGACCGGCGTGACGCAGGCCGGCACAAGCGGCGCGGGCGCCTTCCACTGTCGTGTAGACAGTGACGCGCTGCGCCAGGGAGGAGGTGCGGATGGAGCGGGAATCGACGATGGCCGTCCGCTTTTCATCCACGGTGTTGATGACCAGAACGATCTCGTTGTTCTTGATCATGTCCACTACGTGAGGACGACCTTCGGTCACCTTGTTCACCGGCGTCACGGCGATGCCGGCTGCGGCGATGGCGGAAGCGGTGCCCTTGGTGGCGACGATGGTGAAGCCCATGTCGACCAGTTCCCGCGCCACTTCCACGGCCTTGGGCTTGTCGGCTGGCTTGACGCTGATGAAGACCTTGCCGCTCCGGGGCAGCTTGGTGCCGCCCGCCAATTGGGACTTGATGAAGGCTTCGCCGAAAGTACGGCCAACGCCCATCACTTCGCCGGTGGACTTCATTTCCGGACCGAGGATGGTATCCACGCCGGGGAACTTGTTGAAGGGGAAGACGGCTTCCTTCACCGAGTAGTAGGGAGGAATCACTTCCTTGGTGACGCCCTGATCAGCCAGGGAACGGCCGGCCATGCAGCGGGCAGCCACCTTGGCCAGGGGCACGCCAGTGGCTTTGGACACGAAAGGCACGGTGCGGGAGGCACGGGGATTCACTTCCAGCACGTAGACCACTGCGTCGTCACCCTTGCCCTGAATGGCGAACTGGACGTTCATCAGGCCGATGACGTTGAGGCCCTTGGCCATCATTTCGGTCTGACGCCGCATTTCGTCCTGGATTTCCTTGGACAGGGTGAAGGGCGGCAGGGAACAGGCGGAGTCGCCGGAGTGCACGCCGGCCTGTTCGATGTGTTCCATGATGCCGCCGATGATGACTTGCTTGCCATCGGATAGGGCGTCCATGTCCACTTCGGTAGCGTCGTTCAGGAAGCGGTCCAGCAGCACGGGGGAGTCGTTGGAAACCTTGACCGCCTCGCGCATGTAGCGCTCCAGATCCTTCTGCTCATGGACGATTTCCATGGCACGACCGCCCAGGACGTAGGAGGGACGGACCACCAGCGGGTAGCCGATTTCGGCGGCCAGTTCGATGGCCTGCTCGGGCGTGCGGGCAGTGCGGTTGGGCGGCTGCTTGAGACCCAGGTCATGGAGCAGCTTTTGGAAGCGTTCCCGGTCTTCGGCTGCGTCGATCATGTCGGGGCTGGTGCCGATGATGGGCACGCCGTTGGCTTCCAGGTCGCGAGCACGCTTCAGGGGCGTCTGACCGCCGAACTGGACGATCACGCCGACGGGCTTTTCCACGTCGACGATTTCCAGGATGTCTTCCAGGGTCAGGGGCTCGAAGTACAGGCGATCGGAGGTGTCGTAGTCGGTGGACACGGTCTCCGGGTTGCAGTTGACCATGATGGTCTCGTAGCCGTCTTCGCGCATGGCGAGGGCCGCATGGACGCAGCAGTAGTCGAACTCGATACCTTGGCCGATCCGGTTCGGACCACCGCCCAGGACCATGATCTTCTTCTTGTCCGTGGGACGGGATTCGCACTCCTCCTCGTAGGTGGAGTACATGTAGGCGGTGGAGGTGGCGAACTCGGCGGCACAGGTATCCACGCGCTTGAACACCGGGCGTACGCCCAGCAGCTGGCGGTACTTGCGCACTTCGGTTTCGGACGCACCAATCAGATTGGCGATGCGGCGGTCGGAGAAGCCCTTGCGCTTCAGGCCGCGGATGGCGTCTGCGTCCAGATCCTTCAGGTTCTGGGAGCGAATCCAGCCTTCGGTGTTGATGATGTCTTCAATCTGCACCAGGAACCAGGGGTCGATCTTGGTCAGATCGAACAGTTCCTTCATGGAATAGCCTTCACGGAAGGCTTGACCCACGTACCAAATGCGCTGGGCGCCGGGGTTGGCCAGTTCGTGTTCGATTTCTTCCTTTTCGGCTTCCACTTCGTCCAGGCCGTACACACCCACTTCCAGGCCGCGCAGGGCCTTTTGCAGGGACTCCTGGAAAGTGCGGCCCATGGCCATCACTTCGCCCACGGACTTCATCTGGGTGGTGAGGCGGTCGTTGGCCTGGGGGAACTTCTCGAAGGCGAAACGGGGAATCTTGGTGACCACGTAGTCGATGGAAGGCTCGAAGGACGCCGGGGTCGCGCCGCCGGTGATGTCGTTCTTGAGCTCGTCCAGGGTGTAGCCCACGGCCAGCTTGGCCGCGATCTTAGCGATGGGGAAGCCGGTGGCCTTGGAGGCCAGGGCGGAGGAGCGGGACACGCGGGGATTCATTTCGATCACGATCATCCGACCGTCGTCGGGATTGATCGAGAACTGCACATTGGAACCGCCGGTATCGACGCCGATCTCGCGCAGCACAGCGATGCTGGCGTTGCGCATGATCTGGTATTCCTTGTCCGTCAGGGTCTGAGCCGGGGCAACGGTGATGGAGTCTCCCGTATGCACGCCCATGGGGTCCAGGTTTTCAATGGAGCAGACGATGATGCAGTTGTCCTTGCGGTCACGCACCACTTCCATCTCGTACTCTGTCCAGCCGAGCAGGGACTCTTCAATCAGCAGTTCCTTGGTGGGGCTGGCTTCGAGACCGCGCTTGCAGATCTCGACGAACTCTTCCATGTTGTAGGCGATGCCGCCGCCAGAACCGCCCATGGTGAAGGACGGACGGATGATGGCGGGGAAGCCCATGGCGCCCTGCACTTGCAGCGCTTCTTCCATGCTGTGGGCGATGCCGGAACGAGCGGAACCGAGACCGATCTTGGTCATGGCCTGCTTGAACTTCTCCCGGTCCTCGGCCTTGTCGATGGCTTCCTTGGAAGCGCCGATCATTTCCACGCCGTACTTTTCCAGCACGCCGTGCTTGGCCAGATCCAGGGCGCAGTTGAGCGCGGTTTGGCCGCCCATGGTAGGCAGGATCGCATCGGGCCTTTCCTTGGCGATGATGTTTTCCAGCACCTGCCAGGTAATGGGCTCGATGTAGGTCACGTCGGCCATGTCCGGGTCGGTCATGATCGTGGCCGGGTTGGAGTTAACCAGGATGACCTTATAGCCTTCTTCGCGC
>DASUJA010000220.1:0-5062 GCA_036279515.1 Rhodocyclaceae bacterium | reverse complement strand
TTCGGTCACGCCGTCCTTGCTGGCGGCGCGGATCTTCATCGGGTTACCCATGGTTTTCTCCTTCTGTAATCAGCCGCCGCAGCCGCCGAGAGTGACTTTGACTTCCTTCATGGTCATGAAGAACTTGCCATCGGCCTTGACGAGCGCATAGACGTTGGAGGTCTGGCCCATCTTGACGCGGGTGGTCACGTTGGCTTCGGTGCCTTCGGGGATGGTGAAGCTGGCGCCCAGAGCGTTGGGGTTCTTCTCGATGAGGAAGGCCATGAACTGGGTGTTGGGAATGTTGCTAACCATGGAAACCGGCACCACGGCGCCGTTTTCAGCGATGTCGGGGGCATTCAGTTGAATGTCGCCGCTATCGGCGGGCTTGCCTTGCACGCCCAGGGCCTTGAGGGTGTCCTCAAAGGTCTTGGCTTCAAAGGCGGCCTTGTTCCAATCGGCCAGGGCCAGTTCGGGCTTGAGCAGGCCGATGCCGGCCAGCAGCGCCAGCAGGCCCATGCTGCCGCCCGCCTTGAGCACTTCGCGTCTTTGTTTATTCATGGTGGGTCTCTCCTTGTGGAAAATCAGTTGGCCGGGGCGCCGTTGAGCACCCAGGTGACCAGGAACTTGATGTCCTCGTCTTTGATGTGAGCGTGGGGCGGCATGGGGATTGCGCCCCACACGCCCTGCCCGCCCGCCTTTACCTTGGCGGTGAGCTTGGTCAGTGCGCCGTCCTGGCCTTTGTATTTTTTCGCCACGTCGGCGAAAGCGGGGCCGACGATCTTGTTGCTCACGCCGTGGCAGGCCAGACAGCCGGACTTCTGCGCGAGGGCCGTGGCGGCCTTGCCGGCGCTGATGGTTTCAGCGGGCTTGGCTTCGGTTTTGGCGTCGCTCTTCGCATTGCCAAACTGCCCCGGTGTCTTGCCGCGCACCTGACCGATCATGCGGTTCTGCTCTGCCAGATTGCCGTGAGCCGCTTCCGCGTAGTCGGGCAGCGTGGAGCCGACCTTCACTTCGGTCTTGCAGTTGCTCATGCAGGCCGTGTTGTGGGTGTCGGGCTTGCCGCCGTTGCCGATGCCGCCCTTGCTGGCTGGCGCACCTGGCCACATGCCGTGGTCGGTGGTCATGCCGTTGCGGTTGGGCATCCTCTGCTGCACTTCGCGGATGTTGGCGTCGGACAGGGTGAAGTCGTCCGGCACGATTTCGGCGAGGTTGAGCAGATAGGCGAGGATGGAATACACCTCGTCCGGCTTCAGGGACTTGGGTGCTGTCCAAGGCATGGCGCGCTGGATGTAATCGAACAGGGTCGAGACCGTCGCCACCTTCATGAACGTGGTGCGCTGGGGCACGTCGCCCTTGGCGAGGGATGCCACGCGGCCGGTCTTCTGATCGTCCTTGGTGGTGCCGCCAATCAGGGGCGTGAACACCTCGTTGGATTCGCCGAAGGTTCCATGGCAAGTGGCGCACTTGCTCTCCCACAAATCCTGGCCGCGCTGCACGCTGCCCGATCCCTTGGGCAGCCCCTTGAAGTCGGGACGCACGTCGATGTCCCAGGCCTTCAGTTCCGCTTCTGTCGCAGGGCGACCGATGCCGCTGTAGGCGAAAGCCGAGGATGCCAGCGCAAGGCCGGCTGCGGCCAGCAGCGTTTTAGAGAACTTGAACATTGCTCACCTCCCCGGTCTCGACCACCTTCCAGGACTGGATGGCGTTGTTGTGATAGATCGACTTGGTGCCGCGAATGGCGCGCAGTTGGCCGTAGGCGGGTTGCACGTAGCCGGTTTCGTCCATGGCGCGGGATTGCAGGATGGCGGGCTTGCCGTCCCACTCCCAGCCGATGCTGAAGCGAGTCAGCGCCTTGTTCTGGATCGGGCCTTCGAGACGCGCGGTCTTCCAGTTGATGCCGCCATCGAAGGACACATCCACCTGTTTGATCTTGCCTCGGCCGCTCCAGGCCAAGCCGGTAACGTTGTAGAAGCCCTTGTCCAGCAGCACTTGGCCGCCGGAGGGGCTGGTGATGACGGACTTGGCTTCCTGGACAGAGGTGAATTGGCGGTGCTTGCCGTCGGGCATGAGGTCGATGTAATGCACCGCCTCGTCCTTGGAAGCCCAGGGCTGATCGCCCACTTCGATGCGGCGCAGCCACTTGACCCAGGACACGCCCTGGACGCCGGGCACGACCAGACGAAGCGGGTAGCCGTTCTCAGGCCGCAGCATTTCGCCGTTTTGACCGTAGGCGACGATGATTTCGTCGTTGAGCACCAACTCCATGGGAATGGTGCGAGTCATGGAGGAACCGTCCGCCCCTTCAGCCAGGATGAACTTGCCGGCCTTCAAATCCACGCCGCAGTCTTCCAGCAGCAGACGCAGGGGCACGCCGGTGAATTCCGAACAGGACAACATGCCATGGGAATACTGCACCGTGGGCACCGCCACGTTGCCCCACTCCATACCGGTATTGGCGCCGCATTCGATGAAGTGGATGCGCGACACGGAGGGCAACCGCATGATGTCGTCCATGGTGTAGACCTTCGGGGTCTTCACCAAACCATTCACCATCAGGCGATGGCGGGATGGGTCGATGTCGTGCCAGCCCTGGTGGTGGCGCTCGAAGTGCAGGCCGGAGGGCGTGATGATGCCGAATAGGGCTTGCAGCGGCGTAAAGGCCACGGACGAGGCGGAAACCCGCGTCAAACCTGGGCTTTCGCGGCGGATCAAGCCCTTTTCGTATTGGGATGGCATGCCGTAGGGCCGCGCTGCAACCGGCTGGCCCAGGCTGGTGGACCAGGGTGGCAGGGTGAGAATGGCGTCATCGCCCTCCGGTGCCGCGATGGCCTTGCTCGCCATGCCGGCGGTCATGGCAGCGCTGGCGGCGAGGAAGCTCTTGCGCAGGAAATCCCGGCGCCCTGCTTCCACTTCCTTCACCTCCTCATCGCTAAGGAAGTTCTCCGGCGCGGGTCGAATCCGGCCTCTTGTTTTCCACTCGTCGGACATTCCAGCCCCTCCTGTTCGGCGTTTTCTTGGCCCCACCTCGCTTGCCATCAGCATGCCCCCTGTGGCGGGCGAGATATAAGACCTTGTTTAAACATCTGTTCTCGAATGCAGCTGATGAAACGGCACCACAAGCACTCATTCTTAAATTGAATAAGCATGATTCTTTTACTTATAATGGTATTAGATTACCCTAATACTCTGAATTACTGTCAAGCATCCAAGAAGAAAAATTAGAGATTGCTGATTCACCCCAAGGAGAGGGCAGCAGCCCCATCAACAACAGGAGGAGTGAAAAATGAAAGTGATGCATCTGGCCCTTGCGGCCAGCCTGGTGAGCGCCACTGCAATGGCATATGCCGAGAACGTTAGCCCGGTGGTTGTCCGATCGCTGGCAGCCACCTGTGCCAACTGCCACGGCACCAAAGGAAAGGCGATAGCCGGCTCGGGCATGGAAGCACTTGCGGGTGAGCCCAAGGAAAAACTGCTGCAAAAACTGAAAGACTTCCGCTCCGGCGCCAAGCCCGCAACCATCATGCATCAGATCAGCAAGGGCTACAGCGAAGAGCAGTTGGCCCTGGTCGCCGAGTATTTCTCGGCGCAGAAATAAGGGGGAATGCCACATGAACATGAATCGTCGTGACTTCGTAAAACTGGGCGCCAGCGCGGCTGCCCTGGCATCCCTCTCCGGCTGCGCCACCATGGGCAGCAAGACCAGCGGCCATGTGGTGGTGGTGGGCGGCGGCTTCGGCGGCGCTACCGCAGCCAAGTACCTGCGCATGTGGAGCGACGGCGGCGTACGCGTCACCCTCATCGAACGCAACACGGACTTCGTTTCCTGCCCCATGTCCAATCTGGTGATCTCCGGCCAAAAATCTCTGGCCGACATCACCGTGTCCTACGGCGCCCTCAAGTCCAAGTGGGGCGTGAATATGGTCCAGGACGAAGTGGTGTCCATCGATGCTGAAAAGCGCACCGTCAAACTCGCCAGCGGCGGCGATCTGACCTATGACCGTCTGGTCCTTTCCCCCGGTGTGGAATTCATGTGGGATCAGGTGCCAGCCCTCAACAACGCCGATGCCCAAAGCAAGATTCTCCATGCCTGGAAGGCCGGCCCCCAGACCGTAGCCCTGCGCAAGCAACTGGAAGACATGCGCGATGGTGGCGTCTACGCGATCACCATTCCCAAGGCGCCCTACCGCTGCCCTCCCGGCCCCTACGAGCGCGCCTGCATGGTGGCCAGCTACTTCAAGGCCCAGAAGCCCAAATCCAAGGTGCTGATCCTGGATGGCAACGAAGACGTGGTGTCCAAGAAGGCTCTGTTCATGAAGGCCTGGGCCGACCTCTACAAAGACAACCTGGAGTACCGCAACAACAGCGAGCTGAAGGATGTGGATGTCGCCAGCAAAACCGCCATCCTGGAGTTCGACAAGGTAAAGGCCGACGTGCTGAACGTGGTTCCGCCCCAGCGTGCCGGCGCCATCGCCACCAAAGCAGGCTTGAAGCTGGTGAACAACCGCTGGGTGGACGTCAACTGGATCACCCTGGAATCCACCTCTCATCCCGGCATCCATGTGATCGGCGACGCCATCTTCCCGGCGCCCACCATGCCCAAATCCGGCCACATGGCCAACCAGCACGCCAAGGTAGCGGCCGCGGCGATCATCAACCTGTTGTCCGGCGAAGCACCCAATCCCTCGCCCCTGGTGATGAACACCTGCTACAGCTTCGTGGATACCAAAAACGCCATCCACGTGTCCTCGGTGCACACCTACGACCCGGCCACCAAGCTGATGCAGCCGGTCAAGGGCGCGGGCGGCGTATCTGCGGCACGCAACGAGCTGGAAGCCAAGGCAGCACTCGGCTGGGCGCAAAACATCTGGGCCGACGCGCTGGCTTGATGTGACGTTTCAGCAATAGAAAAGGCCGCGCAATTTTGAACTGCGCGGCCTTTTTGTTTTTCTGATTAGGCACAAATCTCAGCCGCCATTCCGCTCCCCACTCCGGTGAAGTTTTGAGGGCGAGAGCCTCCGAGCGCCGCCTTCGGTACTCCCCGCCTACTCCAGCGTACTGATGTACTCAGCCACGCCCTTGA
>DASUJA010000219.1:0-13246 GCA_036279515.1 Rhodocyclaceae bacterium | reverse complement strand
CTTGTTGTTCGTGGACGAGGTGCATCGCTTCAACAAGGCCCAACAGGACGCCTTCCTGCCCTATGTGGAATCGGGCACCGTCACCTTCATCGGGGCCACCACTGAGAACCCGTCCTTCGAGGTGAACTCGGCGCTGCTGTCTCGGGCCGCTGTCTACGTACTAAAGGGCCTCACCGAGGACGAGTTGAAGGAATTGTTCGTCCGCGCCCAAGCCCAGGCTTTCCCCGACTTGGCCTTTGACGACGACGCCCGCGACCGCCTGATCGGCTACGCCGACGGCGACGCCCGACGCTTCCTCAACGTGCTGGAGCAGATGCGCACAGCGGCCACCACTGCCGGCGTGGCGAAGGTGGATGCGGCTTTCCTGGAGTCGGCCCTGGCGCGCGACATGCGCCGCTTCGACAAAGGCGGCGACGCCTTCTACGACCAAATCTCCGCCCTGCACAAGTCCGTGCGCGGTTCCAACCCCGATGGGGCGCTCTACTGGCTGGTACGCATGCTCGACGGCGGCGCCGATCCGCTCTACATGGGCCGCCGCCTGATTCGCATGGCCTCCGAGGACATCGGCCTCGCCGATCCTCGCGCGCTACGCATCACCCTGGATGCCGTGGAAACCTACGAACGCCTGGGCTCGCCGGAAGGGGAGTTGGCCTTGGCGGAAGCAGCGATCTATCTCGCCGTCGCGCCCAAATCCAATGCGGCCTACATGGCCTACAACGCGGCTCGAGCCTTCGTCTCCAAGGATAAGTCCCGCCCTGTGCCCGAGCATCTCCGCAATGCGCCCACCAAGCTCATGAAACAACTGGGCTACGGTCAGGAATACCGCCACGCCCACGACGAGCCGGAAGCTTATGCGGCCGGCGAACGCTACTTACCGGACGGCATCGGCGATCCCGGCTGGTATCAGCCCACGCCCCGGGGGCTGGAATCGAAAATCTCGGACAAGCTAGCCCACCTGCGCGACCTGGATGCTCAGGCAACAGGCAAGCAGCGCAAGTCCTAAATAGGCGGAGTCATCTCCTCACCTCAACCGCCGGCCGCCGCTAATGCCCGCAAGCCGGATGGCACTGGTTGAAGTGGGTGTAAGCCTTCTGCGCCATCACCAGTTCGCAGCCCTTGCCGCAGTGGGTGGTCGCTAGCGTTAGCTCCTCTTTCAGCATGCAACGCACGGCTTCTTCACCGTCGCTGTCCTGGAGCAGAGAAAACGCCAACTGCGCGGCACAAGGAAAGGGCAGGTGCTCATGGTGAGCGATCACGCAGACTTCGTCTTCGCCAAGATCGCAATAGTCGAGGCAGTCCTGTAGCGACAACATCTCTCTCGCCTCCTTCCGCGGATGGGCCGGTTGGTCCATCCGATCTTTTTGCTTTGATAGGGAAAGTATTGGCGTTTCCGCTTAAAATTCAAGGATTACGGCGCCTTTATTCAGGCGCCTTTGTTATTCAGCTCCTTGAACGCGATAGTTCAAGTGACGCATCAAATTCAGAATCGCCTTAAGGATTTCTTCATGTTGGACATTCAACTCCTCCGCAGCAATTTGGCCCTGGTGGCTGAGCGTCTTGCCACACGCAAGATCGTTCTGGACACGGCTGCTTTTGAAGCCCTCGAAGCCGAGCGCAAGCAGGTGCAGACCCAGACGCAGGATCTGCAAGCCAAACGCAATAGCCTGTCCAAGCAAGTGGGCATGTTGAAGGGTAAGGGTGAGGATGCTTCCGCTGTGCTGGCCGAAGTGGCCGGCATCGGCGACGAGCTGAAGTCCAATGAGGAAAAGCTGGCCGCCCTGCAAGAGCGTTACAACGCCTTCGTGGCCGGCATTCCCAATCTGCCCCACGAGAGCGTGCCCGTGGGCAAGGACGAATCAGGCAACGTGGAAGTGCTGCGCTGGGGTACGCCCCCCAGCTTCGACTTCGAGGTGAAGGACCACGTGGACGTGGGCGCCGGTCTAGGCCTGGACTTTGAAACCGCCACCAAGATCTCCGGCAGCCGCTTTACGCTGATGAAGGGCGGCTTGGCCCGGCTGCATCGGGCTCTTGCTCAGTTCATGCTCGACGTGCATACCAGCGAACACGGCTACACCGAACTCTACGTGCCATATCTGGTGAACGCCGACAGCATGTTCGGTACCGGCCAGTTGCCCAAGTTCGAGGAAGACCTGTTTCACGTTCCCCACGGCGAGGATGGCAAGTTCTATCTGATCCCCACTGCCGAAGTGCCGGTGACCAACATCGTGCGCGGCGAAATTCTCGATCCCGCTGCGCTGCCTTTGAAGTTCGTGTGCCACACGCCCTGCTTTCGCTCCGAAGCCGGCAGCTATGGCCGCGACACGCGCGGCATGATCCGCCAGCACCAGTTCGACAAGGTGGAATTGGTGCAGATCGTCTCTCCCGAGAAGTCCTGGGAAATGCTGGAGCAGCTCACCGGCCACGCCGAAGCGATCCTGCAAAAGTTGGAACTGCCTTATCGCAAGATGGCGCTGTGCACTGGCGACATGGGCTTCTCCGCCGCCAAGACCTACGATCTGGAAGTGTGGCTGCCGGCCCAGAACACCTATCGCGAGATTTCGTCCTGCTCCAACTTCGAGGCTTTCCAGGCCCGTCGTATGCAGGCCCGCTTCCGCAACGAAAAGAACAAGCCCGAGCTGGTGCACACCCTCAATGGCTCCGGTCTCGCCGTGGGCCGCACGCTGGTGGCGATTCTGGAAAACCGTCAGCGCGCCGATGGCAGCGTGACCATTCCTGCGGCACTGGTGCCCTACATGGGTGGCGTCGAGGTGCTCGAACCGGCTCGCTGATGTTCTGACAATCAGCAGCAGAGAAAGGCGTCGATCTAGCGGTCGGCGCCTTTTGTCTTTCAGGCGCTACTGAAAGGTGAAGTTAAGGCCGATGCCATGTTTTCGGTTGGTCTTCATCGGCTGCCATGGCTGCTCAAAGTGGCTGAGGATGCCGTAGTAGGCGCGGATGTTTTCCACCATGATGACCGCCTCGCCGCCTCGCGCCTTGCCGCTCTTCAGGCGGCTATAGAACTGGGGTCGCGCCAACAGCGGTAGCACTCGCTTCATGTCGTACCAGGAGCTGGGATCGCGTTTGAGACTTGCAGCGATGGCACGTCCACCATTGAGGTGGCCCATGCCCAGGTTGTAAGCGGCAAGGGCGAGCCAGGTGCGGTCGGGCTCAGAAACTTCATCGGGCAACTGATCGCGCAGATCCGAGAGGTAGCGGGCGCCGGCCAAAATGCTTTGCCTGGGATCCAGGCGATTACTCACGCCCAAGTGGTCGGCCGTATCTTCGGTGAGCATCATCATGCCCCGCACGCCGGTCGGTGAAGTAGCTAGTGGATCCCACTGGGATTCCTGATAGGCAACGGCGGCCAGCAACCGCCAATCAATGCCCGTCTTGGCCTGGGCATCCTGAAAGTCTTTGCGCAGATGGGGCAGGGCGGCGCGCATCAGGTTGAAAAAATCGGCCAGCCCCGTGGGCTTCACGCGAGTGATGTGACCAAAATAGCGATCCTTGAGTCGGGCGAGTAGCCCGTTCTGGGCTGCGGTCTTGATGAAGTCGTTGGCTCTTTCTTCCAGGGCCTTGTCCTGGGCGGCGAAGCACCAGCCGATGTGCAGCGTTCCGGGGAGGTCCATGACCACTTCCAAGTCCGGCTGGAAATGGAGGGCGAGGTTGTATTGCAAGTCGTCGGTCGCCGCATAGTCGGCGCGGCCATCCACCACGTCCTGCAGCAGATCGAATTCACCGACATCCGTCTTGGTTTCGATCTTGAATCCCGGAGGCGTGCCGGCGAGCTTTTCCAGGGAGGCCACCTGGGGCGACGCCTTCATGACCAAAACCGATTTGCCGCTCAGGTCGGCGGGCTGCAAATCATCTCCGTCGTCGCGGCCGCTGCCCGCCGCTCCAACCAGTATGGGCTGCGCATCGCGCAGGCTGTTGGTGGGGATGAAGCGTTCATCGTTGGTGGCGAAACAGGACGCAGCAAAGTGCGCCTTGTGGTTCAACACCAGTTGATGCAGTTCGTCCTGGTCACCTGCCGTGACATAGCGGACCTTCCAGTGCATCTGCTCGGCGAAGGCTTCCACCATGTCGTACTCAAAGCCGGAGATTTCGCCGTTGCTTTGCTCGTAAGACGAAGGGCCGGTACGAATGGCGACGATCAGCTCGCCCGATTGCTCCGGTGTTTCCAGCCGGCCGCAAGCGGCGATACCAATAGTCAAGAATAGGGCCATCAGGTGGGCCGGACGCAACAACATCGAGCCTCCTTTGGGGTCACGGGCGCATATTGTGCCATGGTCCGAAAAGCGCCCCTTTGGAACCGTTCCGACACGGTGATAGAATCCGCGCCCTCCGGAGAGGTACCGAAGCGGTCATAACGGCGCCGATTCGAAATCGGATGGTCAGGGAAACTTGGCACAAGGGTTCGAATCCCTTCCTCTCCGCCATAAATACAAACGCCCCGCGAAGGGGCGTTTGTATTTATGGCGATACTTGGAGAGACTTACTTCTCTATCCGCCCATACGTATCTTCAAACCGCACGATGTCGTCCTCGCCCAGATAGCTCCCCGATTGCACTTCAATGATCTCCAGCGGAATTGTGCCGGGATTTGCAAGGCGGTGGGTCTCGCCCAAGGGGATGTATGTGCTCTGGTTTTCGGATAGCAGTACGGTCCGGTCGCCGCACGTGATTTCTGCTGTGCCCGAGACTACGATCCAGTGTTCGGCGCGATGGTGGTGCATCTGCAAACTGAGGCTGGCCTTGGGTTTGACGCAAATGTGTTTGACCTTGAAGCGACCGCCGTTGTCGATGCTGTCGTACCAACCCCAGGGGCGGTGGACTTTGCGATGTAGGTTATGTTCTTCGCGCTGCTTTGCCTTGAGTGTCGAAACGATTTTCTTGACGTCCTGGCTGGCGGCCTGATCGGCTACGAGCACTGCATCGGCGGTTTCGATAACAACCAGACTCTCCAGTCCCACGGCACTGACCAGCCTACTCGTGGAATACACCAGCGTGTTGCGGCTGTCGGCGATCAGGGCATCGCCCACGGTCACGTTGCCATGTTCGTCCTTGTCGGACACTTGCCAGACTGCATCCCAGGCGCCCAGATCGTTCCATCCAGCCGATAGGGGCACCATGCGGATATCGAATTTGCTGCCAGGGCAGGCCTCCATTACCGCGTAGTCCACGGATTCGGAAGGAATGGCAGCGAACTCTGTCTTGCCGGGGCGGATAAACAGGTCATCGGTGGTGCGAGCGTTCCAAGCCCGCCGGGTTGCTGTCGCGATGTCGGGCCGGAAATGTTCTAGCGCTTCCATCCACAAGGACGCTTTGAGTACGAAGATGCCGCTGTTCCAGTAATAGCAGCCTGCTTCTAGGTAGCGCTGGGCATTTTCCTCGTCAGGCTTTTCGACGAATTGATGTACGGCTAGGGTAGGGGTTCTAACGGGCGAAGGTTCGGTTTTGATATAGCCATAGCCCGTTTCCGGGGCAGAGGGTGTGACGCCAAGAATGACCACTGTCCCGTCTTTGGCTGCATGTACTGCATCCCGGATCGCCGTGGATAGCGCCAGGGGATCTGCGATGGCTTGGTCCGCAGGTGTGGCGACAATGACCGGGTCTCGCCCTTCTTCCAATGCCGCGAGGACGGCGAGGGTAAGCGCCGGTGCCGTATTGCGTCCAGATGGTTCGAGCAGGATCGTATGAGGTGGTCGTTCGATTGCCTGCAATTGATCGAGTATTAAAAATCGGTGTTCTTCGTTTCCTACGATCAAGGGCGGAGCAAGACTGAGCGAACCTTGGCCTATGTCGGACAGTCGTTCAATCGTTTTCTGGAGCAGGCTTTGGGTATGGGTCAGTGCGAGAAATTGCTTTGGATAAGCAGCTCTTGATAGCGGCCAGAGGCGGGTGCCTGTGCCTCCACACATAACGACGAGTTGAACGTTTAGCGTTTCCATGGGGAACGAGAGGTGACGAGAATGGTGTAACGCAACGGAACTCCGTGAATCGAGAAGTTACCGATCTGCGTTGTATTCTCTTGTGCAGGCATGTGGTCAGTGCGGTCTCGATAGCCTGCTGTTCGGACTAGTTCAAGCGTTTCGCGGTAGCGATGGTTCTGTCGATTTGCTCGCTTGAAATCACATGCTGGCACTTAGCGCAGGCATGTGTGATGGAAGGAAACGGCTCAATCCTTGTTACAGGTGGTACTGGGTATATCGGTGCCCATACCTGCGTGGTCCTGATGCATTCGGGATATCGGGTGACGATTCTCGACAATCTGTCTAATAGCTCGCGGGATGTGGTGCATCGGATCGGCTGCATTGTGGGCCGCCGGCCTCGCTTTGTTGAAGGCGATGTACGTGACAAAGATTTGATTGGATACCTACTGCGTGAAGAGGCGACGATGGCAGTTATGCACTTCGCCGGACTGAAGGCAGTGGGCGAGTCTGTGGCGGCGCCCTTGCACTATTACGAGAACAACGTCTTTGGCACGCTTAGTCTCTTGCGGGCCATGGAGCAAGCTTCGGTAGCTACATTGGTCTTCAGCTCATCGGCCACCGTCTATGGCGATCCGGCGACCGTTCCGGTGAGAGAGGATTTTCCAACCGGCGCCACCAATCCCTATGGCCGGACCAAGCTGATGGTGGAGGAGATACTTGCCGACTTCCATCGTGCCCATCAGGACTGGCGTATCGCTCGGCTGCGTTACTTCAATCCGGTGGGGGCTCATGAAAGCGGCTTGATCGGCGAGGAACCCAATGGCATGCCCAATAATCTCATGCCTTATGTGGCGCAGGTGGCCGAGGGGCGTTGCGATCAGTTGCGGGTCTTTGGCAATGACTATCCGACGAAGGATGGCACCGGGGTGCGGGACTACATCCATGTGATGGACTTAGCGGATGGGCATCTCGCTGCCTTGCGTTACCTGCAAGACAAAGGCGGATTACTCACGGTCAATCTGGGGACCGGGCATGGATATTCGGTGCTGGAAATGATCGATGCCTTCGAGCGGGCATCGGGGAAACACATCAATTACGAAATCGTTGATCGCCGTCCTGGAGATGTGGCGGCGTGCTGGGCTGATCCAAGTCTGGCGGAGCGATTGCTGAACTGGCGTGCAACCCGAGACGTGAATGATATGTGCCGCGATGCGTGGCGCTGGGTGCGCTCTCGCCAAGCCTGAAAAATCACCTCGGAAACGCGGGCGGCAAGCAGTCTGCGAGACGGTGCAGCTGGGCGCTGCATGTTAGACTTTTGGGCGAAAAAAACGGCAGGGGGCGGGGCTTACTACTTCCACGCCCCCTGAGGCTAGCCACCGGATCGCGGTGAAAAGCCTCCATAGACCGAGTAAAGGAGAACAGCGCCGCGGACTCTAAGGCGGCTCTCTTACGTTCAACTTACGCAGGTTTCTATCTTTCATGCGGATATTGCTGGCCGAGGACGATCCGATCATCGCCGACGGGTTGATTCAAGTGCTCAAAAAATCTGGCTACGCGGTGGACCACGTGGCTAACGGGGCGGACGCTGATACGGCATTGCTGTCCCAGCAATTTGACCTTCTGATTCTTGACTTGGGTCTGCCCAAGATGTCCGGCATTGAGGTGTTGCGCCGGCTTCGTAGTCGCAAGTCTCCTTTGCCGGTGCTGATCCTCACTGCCCAGGACGGCGTGGAAGATCGCGTGCGCGGTCTCGACGCCGGTGCCGACGATTACCTCACCAAACCCTTCGCGCTGCCTGAGTTGGAAGCGCGGGTACGCGCCCTCACTCGCCGCGGCACCGGGCAACCTCGTCGCATGGAAGTGGGGCCGCTGGTGTATGACCAGGCCGAGCGTCTCGTGACCGCCAATGGATCCATCGTTGAGCTGTCGGCGCGGGAACTCGGCGTGCTGGAAATTCTCATGCTTCGCGTGGGGCGTCTGGTGAGCAAGGAGCATCTGGTCGATCACCTATGTGGTTGGGGCGAAGAGGTGAGCACCAACGCCATCGAGGTGTACGTCCATCGCCTGCGCAAGAAGCTGGAGCCCTTGGGTATCAGTATCACCACCTTGCGCGGGTTGGGTTACAGCCTGGAAAAGCCGGCCGAGAATGCCTGAACGCCGCCGTTACTGGTGGCTGCGCTTCGCCTTCGACTCCCTCTTGGGGGAAGTGCTTCTCTGGATTTTTTCGCTGCTGTTGTTTCTGTGGGCGCTGTCGGTGGTTATGACCTATCAGGTCGCCAACAGCGTTGCCAATCAGCCCTATGACGAACAGTTAGCCAACGATGCTCGTGCCGTGGCTCAGTTGCTGACCGCGAGCAAGGGTAAGGCTGCCCTCAGCTACCAGGGGGTTGCGCGGGATCTGCTGCGGGTGGATTCTCGTGATCGCATCTTCTATCAGGTGATTGGTTTTGACGGTCAGATGGTGGCCGGCGACGCGGATATTCCCTGGGACGACCTGCCGGATGTTGGCGAACCTGGCTCGGTCAAGTTCCGCGACGAGGAAATCGTCGGGGAGGAGGTGCGTGTTGCCTATGGCTACTTCGCCGTTGCCGACACAGGTCGCCTGGCCCTGGTGCAAATCGCCGAGACTCGCAAGAAGCGGCAGGGGCTGGCGGCGAGCATGGTGTCCGGTGTCATCGTGCCCCAGTTCGTCATCGTCCCCCTGGCCGTGCTGCTGGTGTATCTGGGGCTGGCGCGCGGCATTACGCCTTTGCATCGCTTGCAGCAGGAGCTGCGTCAGCGCAGTCCGTCCGATCTGACGCCCATGAGTCTTGAGGGCATTCCCGAAGAAATCCGGCCGCTCATTGAATCCATGAACAGCGTGATGAAACGTCTGGACGACAATCTCTACGCGCAGCGGCGCTTTATCGCCGATGCGGCTCACCAGTTGAAGACGCCTCTTACGGGGCTGCGTACCCAGACGGAACTGGCCTTGCGAGAAACCGAGCCCCAGTCCTTGCTGCGTGCGCTGCGTAACGTGGGCGTGAGTGCGGAGCGGCTGTCCCATCTGACGCAGCAACTACTCTCCCTGGCGCGCGCCGAGGCAACGACCGAGCAGGCGGCGCGCTTTGCCGTGCTTGATCTGCGCGAGTTGGCCCGGTCTGTGATTGAGCCTTGGGTAGATCAGGCGCTGCGCAAGTCCATCGACCTGGGCTACGAGGCCCCCGACGAGCCGGTGTTGGTAGTGGGCAGCGAGTTCCTCTTGAAGGAAGCCCTCAACAACCTGCTCGATAACGCCATGAAGTACACGCCTGCCGGTGGCCAAGTCACGTTGCGCGTTTTGGATCGCGATCCGGCACGACTTGAGGTAGAAGACTCCGGTCCCGGCATCCCGGATGCCGACCAAGAGCGCGTATTCGAGCGGTTCTACCGGGGTATGCAAACGGAAGTGGAAGGCAGTGGTCTCGGTCTCGCTATCGTGCGCGAGGTGGCCGAGCAACACGGTGGAACGGTATCCATCGCCTCAGCGGCCGGGCATTCGGGCACGATCGTTACCGTCACCTTGCCGCGTGCCGTGGAGATGGGATGAAAGCGGTCTCGAACACGGTTCCCCGTAAGGACAGGGCTCACCGGGCAGTCACCCGCGGCGAGCGACGAGTGATCATCGCGTCGTCCATGGGAACGGTGTTCGAGTGGTACGACTTCTATCTTTACGGTTCCCTTGCCTCCGTCATCAGCAAGCAGTTTTTTTCCGGCGTTAACGAAACAACCGCTTTCATTTTTGCCCTGCTGGCCTTCGCTGCCGGCTTTGCCGTGCGTCCTCTCGGGGCAATCTTGTTTGGCCGACTTGGGGACATGATCGGTCGCAAGTACACCTTTCTGGTGACCATCCTCATCATGGGGTTGTCCACCGCTGTGGTGGGGATGTTGCCCACCTACAGCCAGATTGGCGTGTCGGCGCCCATCGTGCTGGTGACTCTGCGCTTGATGCAGGGGCTGGCGCTGGGCGGCGAGTATGGCGGCGCAGCTACCTACGTGGCGGAGCATGCACCTCCCGGCAAGCGCGGACTTTTCACCAGCTTCATCCAATCCACGGCCACCGTCGGCCTGCTGCTTTCCTTGACGGTGATCCTGCTGTGTCGGCAGTGGTTGGGCAAAGAATTCGACGAATGGGGCTGGCGCATCCCCTTCCTCATGTCGGTGCTGCTGCTGATCGTTTCCATCTATATCCGCATGCAGCTCAACGAATCGCCCGTGTTCCTCAAGATGAAGGACGCGGGCCAGGCGTCACGTGCGCCGCTCACCGAAGCCTTTGCCCGGTGGGGCAACCTCAAGGTGGTGATCCTGGTCATGTTGGGTGGCACGGCAGGGCAGGCGGTGGTTTGGTACACGGGCCACTTCTATGCTTTGTTCTTCCTGCTCCAGACCCTCAAGCTTGACCCGCAAACTGCCAATCTATTGATGGCGGGTTCTCTGATTCTCGGCACACCGTTCTATGTGTTCTTCGGCTCCCTGTCGGATCGCATTGGTCGTAAGCCCATCATCATGATCGGTTGCCTGCTGGCGGCAGCAACTTACTTTCCCATTTTCAAGGCGCTGACTGAATACGCCAATCCGGCCATCTTCAAGGCCCAGCAGCAGAATCCAGTGGTGGTGATCGCCGATCCAGCTCAGTGTTCCTTACAGTTCGACCCGGTAGGCAAGAGGCGCTACTTGAGCTCTTGTGACATCGCCAAGGCCTGGCTCGCCAAAAAAGCAATTCCTTACTCCATGCATCCTGGCCCCGCCGGTATGCCGGCCCAAGTGTGGGTGGGCAAGGATGTGGTGGACAGCTTCGACGGAAGCCAAGTGCCGGTGGATCAATTGAAGTTCCGCCATGCGGAGTTCGATCGGGGCATGGCGTCTGCCGTGCGCCATGCGGGCTATCCCACCAAGGCTGACCCCAGCCAGATCAATATCCCCGTCGTGCTGGGGCTGCTCACGCTCCTGGTGATCTACGTCACCATGGTCTATGGTCCGATAGCGGCCTGGCTGGTGGAGCTGTTCCCCGCACGTATTCGCTACACGTCCCTATCTCTGCCCTACCACATCGGTAATGGCTGGTTCGGGGGCTTCCTGCCTACCGTGGCTTTCGCCATGGTGGCTGCGACGGGGGACATCTACTACGGGCTTTGGTATCCGGTAGTGGTGTCCCTGATTACCGTTGCAGTGGGCGCCTTCTTCCTACCCGAAACCAAAGATCGGGAAATCCACCACGTCTGATTGGCATGCGTGCCATGCTGCGTTGCGGCGTAAAGCGCGGAGATAAATGCGCTTTGCCTCGTTGCCTTGTAAGGGATCAGTCAGACGCTGTTACTAGACTCCTAAAATGTTGAGATCGGCAATGCGTGATCTGCGTTCGTTTAGCTTCAAATAATCGATACCGGAATCGCATTTGCCTGTTGATGCACTTTGGAGTCGATCTCGGTTGTAGTTGTGAGACGACGACGGAAGTAAAACTGGAAGGAGAGACAACATGCAGGACGACTTGGTCAACAAAGTCAAAAACAATCCCACCTATCAGGAGCTGAAGCGCAAGCGCACAGCCTATGGCTGGGTTCTTACCATCATCATGCTTGTCGCTTATTACGGCTACATCGCCGTGATCGCGTTCGATAAGGAACTGTTCGGCATCAAAATCGGCGCGGGTGTGACGACGCTGGGCATTCCCGTTGGCGTCGGCCTGATTCTGTTCACCGTCATCATCACGGGTCTGTACGTGCGTCGTGCGAATACCGAGTTCGATGAACTGACCGCAAAGCTCCTCAAGGAGGTCAAATAATGAATCGTCTCCTTCAACTGTTCATGCCGCTCGCCCTGTGGGCTGCGGCCAACCCCGTTCTGGCCGCCGCGCTGGAAGGTCAGGCTGAAAAGCAGGCCACCAACTGGACGGCCATCGTCATGTTTGCCGTGTTCGTCGCGGCTACCCTCTGGATTACCAAGTGGGCGGCTTCCAAGACCAAAACGGCGGCTGACTTCTACACGGCTGGCGGCGGCATCACCGGCTTCCAGAACGGCCTCGCCATCGCCGGCGACTACATGTCCGCAGCCTCCTTCCTGGGGATTTCCGCGGCCGTGTTCTCCAACGGTTATGACGGTCTGATCTACTCCATCGGCTTCCTGGTGGGCTGGCCCATCATCATGTTCCTGATGGCCGAGCGTCTGCGTAACCTGGGCAAATTCACCTTTGCCGACGTTGCCGCCTACCGCTTCGAGCAGGGTCGCATCCGCTCCCTGGCTGCCTCCGGCACCCTGGTGACCGTTTGCTTCTACCTGATCGCTCAGATGGTAGGTGCCGGTCAGCTGATCAAGCTGCTGTTCGGTCTGGAATACTGGATCGCCGTGGTGATCGTGGGCGCCCTGATGATGGTCTACGTGCTGTTCGGCGGTATGACTGCCACCACCTGGGTGCAGATCATCAAGGCTTGCCTGCTGCTGGCTGGTGCGTCCTTCATGGTGTTCATGGTGATGGCCCAGTTCGGCTTCAGCCCTGAAGCCCTGTTCGCCAAGGCTGTCGATATCAAGACTGCCGGTGCTGCCAAGGCGCTGATCGCTGAAGCGGTGAAAGCAGGTGCAGATCCTGCAACGGCTGCTGCCGGTGTGGATATGGCGAAGGCTGCTGCCAAGGGCCAGTCCATCATGGCTCCCGGCTCCTTTGTGAAGGATCCCATCTCCGCGATCTCCTTCGGTATGGCGCTGATGTTCGGTACTGCCGGTCTGCCCCACATCCTGATGCGGTTCTTCACCGTGCCTGATGCCAAGGAAGCTCGCAAGTCCGTGTTCTGGGCTACCACCTGGATCGGTTACTTCTACATCCTGACTTTCATCATCGGTTTCGGTGCCATCGTGCTGGTGTCCACCAACCCCGAGTTCCTGGATGCAGTTAAGGGCGGCCTGAAGGGCGGCGGCAACATGGCGGCTATCCACCTGGCTAACGCTGTGGGCGGCAACGTGTTCCTCGGCTTCATCTCCGCCGTGGCCTTCGCCACCATCCTGGCTGTGGTGTCCGGTCTGACGCTGTCTGGCGCCTCCGCTGTGTCTCACGACTTGTATGCCTCCGTGTGGCGTCATGGCAACGTGGATAGCGCGACTGAAATGCGCGTGTCCAAGATGACCACCATCGGTCTGGGCATCATCGCCGTGGTTCTGGGTATCGCCTTCGAAAAGCAGAACATCGCCTTCATGGTGTCCCTGGCCTTCGCCATCGCTGCTTCGGCTAACTTCCCTGTGCTGCTGCTGTCCATCCTGTGGCGCGGCGTGACCACTCGAGGTGCCTTCATCGGCGGCTTCCTGGGC
>DASUJA010000218.1:0-10113 GCA_036279515.1 Rhodocyclaceae bacterium | reverse complement strand
ACGGAAGTGCCCCTTCTGCGGCGCGAGCGCAAAGTGATGAACCATCCACCCCGCCCCTCCTTCCCGAGGAAGGAGGGCGACTGGAATGTTCGCTTGCGCTCAGGAAGTGCAACTTAGGCACCGTACACGGGGAAGCGCTTGCACAGGGCCGACACGTCTTCACGCACGCGAGCCAGCACGGCTTCGTCGTTAGGGGCGTCGAGCACGTCGGCGATCAGGTGGGCGATCTTCTCGGCTTCGATTTCAGTGAAGCCGCGAGTCGTCATGGCGGGGGAGCCGATGCGGATGCCGGAAGTCACGAAGGGCTTCTCGGGATCGTTGGGGATCGCGTTCTTGTTCACGGTGATGTGGGCCTTGCCAAGCAGGGCTTCGGCTTCCTTGCCGGTGATCTTCTTGGCGCGCAGGTCCACCAGGAACACGTGGGACTCGGTGCGGCCGGAAACGATGCGCAGGCCACGGGAAGTCAGCACCTTGCACATGACCAGGGCGTTCTCCATCACCTGCTCTTGATACTTCTTGAACTCAGGCGTGGCGGCTTCCTTGAAGGCCACGGCCTTGGCAGCAATCACGTGCTCCAGGGGGCCGCCTTGCAGGCCGGGGAAGATGGCGGAGTTGAGGGCCTTCTCGTGCTCGGCCTTCATCAGGATGATGCCGCCACGGGGACCGCGCAGGGTCTTGTGGGTGGTGGAAGTCACCACGTCGGCGTGGGGCACGGGGTTGGGGTAGTAGCCGGCGGCGATGAGACCCGCGTAGTGAGCCATGTCCACCCAGAAAATGGCGCCCACTTCCTTGGCGATTTTGGCGAAGCGCTCGAAGTCGATCTTCAGGGCGTAGGCGGAGGCACCAGCCACGATGATGCGGGGCTTGTGCTCGCGGGCCAGGGCTTCCATCTTGTCGTAGTCGATCTCTTCGTTGGCGTCGAGACCGTAAGCCACCACGTTGAACCACTTGCCGGACATGTTGAGCGGCATGCCGTGGGTCAGGTGACCGCCTTCGGCGAGGCTCATGCCCATGATGGTGTCGCCGGGCTTGGCGAAGGCCATCAGCACGGCTTGGTTAGCTTGGGAGCCGGAGTTGGGCTGCACGTTGGCCGCATCGGCGCCGAACAGCTTCTTCAGACGGTCGATGGCCACTTGCTCGACCACGTCCACGTATTCGCAGCCGCCGTAGTAGCGCTTGCCGGGATAGCCTTCCGCGTACTTGTTGGTGAGCTGGGAGCCTTGGGCTTCCATGACCGCACAGGAGACGTAGTTCTCCGAAGCGATCAGCTCGATGTGGTCTTCCTGACGGCGGTTCTCAGCCTCGATGGCGGCCCACAGCTCGGGGTCGGTCTTGGCGAGGGTGTTCTGCTTGGAAAACATGGTGCTATCCCTGATTTGAAAGAGGAAAGCGCAAAATTTTAGCACTGCCTTGCAGTCCACCCGGCAACTGATGAGATGTGATCCGAAAGGCCCACCCAGAGCGGCTTGGCGAGGGCCGCAGTGCCTATTGAAGCCCGATTGCGCGGTTTATTGCGCCACTTCGTCCAGACTGGACTCCAGATGGCGTTGATCGGCCCACTGCTCCACCTGCCAACGGCCGCCGTCGATACTCACCCAATTGAGGGCCGCATTGGGAATGGGAAAGTCCCTGGGACCGCCCAGTTCGCGGCCCATGGCGCGGCGATAGATCACGTCCAGCACCCCGCCATGGGCCACCAGCAACAGGGTCTCGCCCGCATGAACTTGGGCCAGACGGCTTAGGGTGGATTGAATACGCCGGTCGAAGGACCGCAGGCTTTCGCCGTCGTCGAAGGTGTGATCCAAATCGCGTGCCTTGTAAGCGGCATAGGCGGTGGGAAAGTCCCGCGCCACTTCGTCCACGGTGCGGCCTTGAAACAGGCCGTAGTGCCGCTCCCGCAGGCCTTCTTCGAGATGAGGCCTGAGACCGATGGCGGCGCCGATGGCCGCAGCGGTTTCCCGTGTACGGGTCAGGTCGCTGGTGTAGAAGGCATCGAAATGCAGCCCCGCCAAGCCCTGCGCGGCGGCTTCCGCTTGCTGCCGCCCCACCGCATTCAGGGCGATGTCGATATGGCCCTGCAATCGGTGCTGGGCGTTCCAATCGGTTTCGCCGTGGCGGACGATGCAGAAGCGGGCGGAAGACATGGCAGTGCGGGGCGAACAGAAAAGGGGCGCTACCTTACCACTGGCCCCTAAGATGGCAAGCCTTGAAGTCAATCGGCCCGGTACAAATCGGGCCGATTGAGTTTTGCGTAGTTCGGTGCGTGGTTCGATCAGACGCTGAAGCGCCGCACCAACCCGTTGAGCTCCTGAGCCAACTGGCTCACATGGCCGGCGGCAGAGTTTAGGCTGGCGACCGCCGCAGAGTTTTCCTCCGTCATCTGCGCAACGCGCTCCACGTTGCGGGATATCTGAACGCTGGTGGAACTCTGCTCGGCGAGCGCCGTGCTGATATCGCGGGCCGAGGTGAGCGTGTGGTCGATGCCGGCCTTCACGGCGCGCATGGAATCTGCGCCTTCATCGGCGAGGCGAGCGCCCTCCTCCGCGAACAGCCGACCTTCCTCGGTGCTTTGAGTGGTACGTTCGGTGCTGCGCTGAATGGCGTTCACCATGGAGACGATTTCTTCCGTGGAACTCGTGGTCCGTTCGGCAAGTTTGCGAACTTCGTCCGCCACCACGGCAAAGCCTCGTCCCTGCTCACCGGCACGAGCGGCCTCAATGGCGGCGTTCAATGCCAGCAGGTTGGTTTGATCGGCGATTTCCTTGATGACGTTGATGATCGATCCGATCTCCGCCGATTTTCTCGCCAGATCCTGAATGTCCTGAGACGTAGCGGTGGCAGTGGTGGATATCTTCCGCAACTCATCCACCGTTCTATCCACGACATGAATGCTGCTATCCACCTGCTGTTCCGCAACGGAGGCTGCGTCCTTTGCCGTTCCTGCACTTTCCGAAATTAGCTGAATGCTGGCAGTCATTTCCTCCACAGAACTGGCGATGGATGAGGTCGCCTCGCTTTGCTCAGCCGAGCCGGCAGCCACCTGCTCCCCCGTGGAAGCCATTTGAGAAGAAGCCGATGCCAGCTGCTCAGCGCCTCGTGCAATGCCGCTCACCAATTTGCGTAATTCGTCACGCATCGACTTCATCGCGGCCATGACGCTGGCGTCGTCACCGGGCTTCACGACAACGTCGACGCCCAATTTCCCCTGTGCGATCTGGCTCGCCACGTGCGCAACTTCGCCAGGTTCCGCGCCTAGCTGACCGATCAACTCACGGGCAATGAAGGAAGCCATTGCCAGTCCAAGACCGGCGGCCACCAGACTGATAGCCAGATTGACGCCGCTCAGCACGTGATACAGATCGGATGCACTCTCGTACTCCTCTTTGGCTGCCGACAGTTGCACGTCGGACAAATCAGAAAACTTGCCTGAGAGAGGATCAATGGCCGGATACAGCTCCTTTGCCGTGAACTGGGCCAAGCCCTCGGCGTCGCCGCGCATGAGCAAATCCTTGAGATGGGCAAGCGTGGTCTCGCTGGCCTTCATCAAAGGCTTGATCTCATTGACCAGACGCACTTCCTCACCGACAAGCTCCGTGGCTAAGTAAGCGTCCCAAGACTTTTTCAAGGTGCCTTCAGCCTCAGCCACGTTCTTCAAGGCCTGCTGGTATGTGATGCCGCCGTTGCGCGCCTTGTGCGCCGTATCGACGATATTCACCGCGTACATATCCGCGATCACTTTCAAATCCCGCAGAGCCACCACGCGGTCCCTATAGACCGAGTCCAGGCCATCGACTGCACTGCGCATGCCGACAACGCCCGACACGGCAATAAGGATCATGCCGATCAAGAACACACTGGCAAGGATTAAAAATCTCTGCGCAACTTTAAGGTTTCTCACTTTTCTATTTCCTTCATACGTTCTTCGGCTTCCGCGCCAACGATGGGGCGGATGGAGAATATGCATTTAGGGGTATGCCGTATGTAGGACGCTATTGATTTTTATAGGGTTCCCCCTACCAACGCCACAATAACCTTACTTTAAGAAGGCTTTAACTGAGGCGCAGTGATTCCTTGGAATCGCGGAACACCAGGGGCTTCACCACCGCCATGCCTTGATCGGCACGCGCCACAGCGGCTTGAACCAAGCCATGATCAGGACTCTTGGGACAGACCGGATCGGTGGCGCTCGCATCCTTGGTGAGTAGGTAGGCTTGGCAGCGGCAGCCACCGAGATCTTTTTCCTTGTCTTCGCAGGTGCGGCAAGGATCGCGCATCCACTCGGTGCCTCGATAGAAGTTGAAACCGGGCGAATCGTTCCAGATGCTCGCCACGTCCATCTCCCGCACGTTGGGGAATTCCAGGCCCGGCAGCATACGGGCCGTGTGGCAGGGCAGCGCGGTGCCGTCGGGCGTGACGGTGAGGAAAACGTTGCCCCAGCCGTTCATGCAGCGCTTGGGCTTGCCCTCGTGGTAATCAGGCACCACGAAAAGGATGCGCATTTTGCCCGCGAGCTTTTGCTTCCAGCGATCCACGATCTCTTCGGCGCGGCGCAGTTGCTCGCTGGAAGGCATCAGGTGGTCGCGGTTTTCCAGCGCCCAGGAGTAATACTGGGCATTAGCCAGTTCCAGATACTCGGCGCCCAGGTCGGCAGCCATCTGGATGATGCGATCCATATGCTCGATGTTGAGCCGATGAATCACCACGTTCATCACCATGGGCCAGCCCCGCGCCTGAATCATGCCGCCGACCCGCTGCTTCAGATCGAAGGTGCGGGTGTGGGTGAGGAAATCGTTGATCTCCTTGGACGAATCCTGGAAGGAAAGCTGGATGTGGTCCAGGCCCGCTTCCTTGAACTTGTCCAGCCGCGCTTCGGTGAGGCCGATGCCGGAGGTGATGAGGTTGGTGTAGAAGCCCAGGCGACGGGCCTCGGCCACAAGGATTTCCAGATCGTCCCGCAACAGGGGCTCGCCGCCGGAGAAGCCGCATTGCACAGCGCCCAGATCGCGGGCTTCGCGCAGGACACGCAGCCAGTCCTCGGTGTCCAGCTCATCTTCGTGGCGAGCGAAGTCCACCGGGTTGTAGCAAAAGACGCAGTGGAGGGGGCAGCGGTAGGTGACTTCGGCTAGCAGCCAAAGAGGTGGTCCGATTTTTTTTTCGAAGGGTGCGTTCATGGCTATCCAACGATGAAGGCACTAAATATCGTGCGGGCGAAGTCGAAGTGACATCGTCATCCCGGCGAACGCGCCCCGCAGGAAGTGCCCTTGGGGTGCCGGGATCCAGAAAGGGCAGCAAGACCCCCTGGATTCCGGCCTCCGCCGGAATGACGCAACTCTTTTCACGACTCGCCCTCCGTCCATTCCACCCAACGCTGCTGCAAGGCGTGATTCAAAAAATGCGTGACCTCGAGCAGCAAGCCACTTGCAGAGAAGGCCTGTTCCAAATCCGCCACCAGCTCGCCCACCGTCGTCTCGCCATTGCAGCGGCGCAGGATTTCGCCCGCGCTCTGGTTCAGCTTCACCATGCCTTCGGGATACAGCAGCACGTGGCAGTTCTGGGCCGGCTCCCACTGAAAGCGGAAGCCGTGGCCGAGACGGGGGCGGCGGTCCTGCATGCGTTCCATTACGCGGCCTTCAGCTCCACCGGCTTGCCGCCGGTCACGCCATTGGTGCCGTAGTGCAGCGCCATCACGTCGTTCATGGCCCAAAGGATGTCGAGCTTGAACTTGAGAATCTGGATCGCACGCTCCTGCAAGGCACGGGTATTGAAGTAGTCCAGCGTCACGTTGAGGCCCTGGATCACGTCTCGCGGCGCTTGGCTGGTGCGGTTGCGGAAGTACTGCAAGCCTTCCAATTCGATCCACGGATAGTGCTCGGGCCAGGTGGCGAGGCGCTGCTTGTGAATGTCCGGTGCGAACAGTTCGGTGAGCGAAGAGCACACGCCCTCTTGCCACGGCGCGCGGCGAGCAAAGTTCAGGTAGGCATCCACGGCGAAGCGCACGCCGGGCAGCACATGGCGCAGATCGACAATCTCTTCGCGGGTGAGGCCAGTGGCCAGGCCCAGGCGAATCCAGGCTTCGATGCCGCCTTCGTCCATCTTCTTCTCGCCGCCGGGAAGGCCGTACTCGAAACCGTCATGATCGAGGATGCGCTGCACCCAGCCGCGACGCACGTCCCTATCAGGACAGTTGGCCATGATGGCCGCATCCTTCACCGGAATCGCAATCTGGTAATAGAAGCGGTTCGCCACCCAGCCGCGTATCTGTTCGGGCGTCGCCTTGCCGGTGTTCAGCATGACGTTGAAGGCGTGGAAGATGTGATACGACTTTCCGTTCTCCCGCAACTGCGCCTCGAACTCGGCGCGACTCCAGGCGGGACGGCCGTCATCGACGGGGGAGGATTCGGCAAGAATGTCGGCTCGGATCATGGTGTGTATTCCTGTTCCTAACGAAGAGATTTAGAGACTGACTTAGAGGCTGACGAACATCCCGTCCTCGGCCACTTCGATGCCGCGTCGGGTCAGTTCGGCGCGCTGGGGCGAGTCCTCGTCGAGGATGGGATTGGTGTTGTTGATGTGGATGAGGATCTTGCGTACCGAACGTGGCAGCTCGTCCAGCCAGTCCATCATGCCGCCCACGCCGGATTGGGGCAGGTGGCCGATGTCGCGAGCGGTCTTGGTGGATAGGCCCGCGGCGATCATTTCGTCGTCGGTCCAGAAGGTGCCGTCCACCAGCACGCAGTCCGCTGCCGCCATCCGGGCGAACACTTCGGGATCATGGGCGCCGAGGCCCGGCGCGTAGAACACGGACTTGCCGCTGGCCCGATCGGTAATGGTGAGGCCGATGTTGTCGCCGTCCACCGATTGCTCCCGGTGGGGCGAATAGGGCGCGGCCTTGCTCACCAGGGGCAGCGCAGAAAACTGGAGACCCGCCACGCCCGGCACGGCGAAGGGCGTGCCGTCCAGCGCAATGCCGTGACGATCCACGCCGCTGTAGTGGCTCAATACCTTGAGGATGGGGTTGCCCGTGGTCAGATCCTCATAGACCGGATCGGCGCACCACAGGGGCAGACGCTGCTTCTGCTCGCGCAGCATGAAGAGGCCGGTAGCGTGGTCGATCTGGCCGTCCACCAGCATCACCCCGGCGATGCCCGTGTCGCGCAGGCCGCGATTGGGCTGCAACTCAGGCGTGGCCTTGACCTGCTGAAGGATGTCGGGCGAGGCGTTCATCAGCACCCAATCGGCGCTGGTGTCGTCGCTCACCACGATGGAAGACTGGGTGCGCGGCTTGGCCCGCACCGTACCGGCGCGAACGCCCGCGCAATTGCGGCAGTTGCAGTTCCACTGGGGGAAACCGCCGCCGGCCGATGCACCGAGAACAATAAGTCGCATGAGATGGAACCTTGAGAACCGCCAGAGCAATGCCCCGGCGGTTGCGGCCTTTAGCGGGCAGCGATGTACATGGTGATTTCAAAGCCGAAACGGAAATCACAAGCGGTGGGGGTTTGCCATTGCATGGTTGTCTCCTTGAATTGAACAGGCGCCGGTCTGCGGGGATCAACGCCATCACGCAGGTTGCGCGACAGGAGTGCACTTTGCCGAGACAGACTTCCCCCGGCGCCCCCAAGACCATTAATTCCGACTCATGATTTTCATGATTCAACTAAATTGCCTGTCCGACGCGTCCCGTCTGCCGAAGGCCAGCCCGTAAAATCAGCCCATGGACAGCCTCCTCGCCTCGGACCTCTACCCCGCCACCACGGCCTTCGACAGCCGCTGGCTCAACGTTTCCGGCGGCCATCGCCTCCACGTGGAGCAGCACGGCAATCCCAACGGCCTGCCGGTCCTGGTGCTTCACGGCGGTCCCGGCTCCGGCTGCTCACCGGTGATGACCCGCTTTTTCGATCCCCGCCGCTATCGGGTGATCCTCATGGACCAGCGCGGCGCCGGGCGCAGCCTGCCTCGGGGCGGACTGGAAGCGAACCGCACCGAAGACCTGATCGCCGATACCTTCCAGCTTCAGGACGAACTGGGCATCGACCGCTGGCTGCTCATGGGTGGCTCCTGGGGCGGCACCCTCGGCCCCTTGATCGCCGCCGCCCGACCTGAGCGGGTTTCTGGCCTGCTACTACGTAATCCCTTCCTTGCCCGGCAAGCGGACCTGGACTGGTTCTTCGGCGGTGCCCGTGAACTGTTCCCCTTGCAATGGGAGGCCTGGGGCCGGATCGGCGCCCCCGCCAAGGCCGGACGACTGCTGCCGTGGCTGGAGGAAGTGTTGAACAGAAATGACGCCACGGCTCATGCTGCCATCGCCCGCGTCTGGCGCGATTGGGAACAAGCGCTCGCCAGCCTTCCGCCGCTGCCTCCGGCGGACGAAGAGCAACTGCCCGCGCTCATCGCCAAGTATCGGCTCCAGGACCACTACTTCATGCGCAGCTGCTTCCTCGCACCCGGCGCGGTGCTGCGCGCGGCGCGCGGTCTGAGCGTGCCGACTTGCATCTTGCAAGGCCTGGACGACAAAGTCTGCCGCCCTGCCGGCGCTGCGGCCATGCAGCGAGTGCTGCCGGGAAGTCGTCTCCATTGGATCGAAGGTGTGGGCCACGACGCCTTTGCCCCCGCTATGGTGGCCGCCACGCGGCGGGCGCTGGACGCCTTTGCTCAACATGGCAGCTTCACCGATCCGCAATGAGCCTCCGCCTCAAGCTCAACCTCATCGTCGCGGCCCTTATGGGCCTCTTCGTCGCCGTCCTGATTTCGCTGCAAGTGGACGCCACCCGCCGCAGCGTGCAGGAAGAAGTCACCGGCGCCAATCGCGTCGCCACCCAGCTGCTGCAACGGATCACATGGATCACCCTGCGCGAAGGCATGCCCGCGCTGCAAGACTTCCTCACCTACCTCGGCCGCGTGCGGGCCAACGACATCACGCTGGTGGATAGCCGGGGCCAAGTGCTCTACCGCTCGCCCTCCGCCACCTACAAGGAAGGCCGAGACGCGCCGGCCTGGTTTGCCCGCTGGGTGCTGCCGCCCCAGTCGAAACAGGAAATCGAAGTGGTCGGCGGCAAGCTGGTGATCGAAGCCAACGCCTCCCGCGCCGTGCTCGACGGCTGGGACGAATTGCTGGTGCTGCTGGAGCTGGGCGGCGTGGCCCTGGTGCTCATCAACATCGGCGTGTTCTGGCTGGTGGGCCGGGCGGTGAAGCCCTTCGCCACCATTGTCGCCGGCCTGGAACGCATGGAGACCGGGGACCTTTCCGTGCGTCTACCCGACCTGCCGGGCGAAGAGGCACGCCACATCGGCTCCGCCTTCAACCGCATGGCCGTGGGCCTGGAGCAAAGCCTGGAAGCCCGCCGCCGCGCCATCGAAGCGGAAAGCCGCCTCTCGGAAAACCGCGAGCTGTCGCAACTGATCGAGCAGCATCTGGAAGCGGAGCGGTGCGAGATCGCTCGCGAACTGCACGACGAGCTGGGCCAGTCCGTCACCGCCATGCACAGCCTCGCCGCCAGTCTGCAAAAACGTTTCGCAACGACCGATCCGTCCAGTGCTGAAGTGGCGGGCCTCATCGGCAAGGAAGCGGGCAAACTCTACGACGCCATGCACGGCCTGATCCCCCGCCTCACCCCGCTCACCCTGGACAACCTGGGCCTCGCCGACACCCTGCGCGATCTGGTGGAAGAACAGCGCCTGCATCATCCCGAAATTCAGTTCGAGCTTTCCCTCGGCGCCCTGCCCGACACCCTCGGTGGTACCGGCGCCCTGGCCGCCTATCGCTGTGCCCAGGAAGCCATCACCAACGCCCTGCGCCACAGCAGCGCAACCCGCATTCGCGTCAGCGCCGACGCAGAAGACGGCAGCCTCTGCGTAGCCGTAGAAGACAACGGCCACGGCCTGCCCGACGACTGGCAGCGCCCCGGCCACTTCGGCCTGCGCGGTCTGCGCGAACGGCTGGAAAGCCTGGGCGGCAGCTTGCGCGTGAGTGCAGGCAGCGACGGCAAAGGCACGCGCATCGAAGCGAGCATTCCCTTAAACCTAGAAACCGCAGTTGACCGCTCGCCTTAACAGGATTGCCCGATGAGTAGAGAGTTTTCCGCATTTGACAGCGCTCGCCATTGCAGCGAGTAC
>DASUJA010000217.1:0-14409 GCA_036279515.1 Rhodocyclaceae bacterium | reverse complement strand
GATCCACCAGATCAAGCAGGGCAACCAATCCATCGTGGGCCTGATGATCGAGAGCAACATCGAAGCGGGCAATCAATCTATTCCCGCCGACCCCAGTCAACTGTCGCAACTCAAGTACGGCTGCTCCGTCACCGACGGCTGCGTGGCCTGGGACACCACCGAGATCATGATCCGCGAAGCCTACGCAGCCCTGGATGGCGCCCTCGCTGGCCGCGTCGGAAAGGCCTGAGCGCGCATGAATCTGGTGCTGCAAGGCGCGGGAGCTCTGCCCGCGCAAGTGATCGAACAACTGGCCCGGCTGGCCCGGGCCAAAGCCGTGGAACCCATCTCCGCCAGCGCCGTGCGTTTGCGCGGCGCTCAGCCCTTCGACGATCTGGCCAAGCATTGCGCCGACGCGGGCCTCGACTACGCCTTCATGCCCGAAGGCTTGAAGTTGGCCGACATGCGCGTGTTCATCACCGACATGGACTCGACGCTGATCAACATCGAGTGCATCGACGAGATCGCCGACATGAACGGCTTCAAGGCAGAAGTGGCGACCATCACCGAAGCGGCCATGCGCGGCGAACTGGATTTCTCCGAAAGCCTACGCGCCCGCGTGAAGCTGTTGGAGGGCCTCGAAGAACCGGCATTGATGCGGGTCTACGAGGAGCGCCTGCAACTCAACCCCGGTGCTGAAACCCTGCTCGCGGGTCTTAAAGCGGCAGGCGTCACCACGGCGTTGGTGTCCGGCGGTTTCACTTTCTTCACCGAAAAACTCAAAGCCCGTCTCGGCTTCGACCACGCCTGGGCCAACGTGCTGGAAGTGGAAGACGGCAAGCTCACGGGCCGCGTGCTGGGCGACATCGTGGATGCCCGCTGCAAGGCCCAGCGTTTGGCGGAACTCTGCGCCGCGCGCGGCGCCAGCCGCGACCAAGCCATCGCCATCGGCGACGGCGCCAACGACATCGAAATGCTGATGAACGCCCGCATCGGCATCGCCTACCGGGCCAAGCCCATCGTCCGCGAAGCGGCTGCCTGCGCGCTGAATCACGCGGGGCTCGACGGCATCCTCAATCTTTTCGAGGCCTGACCGACCACCGTTGTCGGGTGCTGCAGGAGGGCCGCCCTCGGCCCGACAACGGCCCCGCTGAACCTCCGCAGTCGGGCCGACGGCGGCCCTCCCACAAAGTGCTCTTGGACCCGCCATGAATCGTCGCCACCTACTCCGCCTGATCGCCGCCGCTGGCCTAGCCCCAGCGTTCATTCGCCAAGCCCTGGCGAATGGCAGCAAACCCGTTCAACCCGGCCTGCGCAAAGTGACCGGCACCGTGTTGATCAACGGACAAGCGGCAGCAGAAGGCTCGCTGGTCAAACCCGGCGACGTCATCTCCACCGGCGCCGGTAGCCAAGCGATCTACGTTATCGGCCAGGACGCATTTCTCCAGCGAGCATCCACCGAAGTCCATTTCCCCATGAACGGGTCAGCCTTTTTCCGCTTGGTATCGGGCCGACTGCTTTCGGTCTTCGGTCGGGGCGACAAACAACTGCTGACACCCACCGCCACCATCGGCATACGCGGCACCGCCTGCTACCTGGAAACGGACAACACCAAGAGCTACTTCTGTCTCTGCTACGGCGCCGCCGATCTCGTGCCCCTCGCCGCGCCGCAGGAGCGCACCACCATCCGCACCCAGCACCACGATCATCCGATCTACATCCACGCCGATCCCCACATGCCCACCAGCATGGTGCCTGCGGAAGTCATCAATCACACGGATGCGGAATTGGAATTGCTGGAAGGCCTAGTGGGCCGCGTACCGCCGTTCGTTGGAAGAAATGACAGACGGTATTGATTCTCGGAAGCTCGGATGCAACGCATCCGAGCTAAGCGCCGATCTCGACTGAGTTACTACGCCGGCGGGGCAGTCTTCAGCACTTCCTCCATGGTCGTCATCCCCGCCGCCACTTTGCGCGCACCGGAGACTCGCAGAGGCTTCATGCCGTCGCGCATGGCTTGTTCACGCAGTTTTCCCAGGTCCACATCGGGGCCGAGGAGCGCCTTCATTTCTGGCGTGAGCATCAGAATTTCGTAGAGGCCTAGGCGACCTTGGTAGCCGGTGCGGCGGCATTCGAGGCAACCCACTGGGTAGTGGATTTGCGCGGGAATGGCGGACTTCCAGGGCGCCACCAAAGCGGTCCAGGCCTTCTCTTCTTCGGGTCGCATGGGGCGGCTTTGCTTGCAGTGGGGGCACAGGGTCCGCACCAGACGTTGCGCCATGACGCCAAGCAACGTCGCTTGCAGCAGATAGGGCGGCACGCCCAAGTCCATCAAGCGGGTGATCGCGGAAGGCGCGTCGTTGGTGTGGAGCGTCGAGAGCACCAAGTGGCCCGTCAATGCGGCTTGCACGGCCATTTCGGCGGTTTCCAGGTCGCGGATTTCGCCCACCATGATGATGTCCGGATCCTGCCGCATGAGGGCGCGGATGCCTTCGGCGAAGCCCATGCCGATGTCGGTTTGCACCTGTACCTGATTGAAGGACGCTTCCACCATTTCGATGGGGTCTTCTAGCGTGCTCACGTTCACCTCGTCGGTGGCTAGCTGCTTGAGGGTGGTGTAGAGGGTGGTGGTTTTGCCGGAGCCAGTGGGGCCGGTGACCAGGATGATGCCATTGGGCTTGGCCACCATTTGCTGCCAGCGGGCGCTGTCCTCGTCGGAAAAGCCCAGGTCGGCGAAGTCGCGCACCAGCACTTCCGGATCGAAGATACGCATCACCAGCTTTTCGCCAAAGGCCGTGGGCAGGGTGGAGAGGCGCAGTTCCACTTCCATGCCGTCGGGGGTGCGGGTCTTGATGCGGCCATCCTGGGGCCGACGTTTTTCCACCACGTCCATGCGACCGAGAATCTTGATGCGGCTGGTCATGGCGTTGAGGACGGGCATGGGGATCTGATAGACCTGATGCAGCACGCCGTCGATGCGGAAGCGCACGACGCCGAACTCCCGACGCGGTTCGATGTGGATGTCGGAGGCGCGTTGATCGAAGGCGTATTGCCAGAGCCAGTCGACGATGAGCACCACGTGCTGGTCGTTGGCGTCGAGCTTGTTGCCGGTCTTGCCCAGTTCAACAAGTTGCTCGAAATTGGAAACGCCGCTGGTGCCGGAATCGCCACGATTGAGCGCCACCTTCACCGACTTGGCCAGGTTGTAGAACTCCACCTGATAGCGGGCAATGTCTTCCGGGTTGGCGACGACGCGGCGGATTTCCTTGCGCAGAATGGGCTTGAGTTCGTCTTCCCAAGCGCGCTCGAAGGGTTCGGCGGTAGCGATCACCACTTCGTTGACCCGTACTTCCACGGGCAACACTCGGAAGCGGGCCGCGTAACTGGCGCTCATGACTTCCGTGACCGCCGAGAAGTTGATCTTCAGGGGATCGATGTGGAAGTAGGTCATATTGGCCCAGTCGGCGAGCCACTGGGTCAGGGTGTCCAGGTCGAGAACCTTGTGGGGCGGCTGGGCGGACTTCCAGCGCTGTTCGGCGATGAACACCAGGGGATGGCCCTCGCCCCGGTAGTAGCGCCGGTCCTGCTTGAACTGCTCGCCTGTTTCTGCCGAGATCAGGCCCGACTCCACCAAGCCATCCACCACCTCCAGGAGGTTGAGACGGTGTTCTTTGTTGTCCTGACGGCTGGCGGGCGAGTTCATGGCGGGCAGCGAAAAATACGATGGACTGCACTATAGCCCAGCAACCACGGGCGTTGCAGGGCGGAGGCCCGCTACTCTCGGCTACAGCGTGAGCCCTTCGCGCCAAAGGGCGATCTTGTCTTCAAGACTCCGCCCAGCATGCGCTGGACTGGTGGAAGGCAAGATGCGGGTTTCATAGCCGAGGACGGCGAGGCGCTTGGCCTGTTTGCCGGCGGTCTGACCGTTGAAGACCACCCGGCGCAAATGGGGCGCCCATAGCGATAGCTGACTGAAATCGTTGAGTAGCGGTTCGCGGATTGCCGCGTCCAGACTGCCTTCGCGACGGCAGGTGGCATAGACATCCCAAACGCCGATACCGGCTGCCTTGAGGGCAGCTTGCTTGGATGGGTAGTCGTAGTCGGTGAGCGGTTGCTGGAGGATGGTGCTCAGGATTCGCCAGAACTGGTTGTGGCGATGGGCGTAGTAATGAGCGCCAGCGAGGGAGGCTGCGGAGGGAAATGAGCCCAGGATCAGGATGCGAGCTTGGGCGTCGAGGATGGGAGGAAAGCCGGCGAGGCTCGACATGGAGGTGGCCGTCACCCTCGCGAAAGCGCCCCGAAGGAAGTACCCCTGGGGTGCGAGGGTCCAGGGTTTAGAACACCATGGATCCACGCTTTCGCGCACTGCTGTCCGGAATAGCTTTCGAGAATCTTCCGGAAACGCAGGCAGGTACAGCGATTCTGGCCTTGCGGCTGCGAATGGACTCAAAAGTACGACGGCGTTCGATTGGGGCACCGGGTGGTAAATCTTCGTCATTCCGGCGAAAGCCGGAATCCAGGGGTTCTTGCGGCCCTCCCTGGATCCCGGCTTTCGCCGGGATGGCGACCTCACTTCGGTTTCGCCGTCGCGACATTTATTCCGGACAGCAGTGCGCTTTCGCGGGGATGACGGTGCGCATTGCGAATCCTTAGGCCGCAGAGGACATGGCCAGCATCAGATCATTCACGCGCTTTACGAAGGTGGCGGGATCGTCGAGCTGACCGCCTTCCGCCAACAGAGCTTGGTCGAACAGCACGGCGGCCCAGTCGTCGAACTTTTTGTCTTCGTATTTCAGGCGCAGCACGACCGGGTGCTTGGGATTGATTTCCAGGATGGGCTTGCCCACGGGGGCGTTCTGGCCGGCGGCCTTGAGGATGCGCGCCAGATTGCCGCTCATGTCGTGCTCGTCGGCCACCAGGCAGGCGGGGGAATCGGTCAGGCGCAGGGTGACGCGCACTTCCTTGACGCGCTCGGCCAGGGACGTCTTGATCTTTTCGGTCAGATCCTTGAACTCGCCGGCTTCCTTTTCCTGCTCCTGCTTCTCGGCCTCGTCTTCCAGCTTGCCCAGGTCCAGGCCGCCCTTGGCGACGGAGACCAACTGCTTGCCTTCAAACTCGGTCAGATGGCTCACCACCCACTCATCCACGCGGTCGGAGAGCAGCAGCACTTCGATGCCCTTCTTGCGGAAGATTTCCAGGTGGGGGCTGTTCTTCGCGGCGTTGAAGGTGTCGGCGGTGACGTAGTAGATCTTGTCTTGGCCTTCCTTCATGCGGGCGATGTAATCGGCCAGGGAGACGGTCTCGGCTGTGGTGTCGGCGTGGGTGCTGGCGAAGCGCAGCAGGCCGGCGATCTTCTCCTTATTGGCGAAGTCTTCGCCGATGCCTTCCTTCAGCAGCTTGCCGAACTCGGCCCAGAACTTGGTGTACTTCTCTTTGTCGCCCTGTTCCTCGCTATTCGCCATGTCGGTGAGCAGCGCCAGAACCTTGCTGGTGCAGCCTTTGCGGATGGCTTCGATGTCCTTGGACTCTTGCAGGATTTCGCGGGAGACGTTGAGGGGCAGATCGTTGGAATCCACCACGCCGCGCACGAAGCGCAGATAGACGGGTAGCAGTTGTTCGGCATCGTCCATGATGAACACGCGGCGCACGTACAGCTTCACGCCGTGACGGGCGTTGCGGTCGAACAGGTCGAAGGGGGCGTGGCTGGGGATGTAGAGCAGTTGGGTGTATTCCTGGCGACCTTCAACGCGGGCATGGCTCCAGGCCAGAGGCGCTTCGTAGTCGTGACCGACGTGCTTGTAGAACTCGTTGTACTCCTCGTCGGTGATGTCGCTCTTGCTGCGCGCCCACAGCGCGGAAGCTTTGTTTACGGTCTCGTCTTCGTCGGTAACGACCTGTTCCTTCTTTTCGTCGTTCCAGTCTTCCTTCTTCATCACGATGGGCTGGACGATGTGGTCGGAGTACTTGCGGATGATGGAGCGCAGCTTCCAACCGGAGAGCAGGTCGTCCTGATCGGCGCGCAGGTGCAGGATGATCTCGGTGCCGCGGTCGGCCTTTTCCACCATCTCGATGTTGAACTCGCCGGCGCCTTCAGATTCCCAACGCACGCCTTGATCGATCTTTTCGCCGGCGCGGCGGGTAATGACTGTCACCTTCTCGGCGACGATGAAGGAAGAGTAGAAGCCCACGCCGAACTGGCCGATCAGATTGGCGTCTTTCTGCTGGTCGCCGGTGAGCTTGCCGAAGAATTCGCGGGTGCCGGACTTGGCGATGGTGCCCAGGTTGGCGATCACTTCGTCGCGGCTCATGCCGATGCCGTTGTCGGCGATGATCAGGGTGCGGGCTTCCTTGTCGAAGCTGATGCGGATCTTCAGATCAGGATCGGCCTCGAACAGCGCGCCGTTGTGCAGGGCCTCGAAGCGCAGCTTGTCGCAGGCGTCGGAAGCGTTGGATACCAGCTCGCGGAGGAAGATTTCCCGATTGGAATAGAGGGAGTGGATCATCAGGTGAAGCAGCTGCTTCACTTCGGTCTGAAAACCCAGGGTTTCCTTGTTGGTCGCGGCATTGGTCATAGGGGAGTCTCCAGAAGCAAAAACGGGAAGCTCCGTTTATGGGGGCGGGGTTTGGGATTTCAAGTCCCTCGGTGTGGCCTTTCCGTAGCGCCGTTAAAATCGGCGGCCTTCGTGATTTCGACCGATTCCGCCATGCGCCGTTTCCCCCTCAGCTTCATCGTTCTCACCGGCCTCGGCCTGCTCGTTACCGTTCCCGGCGTGGCCGCCGTGATGGGCTACGGCGCCCGGATTCATTCGCTGCTGGCAGACACCGGCGCGGGGATTGCGCTACTAGTGTCGGGCGTGGCGTTGATTGGGTCGGGGATGTTCCCGCTGGTGATTTCGCGGTTGATGCGGCGGGAAGCGAAGGCAGAAAGGTAAAACTGTCCGTCATTCCGGCGAAAGCCGGGATGACGATGGTTTGGGCCAGCCTTCTACGACTCACTCGTAGCGAATCTCCACCACTTCGATTTCTCTCAGCCCGGCCGGGCTTTGGAAGCGGACCAGATCGCCTTCCTTCGCTTTCATCAGCGCCTTGGCCAGCGGAGAAATCCAACTGATGCGGCCCGATGAGGCGTCGGCCTCATCCAGACCCACGATCTGATAGGTGGCTTCGGTGCCGTCCAGATCGCAGATGCAGACCGTGGCGCCAAAGAAAACCTGCTCCACGTTTTCCTGCTCCGCCGGGTCCACGACCACGGCGTTTTCTAGGCGCTTTGTGAGAAAGCGAATGCGCCGATCCATCTCGCGCAGCTTCTTCTTGCCGTAGATGTAGTCGCCGTTCTCGGAGCGGTCGCCGTTGCCGGCAGCCCAGGAGACAACCTTGACCAACTCTGGCCGCTCGACTTTCACCAGACGCTCGAACTCTTCCCGCATCTGACGATGACCGTCGCGGGTCATGTAGTTGCGGGTGCCAGGAGGCAAGGCTGGAGCACCGGCTTCCAGTTCCTCTTCGTCCTGATCGGTTTCCTTGGTGAATGCTTTGCTCATGATTCCACCGTTCAGCGCAACGAGAAGACGACACGGCCTCCAGCCGCATCCTTGCCGTCGGCCTTGTTGGCCTCGACCCGAGGCGAGTGGAGGAACATGCGTTCCGTCGCCACGCCGCCCTGCTCCGACAGCCACGCCTGCACGCGCTGGGCACGATCTTCGGCCAGCGTCAGAAGGTCGGTGTCTGCTGCGGCTTGATGGGCCAGCAGCAAAGCTTCCATTTCAGCGGAAGGCAGGCTCTTGGCCAGGCCCAGTACGTTGCGCGGTTTGTCCTTGAAGTCTTCGCTCTTGTATAACTTTTCCAAATAAATCTGCCGTTCGGCGGCACTCAGTTGCACGTCGGCAAGACGACCGCCGCTCTTTCCCTGCTTGGCTTGATCGGACAGTTTGAGGGCTCGCAGCTTGCGATCCAGCACAGCCTGACGAAGGCCTTCACGATCCACGGCGGGATTGGCGATGCCGTTGATCTCCAGTTTGAGAGCAGGCCGGTCGGCCATAGCCTTGGCAAGGGTCTTGAGGCGATCTTCCATCTCAGGCGTGATGCGGGAAAGGCCGGGCGGAAAGGCCACTTGGGAAAGGTCTTCGCCACTGCCGAACACCGAACCCAGCAACGCAAAGGGCGAAGTCACCGCCTTGGCCAACAGGTTGAAAATCACCTTGAGGATGATGCCGCCGACACTGAATTTAGGATCGTTGAGGGAGCCGGAAATGGGCAGGTTCACGTCGATCTCGCCGCGGGAATTTTTGAGCAGGGCCACGGCCAAATTCACCGGCAGGTTGATCGCATCCTTGCTCTCCACTTTTTCGCCGAAGGTGAGCTGATCCAGGAACACGTGATTCTCGGCCACCAGTTCGCCCTTGGTTACCTTGTAGCTCACGTCGGCGGAGAACTTGCCCTTCTCGATGGCGTAGCCCACGTAGCGGCCCGAGTAAGCCGAGAAAGGCGGCAGGTCGATGCCACGAGCGGAGGCCTTGATATCCAGACCGATGGGCGAGGACAGCGGATCGACCTTGCCACTGATTTCCAAGGGCGCGGTACGTTCCACTTTGCCGCGCAAGTCCACCGGGCTGAGGGTGCCGGCAGCCAAGGCGCCGATGTGGCCGCTGAGGCCTGTGATGCGGGTGGAGTAGTTGGGCTTGATGAAACGATCGGTGAAGTTCACCGTGCCGCCATCCAGGCTAATGCGACCGATCTTGAGCGGCAGCGGGGCAGACTTAGTTGGCGCCGCTTCCACCTTGGCAACGGCCTTGCCATCGCTCTTGGCTTCCCCCTTAGCCGGCGCGGCGCCTTCCGCATCGTGCTTGACGATGTCGCGCAGGTTCAACTGGCCTTTGGGCGTCACCAGCACTTTGGCGAAGAAGTCCTTGAGGGCCACGTCGCCCAGGTCGATTGCCAGAGGCTGGGTCGTCACGTTGAGCTTGGTGAGGCTGAAGCTTTTCCAGCGCAACAGGTCGTCGGCGTTGATGCTGTCGAGTACGCTGAAATCGCTCAACAGCAGATCGCCGGACACCTCCCCTGCACCGGCCTGCCAGCGGCTCTTGCCCAGGAAGCTCACATCGCCCTTGGTCAGTTGCACGTTGAGCTTGTCGGCAGCCCAGCCTTGCAGGGCCACCAAATCCACGTGCTTCAGATCCACCTGAAACTCGGCATCGCCCTTGACGCTGGCGCGGCCATCGACGGAAACGCTGCCGCGCTGATTGACGCTGGCCTGCACGTTAACGGGAGCTGCTTCGGCCTTGTCGCTGGAGAGCGCGCCGACCTTGACCTTGAGGCCGCTCACTTGCAGTGGCAGGGCATTAGCAACGGTGCTGTCCTCAAAGCGGAAAGCCCCCTCCTCCACCACGGTCTGTCCCACGGACCAATGCCAAGGGATGGACTTGGTTTCAGTTTTAGTTTTGGCCTTGTCGTTGCCGCCCCAATTCAAGCTGGCGAAATCCAGGCTGCCGGGGCCGGTACGGCGCAGAGCCACGTTGGGCTTGCTGAGGCTGACCTGCTCCACGCTCACCTTTTGGCCGAACAGATCGAGCTTAATACCGCGCAAAGCCAGGCTGCCAGCGCCGATGCGGGCCCGCTCTTCAAGCAGGCTGCTTTGCAAATCATTCACCGCCACGTCGCCGACGACGGTCAGGGATGGCGTCTGATCCTTGGGCTTGGCGAACAGGACTTGCAGCTTGGTGCTGAGCTTTGCCGAGCGAAGCTTGAGGGGCAGATGCAGGTAGCCCATGGCGGGCGTCAGGTCCAGGCCCTCCAGATCCAGGTTGACCGCTGCATCGTGACCGGCGCCAAAGGGACGCAGCTTGCCGCCCAGATTGAACGGAGCGCCATTGATCTCGGCGCGGAAGCGCGGCTCCACGAACACTTCCACCTTCGACAGCACGTTGGCAACGAAGGGAACGCCGAGAGAAATGGAAGAAAGCTTCTGGGTTTCGCGGACCACCTTGTCTTCCCACACCACCTCGCCGCCTTCGACCTGAATGTTGCTCACGGAAAACTCTGGCGTGGGGCTTGCGGGCTTCGCCAACCACTCGTCGATCAGGTCGGAGACGTTGAGGCGCGTTGCCGATTCGCGCACCAGATGCACCTTGGGCTCTTCGATGCGCACTTGGCTGATGACGGGGATACCGCGCACCAGGGAGGTGGAGGAAACATTGACCAACAGCGACTTCACGCTCAACACGTCGCCCGCCTGAAAGCCCTCCACCGTGGCGCTCAAGGTGTAGGGCGAAACGGCGATGCGCTGGATAGTGACGGGCCGATGCAGGGCCTTGGTCAGCACTTCTTCCGCTTTGGTCTTGGCAAATCCAGGTAGCCACAAGTAGCCGACGAGGCCGAAGACAATGAGGAATCCGGCCAAGCCATAGGCGCTGATGCGCAGAGGCCGCCGCCAAGGTGCGGGAATGGGCAGCATAGTTTTAAGGTGAAGGAGGTTGTCGGAGCCGCTGCTTAATATCGAGCGAAGCGAGCCGGCCAGTCACCTCCTCCGAGAGGGGGGCGCAGGTGGGGTTTCGCAAAGCAACGCTTTGCGCCACCGTAGCCGGTCGGCTGTGCAAAGCCGACCGTGGGTGGCAGGGAGGGGGCGGGCCCAACTGTTGGGTTTTCGCGTCTTTCATCAGCGGCGGGTAACTTTGGGCAGGCAGAGCGTCAGGTCGCCTGTTTGATGGCCAGAATGGCCTGATTGCGCAGGGTCTTGAGCAGTTGCAGTTCGCGCTCAAGAATCTTGATGGAGCCGGCTTGATCCTTATCGCAGTAAATCATGGCGACTGGAGCCCCCTTGAGCATGAGCGGGAACAAGGCAAAGGTACGGGCAGGCACTTTCTCCCGATACCACTTGGGAATCTTGTCAGAGATTTTCGGATCGTCAATGTCGCTGATGAGGATATCGACGCCCTTGCTGGTGGAAAGATGAAAAACGTCCGGGCTGTAGGCCAAGGGGAAGCGGAAGGTCTTTACCACCTCGGTGGTGTCCGGACCAAAGCCGAAACGGCCCACCATCATCCCGCTTTTGACGTCTCGCAGACAAAGCATCACGCGCTTGAAGCCCACGGCCCGGTACATGGTTTCGAGGATGATGCGCAGGATGTCGTTGAGAGAGAAATCGTCCACCAGCGAATTGCTGATGTCCTGGATACCGGCGGTAAGGATGGTCTCGGTGTTCTGTCCGCTGTCGTCCTCGACCTCCGCATCATCCAGCATGGAAAGGGGGCTATCCAGCAATGTCTCCGCCAGGGTGCGATCCATGGTGGTATCGCCGGTGGCGAAGCCTCCCGTACTGTCGCCGCTGGGCTTGGTGAAGCTCACAAGCTGCCGGGCAAACGGGCTCTGCTTGAGATTCACATGGAGGATGGACGCGACCTGGGTCAGATCGTCGGCGGATTTTTCCACCATGCCGCGAATCTGCTGCCCCGAGAACTGGAGGCTGGAGGAGAAACGGTCGGTGACGGCCTTGAGGGCTCGGCCATGCTCTGAAGGATCAGCCGTGGCAATGACTTCGCACATCTCGTTGGCGAAACCGGAAATCACCCGCAGGTTTTCTTCCGCCGTTGCGGGCTTGCGTACCAGGCCATTCGGCAATTTGCGCATGGCGTTGTAGATGGACGACGGAAAGCCCCAGGTACGGGCAATGCCAATACCTAGATCCTCGAAGGTGATACCGAGCACCTGTGCCGAAGCGACCGATTCGTTGATTTTCTTCTGCTGCATCTGGATGCGGATCGTTTCCACTTCCTCGGGAAAGTAGAACTGAGCCAGCAGGCGCCCCAGGTTATGGAACATGGCGCAAATGAAGGCTTCTTCCGACTCGCGGCCGCCCTGCTTTTGTGCGGTATCCCGAGCCAACAGACCAGCCAGATTGGCGCGCAGGAAGGCTTCCTTCAACTCGCGAGCATTGGACTTGTCCTGCAAATGCTCGAACAGCAGCACGGTAATCGCGATGTTACGAATGGCATCGAAGCCGAGCACGATCACGGCCCGCGACACGGTGCTGATGTTGCCGCCCCCCGCCTGACGGTAGTAGGCGGAATTCACCAGACGCAGAATCTTGTTGGTGAGCGCGTAGTCGCGCAGGATGGTGTTGGAAAGCTTGTTGATGCTTTCCCGGTCCGAGTCCGTGAGCTTGTTGATGGCCGATACGGAATCGGACAGGGCCGGGAAGTCGCTCTTGTGCCGCATACGGCGTAGCAGGAATTCCAGGGTGGCCTGCTTCTTGGATTCGCCCACCTCTTCGCTGTCCGTAGCGCCGGCGCCCAGGTATTGATCCAGGGCCAGACGCATCTGGCCTGCGTTGGCAAAGCGCAGGGTCGGGTTGCGGGCACAGGCTTTGAGGGCGATGTCGCCTAGCCGCTCGTCAATGCCCGGCGGAAGCTTCACTTCTTCGTTCATGACGCGGAAGAGAATCTGGCCCACCGTATCGCCCGTCACCACTTTGCGGCCGGTGACCATCTCCAAGAGGATCAGGCCGGCGGCATAGACGTCCACTTGTTCGGTGACGGTCTTGCTCTTCACATACTCCGGAGCCAGATAAGACGGCGTTCCCATGAGGCCTTGCTGAGCCACTTCGGCTGCTTCGCTGACCTGCGCGGCAATACCGAAGTCCATGACACGTGGAATGTCGGCGGCGTCCATGAGAATGTTGGAAGGCTTCAAATCCCGGTGAATGATGCCGAGCTCATGGGCCTGGGCCAGCGCATCGAGCACTTGCCGCAGCAAGCCGATTGCCTTGATCGGTTCCAGCGGACCGCGCTCCCGCAGCAGATCCGCCAGTGTCGGCCCCTCCACATACTCGAAGACCAGGTACGGGTCGCCGTCCTGCTCGCCTGCATCGAAGATGGGCACCACATTGGCGTGGCGCAGCTTGCTTACCGTGCGGGCCTCGGCCAGGAGCATCCCATTCAGGTGGGCGTCCGACTCGTCGAAGTGCATGGTCTTGATCGCCACCTCGCGCTGAAGCTGGGGATCCCATGCCAGATACACCACGCTTTGAGCGCCACGCCCAAGCTCACGACGAATTTCAAAACGCCCTATGGTTTGCGCCATGCAAGTCTCTCAACGATTACGCGGTTACGTTAGCCGATCACCGCGTCCACCAGACGGTGGGCCACGGCAATGGAAGCAACGCCTAGAACAATCAGAACTACCTGCTGCACGGTTGCGTGCAACTCGGCCCGCTTGTGCAGGCCGGGAATCAAGTCCGCCACTGCCACGTAAATCATGCTGGCCGCAGCCAGGGCTAGCATGATGGGGACAGCCCCCTGAGCGACGGAAAACGCCGAATAGGCCAGCAGCCCGCCCACCAGCGTGGCAAAGCTCGACAGCAGATTCAAGGCCAGGGCCTTACGCCGGGAATAGCCTGAGTGGAGCAGGATGACGAAATCGCCCACTTCCTGGGGAATCTCGTGGGCGATCATGGCCAAGGCAGTGACGGCGCCCAGCTTGATGTCTTCCATAAAGGCGGCCGCAATCAGCACGCCGTCGACGAAGTTGTGAAAGGTGTCGCCCACGGTGATGAGCAACCCGCTGCGACCGTAGTCGTGATCGTGGCCATGACCGTGGCTGTGACCATGGCCCTGCTCATGGGGCTCATGGCCCTCGCAGGACTCGAAGTGACAGTGGCGCCAGAGAACCAGCTTTTCGAGAATGAAAAAAACAAGAATGCCGATCAACACGGCCGCCGCGCTTGTGGTGGCATCGCCCGCCGCCGTCATGGCGTGGGGCAGCACTTCCAGGAACGCGGCGCCCAACAAAGCCCCCACCGCATAGCTAACGAGCATGGACACCCAGGCAGGCTTGGCCGAGAAGGCAAACAAAGCGGCGGCCAGCACGCTGAGGGCGCCACCTGCGAGAGAAGCGACCACGATCCACTGTAGGACTGTCATGAATGCTGTTGGGGATTGGAGAGGGATGCGGATTATACGCGCCGACCCGCTCCCACCGGGCCTTTGCGGGCGAAACCCGGTAAGCATGTGAGCAATGGCAAGGCTTGCGGGATGGGGCCAAATTCTTCCGCACAGCACAATGGCTTCACGGCATCCATGGGCTTCACTCGTGGATCCGCCGCAACCCTTGAAGGGCTTGGTCGCGCAGGGCTTTGAACAGCTGCAACTCATGCTCGGAAAGCTGAATGGCGCCCGCCTGATCCTTGTCGCAATAGATCATGCCGACGGAAACCCCTTTCATTTGAATGGGGAAAAGGACGAAGCTGCGCGCCCCCACCTTGTCTCGGAACCAGCGGGGAATCTTGTCTGCAATTTTCGGGTCGTCGATGTCGCTGATGAGGATGTCCACGCCCTTGCTGGTGGACAGGTGAAACACGTCCGGACTGAAGGCCAAAGGAAAGTGGAAAACCTTGGCGATCCGATCCACGTCCGGACCGAAGCCAATGCGCCCCACCAT
>DASUJA010000216.1:0-16805 GCA_036279515.1 Rhodocyclaceae bacterium | reverse complement strand
GTGCATCAAGCACAACGTGGATCTGATCGCCATCGGCAACGGCACCGCCAGCCGCGAAACCGACAAGCTGGCCGCCGACCTGATCAAGGGCCTGCCCCAACTGCACATGACCAAGGTGGTCGTGTCCGAAGCCGGCGCCTCGGTCTATTCCGCCTCCGAACTGGCCGCCAAGGAATTCCCCAACCTGGACGTATCCCTGCGCGGCGCCGTCTCCATCGCCCGCCGCCTGCAAGACCCCCTGGCCGAGTTGGTGAAGATCGATCCCAAGTCCATCGGCGTCGGCCAGTACCAGCACGACTTGAACCAATCCAAGCTCGCCAAGTCCTTGGACGCGGTGGTGGAAGACTGCGTGAACTCCGTGGGCGTGGATGTAAACACCGCCTCCGTGCCGCTGCTGACGCGCATCTCCGGCCTCAACAGCACGCTGGCCGCCAACATCGTCAGCTACCGCGACCTGAACGGCGCCTTCAAATCCCGCGCCCAATTGCACGAAGTGCCCCGCCTCGGCGACAAGACCTTCGAGCAAGCGGCCGGCTTCCTGCGCGTGATGAACGGCGACAACCCGCTCGATTCTTCCGCCGTCCACCCGGAAGCCTATCCGGTGGTGGAGCGCATCCTGGCCGACATCCAGAAGGATGTGAAGGAAATCATCGGCGACAGCCGCGTGGTGAAGGCCCTCAATCCGGTTAAGTACACCGATGACAAGTTCGGTTTGCCCACCGTGCAGGACATCCTCAAAGAACTGGAAAAACCCGGCCGCGACCCGCGTCCCGAGTTCAAGACGGCGACCTTCAAGGAAGGCGTGGAAGACCTGAAGGACCTGCAACTGGGCATGATCCTGGAAGGCACCATCACCAACGTGACCAACTTCGGCGCCTTCGTGGATATCGGCGTGCACCAGGACGGTTTGGTGCATATCTCCGCCCTTTCCGACAAGTTCGTCAAAGACCCGCACAGCGTGGTCAAGGCCGGCGACGTGGTGAAGGTGAAGGTGCTGGAAGTGGACGTGGCCCGCAAGCGCGTTGCGCTCACCATGCGCATGTCCGACGATCCCTCCAAGAGCAACGCACCTCGCGGCCAAGACCGCAACGACCGCATGTCCCGAGGCGGCAGCGCCCGCCTGCAACAGCAGCCGCAAATGGGCGGCGCCATGGCAGCGGCTTTTGCCAAGTTGCAGAAGTAGTCTTGAGTAGTCGAGAGTGGAGACCTGAGCGTAAAAAGGCCTCCACCTCTCGACTCTTCGCTCACGACGCCAAGATGCCAGAACACATCCTGATCCTGCTCATCACCGGCTGCCTGATGTTGCAGCCCATCTCCACCGATCTCTATCTGGCTTCCCTCCCCCATTTGGCGACGGAGTTCAACGTGTCTCCGGCGGTGGTTCAGCAGACGCTTTCCCTCTTCGCTATCGGCTTTGGTCTGGCCCAACTGGTGAGCGGCCCTCTCTCCGACCGCTACGGGCGGCGGCCCATCATGCTGGGCGGCCTCGCTACTTACATCGCTGCCAGCATCGCCTGCGCGTTGGCGCCGTCGATCCAGATGCTGATCGCTGCCCGCTTCGTCCAGGCGGTGGGAGTCTGCACCGCCATCGTGGTAGCGCGGGCGGTGATCCGCGATTGCTACACGCCCCAGGAAGGCGCCCAGCGCATTGCGCGGGCTTCCAGCTACATGGCTTTCGCGGTGATCTCCGGCCCCATCATCGGCGCCCAATTGCAGGCCCACTTCGGCTGGCGCGCGGCTTTCATGCTCCATGCCCTCGTCAGTCTGCTGGTGTTCGCAGCCACCGTACGCTGGCTGCGGGAAACCAACGCCCATCCCAATCCCCGCGCCACGGCGCCCGCCGCCTTGGCTGGCAACTATTTGCAGGTGGCGCGCAGCCCTGCGTTCTGGGCCTATACGCTGGCAGGCAGCCTGGGTTACGGCACCATTTTCGTTTTCATCTCCGGCGCCTCGTTCGTGTACATCAAGGTGCTAGGCATCTCCACCGCCAACTACGGCTATCTCTTCTCGCTAGGCTGCATCGGATTCCTGAGCGGCAGCTTCCTCTGCCGCCGCCTGCTGCCCAACTGGGGCCTGGAACGCACGGTCAATCGGGCATCCAATCTGATGCTGCTGGGCGGGCTTTCCTTCCTGGCCGTCACGGCGGCGAGCATTCAGCACTGGGCGCTGGTGGTATCGGCCCAGTTCCTCATCATGTTCTGCCACGGCATCATTTTTCCTTGCGCCCAGGCCGGGTCCATCGCCCCTTTCCCCAAGCTGGCGGGCTCGGCGGCAGGCCTGTTCGGCTTGTTCAGCATGGTAGGCGCACTGCTGGTCAGCAATCTGGTGGGCATCAGCCTGGACGGCACCGTGCTGCCCATCGCCAAGCTGGCCGCCATGATGAGCCTGCTGCTCTTCATTTCCGTGCGCCTCTCCGCCAAACATCGCCATGTAGCCTGAGCCGGCTCTCAGGCTTTGTTAAAATTGCGGGCTTCCCCGGAGAACCCCATGGCTAAGATTTACGGCATCAAGAGCTGCAGCACAATGAAGAAAGCCTTCGACTGGTGCGATGAGCACAAGGTCGAATACAGCTTCCACGACTACAAGAAAGAAGGCGTGCCCCGCGAGCGTCTCGTCGCTTGGTGCAAGGCCGTGGGCTGGAAGACCCTGGTGAATACCAAGGGCACCACCTACCGCAAGCTCTCTCCGGAAGACCAGGAGATCACCACCCAGAGCAAGGCGGTGGCCCTAATGGTCGCCAACCCGAGCCTGATCAAACGCCCCGTAGTGGAAACATCCACGGGCCAACTGCTGGTGGGCTTCGATCCCAACCTGTTCGCCAGCTTCGTGAACTGAGCATGACTGATACTGTCACCCGTTTCCTCTTTGAAGACCTGGACATCCGCGGCGCCCTAGTGCATCTGGACGTGGCTTGGCAAGCCATGCAGCATGGCCGCGACTACGCGCCCACCACGCGTGATCTGCTCGGCCAGATGACCGCCGTGACGACCCTCATCGGCAGCAATCTCAAGACGCCGGGCCGGCTCTCCTTCCAGGTGCAGGGCCATGGCGCCCTGCGTTTGCTGGTGGTGGATTGCGACGAACAACTGCGCCTGCGCGGTGTTGCGAAGGCGCCCGCCGATCTGGCGCCGGCGCCTGTGCCCGCTCTGCTGGGCGACGGCCAGTTGGTGCTGACCCTGCGCACCAACACTGCCGCAGAACGGCCCTATCAAAGCTTCGTGCCGCTCGAAGGCGAGTCGGTGGCGGCCATCTTCGAGAACTATCTGGAAATCTCCGAACAGGCGCCCTCCCGGCTGTGGCTCATGGCTGATGGCGAGCGGGCTTGCGGCCTGTTCCTGCAAAAGATGCCCGGCGCCGACAAGCGCGACGAGGACGGCTGGAACCGCATTCAGCTTTTGGCCGGCACGGTGAAGGACGACGAACTGGCCCTCCCTGCGGAAACCCTGCTGACCCGCCTCTTCCCCGAGGAAACGGTGCGCGTCTTCGCTCCCGCCGCCGCCAGCTATCACTGCCCCCGCGACGAGGGCAAGGTGCTGGACATGCTGCGCTCCCTGGGTCGCGCAGAACTCGCTGGCGTGCTGGAGGAAAAGGGCGAGATCGTCATTGCCGACGAAATCTGCAACCACACCTACCGCTACGGCCCGGAACTGCTCGACCAGCTGTTCCCTGGCCCCAAGCGCACGCTGCACTAAGTGCTGTAGGAGGGCCGCCCTCGGCCCGACCGCATGAACACATGAATGTCGGGCCGAGGGCGGCCCTCCTACAAATTCGAGTTTCCATTGACCTTCGACATCGACATCAGCGAGGAAGCGGGCGTCCGCTACCTTCACTTCGGCTCCGACTGGATTCAGGGTGCCATGCGCGTGGCGCGGCCCTGGGCGCTGGAGCTGGACTACACCCGGGAGATGATGACCGCCCTGCTGATGCGGCCTGCATCCCAGTATCCGCGCTGGCCGCGCCGCACGCTGCTGATCGGACTGGGCGCTGGGTCTCTGACCAAATTCCTGCATCGGCATCGGCCCGAGAGCCAACTCACCGTTGTGGAAATAGAACCCCGGGTGGTGGCCGCAGCGACTCATCATTTCAAGCTGCCCTATGAAGACGAGCGTTTCACCGTCGAGATCGGCGACGGCGCTGAGTACGTGATGAAGAAGGGCAAACCCTTCGACCTGATCCTGGTAGACGGTTTCGATGAGGATGCCAAATGCGGCGCCCTGGATACCCTACCCTTCTACCTCAACGCCCGCAGCCGCCTTTCGGACCAGGGTCTGCTGGTGACCAACCTGCTCTCCCGCCGCAAGGATTTCCGCGCCAGCATCGACCGCTTGAAGGAAGCCTTCGACGACCGCGCCCTGGCCTTCCCCAGTTGCGACAGCGGCAACGCCATCGCCTTTGCCGCAGCGGGCGAAACCGTGGAGATGGATTTCGACGATCTAAAACAGGAAGCCGAAGCCCTGCGCAAAGCCACCAGCCTCAACCTGCTGCCCACCCTCACGCGCCTGAGCCGAGCCAAGACCTGCGCCGGCAACCGGCTGGTTCTTTGAAGAAATCCCCCCTTCGCCATCCGAGATAATTCCGGCGAGGTGGATCGTCCATAATCAATAGCTCCAAAAACACCAACAGGAGAACTACCTTGAAGCTCTATCTGAAGCCCGGCGCCTGCTCTCTTTCCCCCCACATCGTGCTTGAAGAAGCTGGCCTGCCCTACGAAACCGAATCTGTCGATCTCAAGACCAAGGTCACCGCCAGCGGTGCCGACTACTGGAAGATCAATCCTAAGGGTTATGTGCCCGCTCTGCTGCTGGACAACAGCGAACTGCTGACCGAAGGCCCCGCCATCGTCCAATACTTGGCCGACCTGGTACCGGCCAAGAAACTGGCCCCTGCCAACGGCACCCTGGAACGTTATCACCTGCAAAGCTGGCTGACTTTCATCGGCACCGAAATTCACAGGCCCTACAGCCCCTTCTTTAACCCCGCCGCCAGCGAGGACTGGAAGGCCGACGCCAAGGCACTGTTAAAGCGCCGATACGAGTACGTGAATCAACAGCTGCAAGGCAAGTCCTACTTGATGGGTGAAGACTTCACCGTGGCCGACGCCTATTTGTTTACCGTGAACCGTTGGGCCAAGGTCGCAAACTTCGATCTATCCAACTGGGCCAACGTCACCGCCTACATGGCCCGTGTGGCCGCGCGCCCCGCAGTGCAGGCCGCGCTCAAGGCCGAAGGTCTGGTTTAAGCCTGTCCTTCGTACCAAACGAAAAGGACATCCCGCGGGATGCCCTTTTCGTTACGGCGACGCCCCATCTCAGCAGCCCAAGGCCCGCTCCGCCAGCCGCACCCAGTAGCGAATGCCGGTGGCGAGAATGTCATCGTTGAAGTCGTAGTGGGGGCTATGCAGCATGCAGCCCCCCTGTCCCGGCCCGTTGCCGAGCCAGACGTAGCAAGCCGCCACCTCCCGCGCTAGATAGGCGAAATCCTCGGCGCCCATGCTGGGCTTGAGGCCCGTGAAAACCTCGCCGCCCGCTGCCACATGGCGCGCGACTTCGCGACACAGGAACGCCGGCTCATCCGCATTCAACGTGGGGGGATAACCGCGCTCATAAACCAACTCAATGCCAACGCCATAGGTGGCCTCGATGCCGGTACAGATGCGACGCATGCCGGCTTCCATGGCGTCCTGTAGGTCGGGACGCAAGGTCCGCACCGTGCCGCCGAGGCGGGCCTTTTCCGGCAGCACGTTGTCCGCATGACCGGCCTCGAAGCGGGTCACGGATAGCACGGTGGAATCCAGGGGATCGGTATTGCGGGACACCAGCGTTTGCAGCGCCTGCACCAAGGCGCTGCCGGCCACCACCACATCAACGCCCTGGTGAGGCATGGCGGCATGGCCGCCGCGGCCAGTGATAAGAACGTCGAAGCGATCCGCCCCAGCCATCACGGGCCCTTGATGCACAGCGATGCTACCTGCAGGAAGGCCCGGCCAGTTGTGCAAGCCAAACACCATGTCCATGGGGAACTTGCGGAACAGGCCATCTTCCACCATGCGTTGTCCACCGCCTTCGTGCTCTTCGGCGGGTTGAAAGATGAAATACACGGTGCCATCGAATGACTTGGTTTTGCTCAGCGCGTCAGCTGCGCCAAGCAGCATGGCCGTGTGGCCATCATGACCGCAGGCGTGCATTCGGCCTTCGTGGCACGAATGATGGGGGAAGCGGTTGAGTTCTTCGAGCGGCAGTGCGTCCATGTCGGCCCGCAGGCCGATGGCCCGCTCGCTAGTGCCGTTGCGGAGAATGCCCACCACGCCTGTCTCGGCGAGGCCGGTATGAACCTCCAGACCCAGGTTGCGCAGATAGTCGGCCACCAGTACCGAGGTGCGGGTCTCGGCAAACGCCAACTCAGGATGCGCGTGAATATCTCGGCGCAGATGGGTGATGCGGGATATCAGATCGGAAAAATTTTCTTCTAATTTCATAGCGTCCTCGTAGCAACCTCTGCCTCCAATCGCCGCGATAATGTACCACTCGATTCGCTACACTAGCGCTCCCTGCCTGCCATTCCGCCCATTATGGACTCCATACGACTGTTGTTGGTCAGCCCTGCGCTACGTGTATTGGAACAGCGCTTCGCCGACACTCCACTCATGGAGCGTGCCGGTGCCGCGGCGGCAAGCCTTGCCGTCGAATTGCAAAAGGGACTCACTGGCGCCCCACTGATCTTCGTGGGCCCCGGCAACAATGGTGGCGACGGATTGGTGGTGGCGCGACTGCTCAAAAAAAAGGGTTTGGCGCCTGTTGTCGTTTCCCGCGCCGATCCCGAGCGGATGCCCGCCGATGCCCGTCACGCCTGGGAGTCCTGGATAGCTGCCGGCGGCAAGGTGGAGCGGGACGTTCCCTCTGGCAAGTTCGGCCTGTTGATCGACGCACTCTTTGGCATCGGACTCACCCGACCGGCGGAAGGCATCTACGCCGACTGGATTGATGCCATCAGTCGCTATCCGGGCCCTGTGCAGGCCCTCGACTGCCCCTCGGGCCTCAATGCGGACACGGGTCGCGCCCTTGGCCCCGTGGTTCGTGCCTCGCACACCATCACATTCATTTCGGCAAAGCCGGGCCTTTACACCCTCAACGGCCCGGACCATTGTGGCCACATCACGGTGGCCGATCTGTCCCTCGGCGATGCCATTGCGGCCCTGCCCCATGGCCGGGTCGTGAGCATTGAAGACTTCCGCGCCAGCCTGCTTCCACGCCCGCGCAACAGCCACAAAGGCAGCAATGGCAACGCAGTCGTCGTCGGCGGTGCAACAGGTATGACCGGTGCGGCGCTGCTGGCGGGCCGTGCCGCGCTAAAACTGGGAGCGGGACGGATCTATGTCGGCATGTTGGATCGACTTCCCGTTGATCCGCAACAACCAGAATTGATGCTACGTTCAGCCAACGAAGCGATTCCTCTCGCCACGGCTTTGGCCGTGGGCCCCGGCCTCGGCGACAGTACCGAAGCAACGGACCTGTTGCGACAGTCGATCAATACCTCTGTGCCGCTGGTGATCGATGCGGATGGCATCAACCTACTGGCAGCACATCCGGCACTCCACAATCACGTGGCCCGCCGGGAAGACGGCACCGTGCTGACACCCCATCCTCTGGAAGCCGCACGGCTCCTGGGCTGCGACGTGACCGACATCCAGGCGGATCGGATCGCGGCAGCCAAGCAACTCGCCTCCCGCTTTAACGCCCATGTGGTGCTGAAAGGTGTTGGCAGCGTGATCGCCGCACCCGACTGTGGGTGGGCGATCAACACCACGGGCAATCCGGGCCTCGCCAGCGCCGGCACCGGCGACGTGCTCACGGGCTTCACCGTGGCGCTCCTGGCTCAGGGCTGGGCCGCCGCCCAAGCCTTGACGGCGGCAGTGCATCTCCACGGCCTTGCCGCCGATCATTGCGTGGCCGAAGGCATCGGCCCCATCGGCCTCACCGCCAGCGAACTGATTTCACCTGCAAGAGCGTTGCTGAACCGCTGGATTGCCCATGACTGAGCATCACCGCCTGCGAGGCATGTTGCTCATGCTGGCATCCGTGTTCTGTTTCGCCAGCCTCGATGCCGCCGTCAAACATCTATCGGCCACCGTGCCGGTGCCCTTCCTGGCATGGGTCCGCTACCTGGGCCAACTGGTGCTCATGATCGTTTTCATCGGCCCATCCATGGGACGCGGCCTTCTGCGCACATCTCGCCGCAGGGCCATGATCCTGCGCGGCATCACGATGATGGGCACCACCATCTTCAGCATGATGACCTTCCGCCACATGCCCTTGGCCGAAGCCACAGCGGTTGTGTTCATCACGCCATTGCTGGTGGGCCTGTTGTCCGGCCCGGTGCTTGGCGAAAAGGTCGGGCGGGCGAAATGGATCGCCATCGTGGTCGGGTTTGCGGGCGTACTGTTGATCGCCCGTCCTGGCGGCGGCATTTCCCTCGAAGGACTGGGATGGGCACTGGCCACGGCGGTTGCCTATGTGATTTACCAGCTGCAAACCCGCATCCTGGCACCCCACGAAAACACTTGGACCTTGTTGTTCTATACCGCCTGGGTGGGCTCGCTGGGGATGAGCCTTGCCTTGCCTACGTTCTGGACGGTTCCCGACATTCACGGATTTGACTGGGTGCTGCTGTTCAGCATGGGCGCCCTGGGCGGCGGGGGCCACTACCTGCTCACCCGCGCCTTCCGCTACGCGCCCGCATCCACCCTCTCGCCGCTGCTCTACGCGCAGTTGATCTGGGCGGCCCTCTACGGCGCACTGTTCTTCGACCATTGGCCCAGCCATATTTCTTTGCTGGGCATGGCGATCATCGTCAGCAGCAGCCTTGGACTCGCGCTTCTGGAGCGGCACCGCTCACTGCGCAGCGCCTGACTCCGGGTACGGATACAAGCTGGAAAGGGCCGAGCTGCGGCCGGGACTTTGCATGATGCGCACATGCTCGCGGCGAAACTCCCGCGCATGGTGCAGGCCGCAACTGTGGGCGATCATGTCGATCTCCTTGTTGATGTTGCGGCAGTAGTTGGCGACCCGCAGATACTTTTCCTCCACCACCAACCCGCGCTGGAGTTTTTCGTTGTGGGTGGTGATGCCGGTGGGGCAAGTGTTGGTGTGACAACGCAGGGCCTGAATGCAGCCCAGGGAAAGCATGAAGCCCCGCGCGGTGTTGATGAAATCCGCGCCGCAAGCCAGCGCCCAGGCGGCGCGGGCCGAGGTGATGAGCTGCCCCGAGGCAATCACCTTGATGCGGGAACGCAAACCCGATTCGATCAATGTATCCACCACGCGCGGCAGGGCTTCCTCAATGGACAAGCCCATGTGGTCCGCCAGGGCTTGAGGCGCGGCACCGGAGCCACCTTCGCCGCCGTCGATCACCAGGAAGTCCGGCGCACTGTCGAGGCCGCGTTGCTTCACTGCACTGGTCAGTAGATGCATGAATTCCCAACCGCCGATGGCGGTCTTGATGCCCACCGGCTTTCCCGTCACTTCGCGCACATGGATCACCATGTCCAGCAGCTGATCCATGTTGGCGACATCCAGGTGGCGATTCGGCGAAAGAGAATCCTTGCCCGCAGGAATGCCGCGAATGGCGGCGATTTCAGGCGTCACCTTGGCGGCCGGCAGCACGCCGCCCTTGCCCGGTTTGGCGCCTTGGGACAACTTGATCTCAAAGGCCTTCACTTGCTCATGAGCGGCGACGGCACGCAGGCGTTCATCGGACAACTCGCCCTGTTCGTCCCGTACACCGTACTTGGCGGTGCCGATCTGAAAGATCACATCGCAGCCGCCTTCCAGGTGATATGGCGACAAGCCGCCCTCGCCGGTATCCATCCAGCAACCCACCTCCGCCGCGCCTTTCGACAGGGCCTGCACCGCGGGCTTCGAGAGGGCGCCGTAGCTCATGCCGCTGATGTTCACGAGAGAGCGAGCGACAAACGGTTGACGGCAATACCCTTCGCCGATGGACAGGGGCGGCGTGGGCAGCCGATCCTCGTCCAACACAGGGAATGGTGCATTGACGAACAGCAGGGCGCCGGGGCTCTGCTTGTCGTAGGTAGTGCCGAAGCCGATGACGCCGCCTTCGTCCTTGGCGAGGCGATAGACCCAGGAACGGGTGGCCCGATTAAAAGGCCGCTCATCCCGATCACCGAGGAAGAAGTACTGGCGGAAGTATTCGCCCAACTGCTCGAAGAAATAGCGCAGATGTCCGATGATCGGATAGTTGCGCAAAATGGCGTGCTGCTTTTGCGTGATGTCCCGGATGTACCAGTACACCAGACTGAATACGATGGCCAAAGCCGTCAGAACACCCAGTACTACCAATAACATCTCGAACATACCCAAACTCCTCCAATGCTAGAATCCACGCGACTTTCCGAGGAGAACGTTAGCATGAAATTTTCGATTCCACTGGCTGCCGAGATTAATCGCAATGTATTGGTTGCGTTGCAAGAAGACATCGGCGGAGGCGATCTGACCGCCCTGCTCACCTCTGGCGACAAACGTTCACGCGGCACCGTCATCAGTCGCGAAGCTGCCGTGCTCTGCGGCACCGCCTGGTTCGATGCTTGTTTCTCCTACCTGGACCCCACCGCCAAGATTCACTGGAGCGCCCGCGATGGCGCCAGCGTTGAACCCGGTCAGGTGCTTTGCGAGATCGAAGCCAACACCCGCGCCCTGCTCACCGCCGAGCGCCCCGCCCTCAACTTCCTGCAACTGCTCTCGGCCACTGCCACTACTACGCACCGTTATGTGGATGCGATCAAGGGCACCCGCGCCCACATCGTCGACACCCGTAAGACCCTGCCTGGCCTGCGTCTGGCGCAGAAGTACGCGGTCACCTGCGGCGGGGGCACCAACCATCGCTTGGGCCTTTACGACGGCATTCTGATTAAAGAAAACCACATCATGGCCAGCGGCGGCGTCAGCAAAGCCTTGGAACAGGCTCGTGCCCTTGCCCGCCAGGATGTGTTCATCCAGATCGAAGTGGAAACCCTGGAACAACTTACCGAAGCCCTGGAAGCCGGCGCCAAGATGGTGCTCCTGGACAACATGACGCTGGAACAGATGAAGCAGGCCGTCGAACTCACCGCCGGCCGTGCCGTGCTGGAAGCCTCCGGCGGCGTGCGCATCGACACCGTACGTTCCATCGCCGAGACGGGCGTTGACCGCATTTCCATCGGTACTCTCACCAAGGACGTGAAGGCTGTCGACCTCTCTCTCCGACATACGGAATAAATGAGCGCGCGAAAAGCCTTTTCAGCAAAAAATTATCTGCTAGAATGCTCGCCTTTCCGGAGAGGTGGATGAGCGGTTTAAGTCGCACGCCTGGAAAGCGTGTTTAGGTGAATAACCTAACGCGGGTTCGAATCCCGCCCTCTCCGCCAAACAGTGCAACGACGCCCCTTTCGGGGCGTTTTTGTTTTCCGGAGTCCTACGCAGCTGCTTCCACTGCTTTCCCATTACGACTTCTCGTGCGACCTGTTGTGCCACTCGATCAGCCGTCATTACCTACGCTCCGCCACCTTGCTGAAGCGCCCGAGCTGATCTTCTATCAACTGGCGATCTATTTTTCCATCGCAATGATGGACGACCCGGCAATGCTGGCCATGTGGTTCTGTTAGCAGCCGACAGTCAGGCCGCCCTGGTCACTCTTAAATCCTCGATTGCCCCGCCATAGCCACGTAAGGCGCGTACTTCTGGTCTTCGCCCAGGATGTGATCTCGCAACCAGTCTCTGAGGAAGTTCAATATCCGAACACCCAACTGGTCGCGTCGCAGATGAATGAACTCGTCTCGCACCCCCGACACCCAGGTGGTGAAAATATGATGTTCTTGGCGGTGGGCATCCACACGGGGAAAGCCGCAGTCCTGCATCAGCTGCTCTTCAAAGTGAAAGTGAAACGCGGCGTAGGCGATTAACTCATCCACGATCATGGCAAGCACGGGGCGGTCGTTCTGGCTTTCGGCACTTGCCAATTGGTTGATGGTGTCCATCAATATCCGGTGTTGTTCATCGATGTGATGGTTGCCGACGCTCATGGCTTCCGTCCATTCCACCAGGGAAATCAATTCACGCTCCCGAATGACTTCCTCAAATGCATCCACCACAACCGGATCGAATTGCGTGCCACGATGCCTGTTGATCTCTGCTATCGCCTGTTCCGCCGACCAAGGCGCTTTGTAAGGGCGCCGGGACGTGAGGGCATCGAACACGTCGGCGATAGCTGAGATTCGCCCTGCCAACGGGATGTCGTCACCACGGAGTCCGTTGGGATACCCGGAGCCGTCAAACCACTCGTGATGGGTAAGCGCGACCTCTTCCCCCAGTTGGAGATACTTGCTCTCGCCCATCATGCCGCGCGCCTGCTTCAGCAGTTGGGCGCCCATGGCGGCATGCAGCTTCATTAGCTCCCGCTCTTCAAAGGTCAGCGGCCCTTCCTTGAGCAGCACCCTATCCGGAGTAGCGATCTTGCCCACGTCATGGAGAATGCTGGCGGTGCTGACGTGTTCAATGAAACTCTCGTCGATGATTTCCACGTACTTGCCATGCTTATGCAAATTACGGGCGGTTTGCCCCACTAGCCGAGCTACGCGAAGAACGTGTACGCCAGTATCCATATCCCGGTGCTCGGCAAAGTTCGCCATGGCCACCACGGTGGCTTTTGCGTTGCGTTGTACTTCTTCAAGCGCACGACTCTCGCGCGTAATGTCGAGATAGGTGAAGACATATCCACCGGAATCCAGCGGCTTGGCGGTGACTCGAAGGACGACACCGTTAGGCCGAACCCGATCCGCGCAATAGACCTCCTTGGCCTGCATGGATTTGAAACGGCTCGACAGATAGGACTCGTGATCTTCGGCGTTGATGAACTCGCCACGCTCGAGCAGAAACTTGATGACTTCCTGATATGGGCGTCCTACAAAAACCTCTTCGTCACCAAGGTCCAGTAGCCGGCGATATGCTTGATTGTGTTTGCGCACAAGGAGATCGTCGTCCAGCCAAAGAAAGCCCAGATCCATGACATCCAGGGCTTCAATCAATCCCAAGGAACTTATCTCTCCAGGAAAACTTGATATTTCTGGCATCAAGAAAACGCTCCGTAATCAATTCTTTATAAGCTTCACATTGAACAATGCAACGTGAGCCGGCGTTTTACCTCCTGCAGGACTTACAGGCTTGACCTCCATCAAGCCCGCGTCATCTATAGGTATCAGTGTGAGATGAACGTGAAATAGCGCAATCCCATCGTAGCCCAGGGATTTGCAAAAGGCTTCACCTATTGCATCGCATGGACACTCATTTCGCTACGCCGCTAGACAGCCTGGTTTGCCAGCTGTGTCGCCCCCCCACCTTGACGGCTCATGGTGTTCTGAATAGCGAACAGCATGAGGAAGGTGGCGATGGAGGAAAAACAGTTCGTCACTAACCACTGGAGGGGGGAGGCGCTGAACTTGAGTTGAGCAGCGGGCAGGTGGCAGGCCAAACCGCAACCAACTGGCCGTACCAAGTAGACACCTTCACTTCGGGCTCGGTGGCAAAACGAAACGCCCCACCAAAAATCAGGTGCCAAGACAACGGGTATCCATGTCTCGGATACCCCAAATAAACCACTGCCCGCAAGAGCGGGCAGTGAAAAGAAACGGCTAATCCAAACGGTAAACGATCATTCCCACTCAATCGTGGCGGGCGGCTTGCCGGAAATGTCGTAGACCACCCGATTGATACCGCGGACTTCATTGATGATGCGGTTGCTGACCTTGCCCAACAGGCTGTGAGGCAGCTCTGCCCAGTGGGCAGTCATGAAGTCCTGGGTTTCCACAGCGCGGAGAGCCACCACGTATTCGTAGGTGCGGCCGTCGCCCATGACGCCCACGCTCTTCACCGGCAGGAAAACAGCGAAGGCTTGGCTGGTCTTGTCGTACCAGCCGGAGGCACGCAGTTCGTCGATGAAGATGGCATCGGCACGGCGCAGCAGGTCGGCGAATTCTTTTTTCACTTCGCCCAGAATGCGCACCCCCAGACCGGGGCCGGGGAAGGGATGGCGATAGACCATGTCGTGAGGCAGGCCCAGCGCCACGCCCAGTTCGCGCACTTCGTCCTTGAACAGATCGCGCAGGGGTTCCAGCAGCTTGAGGTTCAGGGTCTCGGGCAGGCCGCCCACGTTGTGGTGGGACTTGATGGTGTGGGCCTTCTTGGTCTTGGCGCCGGCGGATTCGATCACGTCGGGATAGATGGTGCCCTGGGCAAGCCACTTGGCATTGCTCAACTTTTGCGACTCGGCCTGGAACACTTCCACGAACTCGCGGCCTATGATCTTGCGCTTCTGCTCAGGGTCGGAAACGCCAGTCAGATGGCCCATGAACTGCGCGGTGGCATCCACGTGGATGACCTTCACGCCCAGGTTCTTGGCGAAGGTGTCCATCACCTGTTCGGCCTCGTTGAGGCGCAGCAGGCCGTTATCCACGAACACGCAGGTGAGTTGATCGCCAATGGCCTTGTGGATCAGGGCGGCAGCCACGGAGGAATCCACGCCGCCGGAGAGGCCCAGGATCACTTCTTCCTTGCCCACCTGTTCGCGAATTTTGGCGACGGCTTCGTCGATGTAGTTGGGCATCGTCCAATCGCGACCGCAGCCGCAGATGTCATGGACGAAGCGGGCAAACATGTCCTTGCCCTTGAGGGTGTGGGTCACTTCCGGGTGGAACTGAACGGCGTAGAAGCCGCGCGCTTCATCGGCCATGGCGGCGATGGGTGTGGATTCGTTATCGCCGATCACCTTGAAGCCGGGAGGCAGTTGGGTGACCTTGTCGCCGTGGCTCATCCACACGTCCAGTAGACCGTGGCCCTCGTCGTTGGTGCGATCCTGAACGCCGGCGAACAGCTTGGAATGGCCGCGAGCGCGCATCTCGGCATAGCCGAATTCGCGCTTGCTGGAGGACTCCACCTTGCCGCCCAGTTGCTGGGCCATGGTCTGCATGCCGTAGCAGATGCCCAGCACGGGCACACCCAGCTCGAACACCACTTGAGGCGCCTTCCAATCCTCGGCTTCATAAACGGAATTCGGACCACCGGAGAGCACGATGCCCTTGGGGTTGAACTCACGGATGAACTGTTCGGATACGTCGAAGGAGTGCAGTTCGCAATAGACCTGCTGCTCGCGGATGCGGCGGGCGATCAGTTGGGAAACCTGGGAGCCGAAATCGAGGATGAGGATTTTTTGGTGGGACATCTGCCGTTCCTAGTTCCAAAAATAAAGAAAGGCGGCCGAGGCCGCCTTCGTCCGGTGTGACCCGGTCAGTCGACGTGATAGTTAGGCGCTTCCTTGGTGATCTGCACGTCGTGGACGTGAGACTCGCGGATGCCGGCGGAGGTGATTTCGACGAACTCCGCCTTGCTGCGCATTTCGTCGATGGTACGACAACCGACATAGCCCATGGAAGAGCGCAGGCCGCCCATCAATTGATGGATCACGGCAGTCACTTGGCCCTTGTAAGGCACGCGACCCTCGATGCCTTCCGGCACCAGCTTTTCCACGTTGGCGTCGGAGTCCTGGAAGTAGCGATCCGCTGCGCCGTCTTTCATGGCACCCAGAGAGCCCATGCCGCGATAGGACTTGTAGGAACGTCCCTGGAACAACACGGTTTCACCCGGCGCTTCTTCGGTGCCGGCGAACAGGCCGCCCAGCATGACGCAGTTGGCGCCGGCCGCGATGGCCTTGGAGATGTCGCCGGAGTAGCGAATACCGCCGTCGGCAATCATCGGAATGCCTAGGGGAGCCAGGGCGTTGGACACGTTGTCCACCGCGGTGATCTGGGGGACGCCCACACCAGCCACGATACGGGTGGTGCAGATGGAGCCGGGGCCGATACCAACCTTGACCGCGTCAGCGCCATGATCCACCAGCGCCTTGGCAGCGGAAGCGGTAGCGATGTTGCCGCCGATCACTTCGACTTGGGGGAAGTTCTTCTTGACCCATTGCACCCGTTGCAGCACGCCTTCGGAATGGCCGTGAGCAGTATCCACCACGATCACATCCACACCGGCTTCAGCCAGCAGCGCCACACGTTCTTCGGTGCCTTCGCCAGTGCCAACGGCAGCGCCAACGATCAAGCGACCGCTTTCGTCCTTGGCGGCACTGGGGTGTTCGGTGGACTTGAGAATGTCCTTGACGGTCATCAACCCGCGCAGCTCGAAGGCGTCATTGACCACCAGCACGCGCTCCAGGCGGTGCTTGTGCATCAAAGCCTTGGCTTCTTCCAGGGACGCGCCTTCCTTAACGACAATCAGGCGTTCCTTGGGCGTCATCATGGAGCCCACGGCTTGATCGAGATTGGTCTCGAAACGCAGATCCCGGTTGGTGACGATGCCCACGACCTTCTTGCCTTCCACCACCGGCAGGCCAGAGATGCGATGAGCACGGGTCAGCGCAATGACATCGCGCACCGACATGGTGGGCGCAACGGTAATGGGGTCCTTCAGCACGCCAGACTCGAAACGCTTGACCTTGGCGACTTCAGCAGCCTGGGCCTTGGGCGTGAGGTTCTTGTGGACGATGCCGATGCCGCCTTCCTGAGCCAGAGCAATGGCCAGACGTGCCTCGGTAACGGTGTCCATCGCGGCGGACACCAGGGGCATGTTCAGGCGGATTTTCTTGGTGAGCTGCGTCGCAAGGCTAACTTCGCGGGGCAGCACGGAGGAGTGGGCGGGAACCAGGAGGACGTCATCAAACGTCAGCGCCTTCTGGATGAGTCGCATGGGATTTTCCTCTTT
>DASUJA010000215.1:0-9332 GCA_036279515.1 Rhodocyclaceae bacterium | reverse complement strand
GACTTTGCGCTACGCACGATGCTCAGGGCGAACGGAGACATTTTTAGCGGGGGCCGTTCTACGCTTGTCCTAGACCCAGCGGGGCCGGCACCATGTTCACTATGCGGGTGAACAACTGCGCGAACTCTCCCTCCTTCCCGGCCCAGGGATTATCGTTGGCCTCGAAGGCGGCGTTGATCTCCGCCCAGTCGTCCGCGGTAAGCGCTTGCCGCGCCAGGGGCATGACCTTTTGTTCTTCCAGGTTCATGTGCTCCCAGTTGAAAGTCAGGTAGGTATCCACCGCCTTGGCGAAATCATCGAATCCCGCCTCACCGGCACTCTGATAGTGAATCAGGGCACTCCCAAGTTTCTGCACCGCCGCCGGGCCATTGCGATGCTGGGCGAGCAGTTCATCCAGCACCGGCACAGCTTCGGCTGAACGCTGCCGCAGCTTGGCAAAGAGGTAATCCTCCTCCTTCGGATGATGCAGCTTCTCCGGTACGCCGGTGATGTAGTCGATCATGGTGGCGAAGAGCTTGAAGTCCGGCGCGAAGCGCTTGTCGCGAATGCCGTTCACCATGAACTTGAGGGCCTCCAGCACCGCCGCCAGGGCGCGATGCTCGTCATGGATGATGTCGATGGCTTTGGTCATAGGGTTTCCTCTTCGTGAGCCTCAGTGAGCTGCAACGCCCAGCCACTGATCGAGCAGGGCCGGATCGTCGATCAAGGTCTGGCTGTCACCGCCATAGACCACATGCCCCCGCTCCAGCACGATGGACTGACGGGTGAGCGGCAGGATCTGATGCGCATGCTGTTCAACCAGGATCACCGCCATGGAACCTTCATCCACCATGCGCTTGATGATGTGGAACAGCTCCTGCACGATCAGCGGTGCCAGGCCTTCCATGGGTTCGTCCAGCAGCAGCACCTTGGGATTCAGCATCAGCGCCCGGGCCATGGCGAGCATCTGTTGCTCACCGCCGGAGAGCTGGTTGCCCATGTTCTTCTTGCGCTCGGACAGGCGCGGGAACATCTCGTACACCCGCTGCACGTTCCAATGTCCCGGTCGAGCAATCACCGTCAGGTTCTCCTCCACCGTCAAGGACGGGAAGATGTCCCTCTCCTGGGGCACCCAACCCAGTCCTGCGTGAGCGCGGACGTGGGCGGGCAAGGCCAACAGATCGGCCCCGGCGAAGCTCATCTTGCCCTTGTGCAGCTTGGTCACTCCCATCAGGGTGGCCAGCAAGGTGGTCTTGCCCATCCCGTTGCGACCCAAGAGCGCCAGGCTGTCGCCCTGATCAAGGCTGAAGGAGATGTCCTCCAGCACGATAGCGTTGCCGTAGCCCGCCGTAATGTTTTCCACCTTCAATAGTTCAGACATGGGCGGCTTCTCCCAGATAAACCTCTTTGACCAAGGGATGTGTAGCGATCACCTCGGGCGTGTCCTCCACCAGCAAGGCACCGCTCACCAGCACCGATATCCGGTCGGCGAAGCGGAAGACCAGATCCATATCGTGTTCGATCAGCAGAATGGTCACGTCCTTGGGCAGGCCGGCGATGGTCTCGAACAGCTCCCGGCTCTCCCCCGTCGGCACGCCTGCGGCAGGCTCGTCCAGCAACAACACTTGCGGCTTGGCCGCCAGGGCCAGGGCGATCTCGATCAGGCGCTGCTTGCCGTAGGCCAGATTCTTGGTGCGCTCATTGGCCACGTCGGCCAGGCGCAGCTTGACCAGCAGTTCCGCCGCTTCTTCCGTGGCTTCGTCAAAGGCGCCGATGGGTTTCCACCAACGCTTGCCCAGGCCCAGGCGTTCCGCCACCGCCAGGGTCACCGACTCGATCACCGTCATGTCGGCGAACAGCCGATTGATCTGGAACGTGCGAACCAGGCCCTGCTTCACCCGCTGATGTTGGGGAAGACGGGTCACGTCCCGGCCCTTCAGGATCACATTGCCGGCGGAAGGCTCCAGGAACCCCGTGAGCAGATTGATCAGCGTGGTCTTGCCGGCACCGTTGGGGCCGATCAGGGCATGACGGGCGCCCTGCTCCACGTTGAGGGTCACGTCATTGGTGGCGACGAAGCCGCCGAATTTCTTGAACAGGTTCTTCGTTTGCAAAGCGTAAGTGCTCATGGCACCTCCGTTCATTCATTCAACGCCGCCACAGGCGGCTAACTCCATCACCCCCTTCCTCGGGAAGGGGGCCGGGGGGAAGGTCGTTAATGTCCCGTAGGGGTGCGGGTTCTGGGGCGGCTAAACAGCCGCCCCAGTGCCCGAACCCCACCCATCACTCCGTCTCTGGCGAAGAGCACGATCAACAGCAGCAGAGCGCCGAGCCAGAACTGCCAGTAGGTGGGATTGATGTCGGATAGCAGGTGGTGGGCGACCATGAAAACCATGGCCCCAAGCAGTGCGCCGTAGAGGCTGCCGGTGCCGCCCAGAACCAGGATCAACATCACCTCCGCCGAGCGGGAGAAACCCAGCACTTCGATAGTGGCGAACTGGGTGGTCTGGGTCAGCAGGGCACCAGCCACACCGGCGTAGGCGGCGCCAAGGGTGTAGATCACCACCAGGCGAGACTTCACCGGCACGCCGATGGCGGGCATGCGCAATACGTTCTGGCGGATGCCCGACAGGGACTCGCCGAAGGGGCTGTGCACCAAGCGGCGGGCAAACCAGAACAGAACGAAGAGCACGACCAGGGCGTAGAGGTAGGCCACCTTGCCGTAGAGGTCGAAGCGCCACAGCCCCAAGAGGGGCGTCATCTCCACGCCTTGCAGACCATCCACGCCGCCGGTGATGTCGGTCATCTTGTTGGCGGCTTCAAACAGCACCATGGTGACGCCCACGGTGACCATCAGCCGGGTCAGGTCGGAACCGCGCAGCAGCAGGAAGCTGGAGAGCAGGCCGACGAAGGCGGCGATCAGGGCGGCTACGGCAAGCCCCACGAGGGGATCGCCGTAGCCGTGCTGGGCCAGCAAGCCGGCTGCATAGGCGCCAACGCCGAAGAAGGCGGCATGGCCCAGGGAAACGATGCCGGCGTAGCCGAGGATCAAATCCAGGGACAGGGCGAACAAGGCCGTGATGGCGATCTGGGACAGGAGCACCAGGTTCTGGGGAAAGAGGAAGTAGGCTGCGATGGGCAGCAACCAGAAAACGATTTCGGCGGGCTTCCAACGGGCTTTGGCGCGCAGGGGGCCGAGGTCCACTTGGGAAGCGAAGGTGCTCAGGACGGGAGGCGTCTGGGTCATGGTGTCGCGCTCCTTACTTTCGACCAAAGAGACCTTGGGGGCGGAAGATCAGCATCGCCACCATGACGGTGTAGATGACGAAGGCGCCCACTTGGGGGATGTAGTACTTGCCGGCCACGTCGCAGATACCCAGGATCAGGGAGGCGATTAGGGAGCCCTTGATGTTGCCGCTGCCGCCCACGGCGACGACGATGAGGAAGTACACGATGTACTTGACCGGGAAACTGGGGTCGAGACCGAGGGTGTCGATGCCCAGCGCGCCCCCTAAACCGGCGAGGCCGGTGCCCAATGCAAATGCCAGGACGAACACGCGATCGACGTTGATGCCGAGGCAACGGGCTGTCCGAGGATTGTCCACCGAGGCACGCAGTTGGGCGCCGAAGCGGGTGCTGCCCAACAGCCATTGCAGGCCGAAGGCAACGACGAGGCCGACCATGATCAGGAACAGACGATAGACGCCCACGTCAATGCCTGGAATGTTGAACTGGCCCTGGAGGAAGTCGGGCAATTTCACGGGCTGCTGCTGGGCACCGAAGAAGTACTGGGCTGCGGAGATGGACATGAAAACGAGGCTGATGGAGAACAGCACCTGGTCCAGGTGACTGGAGGCGTAGAGACGTCGGTAGAGGATGCGTTCCAGCCCGACGCCGACCAGGGCGGTGGCCGCGGTGGCAAGCGGCAGAGTGGCGAGGAAAGGGACGCCGGCCTGGTTCAGCAGAATGACGCAGACGTAGCCGCCAAGCATGGCGAAGGCTCCGTGGGCCAGGTTCACAAAGTTCATCAAGCCCAGGGTCACCGACAACCCCACGCTGATGAGGAACAGCAGCATGCCCGAGGCTATGCCGTCGAAGATCACAGTCATGTCGCACTCTCCAAGAGGAATTACTGTTGCGGCCTTCGGGAACACGCCACCCAGCAGCACGCTTTGTTGTCAGTGGAGGCGGTGAGCTGCCGCCTCCACCCAGCCCCGCTACGACGACGGGGACTTGTTGCTTATTCCTTGGCCGGGTCGCGGAAGTCGACCATCTTGTCGAACTCCACGTTCTGCAACTTCTTGCCCACCTTCTCCACCTTGCGGATGTAGATGGTCTGCACGATGTCCCGCGTCTTGGCATCGATGGTGATCGGTCCGCGCGGGCTGTTCAGTTTGATGCCCTTGGCTGCCGCGATGAACTTCTCGGCATCCGCGTCGCCGCCGGTCTTCTTGAGAACTTCGTCGATCAGCGCCATGCCGTCGTAGCCGCCCACGGACATGTAGTTGGGACGGTCCTTCGGATACGCCTTGTAGTAAGCCTCGGTGTAGGCCTTGTTCTCCGGCGACTTGTGGGATTCGGCGTAATGGTGGGAATTGATGATGCCTAGCGCGCCATCGCCCAACGCGTCCAAGGTGTCCTCTTCCGTCAGATCGCCCGTAGCGAGAATCTTGATGCCGGCCTTGGCCAGGCCCCGTTCCTGAAAGCCCTTGAGGAAACCGACGGTCAACTCGCCCGGCGGCAGAAAGAGGAAGACGGCATCAGGCTTGGCGTCCTTGATCTTTTGCAGGAAGGGCGAGAAGTCGGGACTCTTCAGGGGCACGCGAACTTCGCCGATGACCTGACCGCCGTTGGTGGCGAAGCTCTTCTTGAACTGGGTTTCCGCATCGATACCGGGGCCAAAATCGGCCACGAGGGTATAGACCTTCTTGATGCCCAGCTTGTCGGCATACAGCGCAATGGGCGCCGATACCTGGCTCAAGCTGTGGGATGTACGCACGATGTAGGGCGACTTGGTGGTGATGATGGAGGCGGCTGCGTTCATCACGATCATGGGCTTCTTGGCTTCGGTGGCCAGGGGGGCCACTGTCAAAGCCGAAGGCGTCTGGGCGAAGCCGGCGAGGATGTCCACCTTGTCCTTGATCACCAATTCCTGGGCATCGCGCTTGGCCAGCTCCGACACCAGGCCGCCGTCATCCTTGACGACCACTTCCACCTTGCGCCCGCCCAGCGTGTTGCCGTGTTGGGCCAAGTAGAGATCCACGCCGTTCTTGATCTGCTTGCCATAGGCGGCATAGGCGCCGGACAGAGGCAGCACGAGACCGATCTTGATGGGCTCTGCGGCTAGGGCGGTGCCCGCCCAGACGAGTGCTGAAAACGCGGCAACCTTAAATGTCTTTTTCATAGTTTTCCTCCTGATGGGAACGGACTGAGCGCCTTCGGTGAGCGCCCGTTTTTCTGTCGTTTGATTACTCGGCGGCACCGACGACCAAGCTAATGGTGCCCACGCCGGCGATGCTGCCTTCGATCTTGTCGCCGGCCACCACGGGGCCGACACCTTCCGGCGTGCCGGTATAGATCAGGTCACCCGGTTGCAGGTGATAGAACTGGGACAGATGGGAGACCAAGTCGGCCACAGGATGGATCAGCAGACTCAGGTCGGAACTCTGCTTGTTCTGGCCGTTCACGCGCAGCTCTATGGTTCCCTTGTTGGGATGGCCGATCTTGGCGCTAGGCACGATGGATGAGAGCACGGCGGACTGTTCCACGTCCTTGCCCAGATCCCAGGGGCGACGCTGTTCGCGGGCCGCCAGTTGCAGGTCGCGGCGAGTCATGTCGAGACCGCAGGCGTAACCATAGACATGGGACAGGGCCGCATCCTTGGCAATGCGGAAGCCCCCCTTACCGATCGCCACCACAAACTCCATTTCATAGTGGTAGTTGCTGGTGCCGGGCGGGTAGGCCACGGTGGCCCCGCTGGGCATATAGGTGGAGGCAGCCTTGGTGAAATAGAACGGCGCTTCCCGGTCCACAGCCACCCCCATTTCCTTGGCATGGGCTTCGTAGTTGCGGCCAACGCAGAAAATGCGGTTGATGGGGAATTGCTTTGACTCTCCTTCGACGGGAGCGGCAACGACAGCGGGGGGCGTAAAGAGATAGTCGGTCATGGGGTTCCTATCTATGTATTGGCGTTTTTTGGGGTGTGCAAAAACAACGGACCAAGGCCTCAACCCTCCCCCATTCAAGGCAAGTCGCGACCCTAGTATTCATGGCATCAGCAATCAGCCGAAAACTTCGTAGATGCCCAGTTTGCGGTGCAGAGGGGCGTCGTCCACCATGAATAGGTAGGCAGGCGCCGAACTGGAAGCATTGCTTAGCACCACGTCGGCGTGGGTCGGCACGGCGAGGGTGTCGGCTTCGCCGAAGTTGTGGCGGGCGTCATCCACGTGGGCGGAGCCGGCGCCTTCCACCACGTGAAGCACGGCAGATGCGGAACGCTTGGGCAAACGGATCTCCTCGCCCGGACGCAGCATGATGGCCGAGAAGCCCAGGGTCGGCAGGCACTCGCCGCCGGTCTCGGGATTGATGTAGGCCAGGTGCACCAGTTCGTTCTTGGCGGTGACCGAAGCCAGGCCGGCCAGGGACTGCTTCACGTCCTTCCAGGGGAAACGCAACAGCGGATAGCGGTTGGACTTGTCATCCAGGGAGCGATAGGGCATCACGCCGCCCTGACGGAAGCGGGCGTTGCAATTGCCGTCCGGCTTGGTGATGGGCTGGGGATGCGGGCCATCGATGCAGTAGGAGGCATCGATGCCGTAGACCAGGGGCAGATCCAGGGCGTCGAGCCACACCACCGGGCCTTTGCCCTCATGGCCGTGCTCGTGCCAGAGGCCGGGCGGGGTGAGGATCAGGTCGCCCTTTTCCATGGGCAGCTTTTCGCCATTGACCACGGTAAAGCCGCCCTCCCCTTCCACGACAAAACGCACGGCGGAGGGGGAATGCTTGTGGTTGGGCGCGGTTTCACCGGGCTGAATCAGTTGCAGGCCGATGTAGATGGAGGCCGTAGCCTGCATGTTTTGCAACCCCAGGCCGGGATTGCAAAGCACCAGCACACGGCGCTCGGCCTTTTCGATGGGTGTCAGTTCGCCGGCACGGATCAAATCGGGCCGCACGTCGGCGTAGCGCCACATGATGGGCTGGGTACGACGGGCCGGCTTGCCATAAGGCAGCACCGCGCGCAGGGCGGGCCACAAGGGCAGCGTGTTCTTTGAAACCAACTGCTCGTAATATTCCTTCGGCAGTTCCTCGACGGTGCCCAGATTCATACCGCTCATGACTGATCTCCAATATTTGTTCTGACACAAAATTCACGGACCGACGAACGAGGTCGCCACAAACAGATCGACCATAAATAAATCAACCATGAACTAATAATAGTTCCATATGGAACTATGTCAACACAAATATTTGAGAAACTTTCGGCGCAAGATGCTAGAAAACCCAGTATCACGCCAAAAAACACCGACGGTCGCCTCAACCCGCAGCTTCAATCCGAATAAATTAATACTTCCATACGGATCATTATGTTTGACTTAGAGGAATACGTACCTTATCTACTGCACCAGGCCCACCTGGCAGTGCTGCGGGCTTTTGAGGCAGGCCTGACGCCATCGGGCCTAAGCTTGCCGGAATGGCGCGTGCTGGCGGTGCTGGCCCATCACAAGCGGATTCGCTTCGGACAACTGGCCAAGATCACCGGCCAAGAACCACCGACCCTCGTGCGATTGTTAAGCGCCATGGAAGAAAGACAGCTTCTGCTACGCAAAGCATCGGAAACCGACCGACGGGCCACCGATGTCGAATTGACGGATCAAGGCAAGACCTTGGCTGAATCAATCCTGCCCTTGGCCCAAGCTACGGTGGACAAGGCGTTCACGGGCTTCACCGATGATGAGGCAGAGTTCCTGCGGCGGCTCTTACGGCGAATTCAGAAGAATATGGAAGCACCCAACTAGGGGCGATCAAGACTGAGCCACCGACTGGAATTAAGGACGATCCGCCCGGACATCCTCAACCAGCACGGCCGGGATACCCGCTGCGTCAGCCTCAAGACTTCAACAATGCGCTGATTGAACGTGAGAGGTCCGACGGTTCCGACCGACGAAGGGCCGCTGAGGATCGACGTTTCCCACAACCGTTGCCAGCCGTTTCGAGTCCCGCCCCACCTGCTCCGACGACTAAATCGTCGCCATGCATGCGCAGGGAATATCGATACAGGATCCACTGGTTGCTCAGTACGCAGTACAGCAACAGTCGGAAGCCTTCGGGCGAGGCCATTGAGCAAGCAACGCCCGCCGTCGTAGCGGCATGGTGGCGCGCAGCAAAGTACAGGAAGGACACAACAAATCAGCTCGCCATCATCTATACGAATAGATTCGAGATGGCCTGTCGGGAAAATGCGCTTCGACCTTCTCGCTGGGCTGTTTACGTGTCTTTTGAGGCACGGCCCCGCCTCCGCCTCACATACAAAAATCGAACTCTGTCAGCCCTTCACCATCCGCTGCCGCCGCGCTTCATACAGACACACGCCGCTTGCAACCGACACGTTCAAGCTTTCACAACCGCCGAACATCGGAATCTTCGCCAACTCATCGCAAGTGTCCTTGGTGAGACGGCGCAGGCCGGCACCTTCCGCGCCCAACACCCAGGCGGTGGGTACGGTCTGGTCGATGGCGTACAGATCCTTGCTCGCTTCTTCAGCCGCGCCAATGGTCCAAATGCCTCGCTCCTGCATTTCGCGCAGGCTGCGGGAGAGGTTGGTGACGGTGATGTAGGGCACCGTGTCGGCGGCTCCGCTGGCGACTTTCACGACGGTAGCGTTGAGGCCCACGGCCTTGTCCTTGGGGGCGATCACCGCATGAGCGCCGGCACCATCGGCCACACGCAGGCAGGCACCCAAGTTGTGGGGGTCGGTGACGCCGTCCAGCACCAGCAGCAGAGGCGGCTCTTCCAGGCCGTCGAGTACGTCGTCGAGGGTGAGAAAGCGGGCGCGAGCATCGACCTTGGCGATGACGCCCTGATGCACGGCGCCGCCGGACATGCCGTCCAGGCGCTGCATGTCGACCGGCATGATGCGCACGTTGTGGAATTCGGCGAGCTTGAGCAGGTCGCGCATGCGGCCGTCGTTGCGGCCTTCGGCGAGATAGATTTCCTTCACGTCCTCGGCGGAGTGGCGCAGTTTGGCGGTGACGGCGTGGAAGCCGTGGATCAGGCGGGTTTCAGCCACGGGAGGCTCCTTGTTCGAGAGGGCGCGAGTCTAGCGCAGGCAATAAGTTGTTAATCGGAGAAAAACC